>CANETF010000035.1 GCA_947440575.1 Verrucomicrobiaceae bacterium
ATGTGATGATTTACACGTTCTTCATTAGGCCGGGCCGTTTCACCGACATAGACGCCGCCGCCGCCGAGGTCGTGGAGGTGGCAATGCTTCACGGAGGAGTTTGCGCAGCCGTTCTTGAACCAGATGCCATGCAGGCCGGTGTGCGCGATCTCGCAGTTTTCAAAGTGAATGCCTCGCGAGTCCCCGATCTCGATGCAGCCATCGCTGGTCGTGGCCGCCTGACCGTCGTGCAAACCATCCGCCGGATACAAATGCTGGCTGAATCGAAACGAGATGCCTTCAAAGCGCACGTCGTGAGCGCCTTTCATCACGATGAACTTCGTCACCACTGGCGCGACGACTTCCGCCTTCGTCATGTCCTCGCCCGGCAACGGCAGGTAAAGCACCTCGCCCTTCGCCTTGTCGAGAAACCACTCGCCCGGCGCATCCAGCGCCGCGCGATAGTTCTCCATCCAGAAGCGCTGATCCGGCTCGAACTCGACAAAGGGATACCGCGCCCGTCCTTTGATCTGCAGGGCGAGCGCTTCATCATTCAGCGCCTTGATGCGGCACTGCCCCACGGCCCAGGCATGCGTCACGGTGAGCAACACGTCGTCGCGCTCGGGCTGCGGGATGGATTTGAGCACATTGAACTGCTCGGAGGGGATGCTGAAGGCATGGAAATTCATGTTCTCCTTCAAATCCGGAAACACACCCGCTCCGACGGCCTCGGTGATGTGGTGGTAGCCCTTGTTCGGCGAGCGAGCCAGCGTCGCGCGGCGGCCATTGATCCACAGTTGCTCAAACTTCCACGCTTTGTCCGGCAGCGTGGCTTTCCACATCTCACCCTCTTTGACCCAGCCGGTGATCGGCTCGCCAGCCATGAAGACGGCGTTCTTGCCGCTCCACGTAACCTGCGAGTCGTCTTGGCCGAGTGTGATGGTCTCCGTGATCGGATGCACGCCGTCCTCGACGACGATGCGCACCGGTTTGGGAGCCTTGCGGGCCTGTTCGAGCGCCTCAGCCAAGTTCCCTGGCTTGAGTGTGATATCAGTGGCGCCAGCCAGTTGAACAGCAGCTAGTAACCAAAGGGAAATCCGAGTCATAGATTATCATATCAAGTTGTTGGCTCTAATCCATTCTTGCGACACCCCGAATTCGGAAATCATCATACTGCACGTCCACCGCATTCGTTGTCAGACTAATCAAGGATTTCGTTTCATGGGCAACACCCGGTGACTTGAAATTTCCGATCTGTTTGCCGTCGATAAGAACCTCGATCTCGTCGGCCTGCGTTCGGGCCGCCAGCGTGTACCATTTGTTCAATTCGATCTGTGCTGGGACTTTCGCAGTCTTTGTTTCAAGCATGGCTTTTTCGTCCTGGGTCAATTGATTGGCCTTCTTCCTATCATAGAGGCCGTTTTCAAGAGTGAAGGCACCCGTTTTTGCGTCGCTCATAACGACTTGCGTTGGACTGACGGTCACTTGGCACACATGCCCCGCGTGGGATGACTTGAGATTCTTGTCGTCAAACCAGAGATTGAAGCTTTTCGCTTGCGGGCTAAGGAACTGAAACTTGACCTCCACTTCGAGATCCTTTTCACCTTCAATCTTGATGTTATCGACGGCCGAATGATCTGATCCGTTCGGCGTGATTCCAACCAAAACGCCATCTGCGACAACACTGGCACTCTTATAATGGCCCCAACGTTCGCCGAAGGCACCGGCTGAAAAATCATCGGAGAAGATTTCTCGAGTGAAGGGAGACGCCTGAGTGCCAGTCTTGCGTTTGGAATTCCAAGCCTTGATCCATGCCTGATCTTCGATGGATAGCTGGCTAAGCGGAATCTCAAACGGGCGGAGATTGACATTCACTTTGACGATTCCGTCCTGGGTGAGGTCCAACAACTCAGCTTTGATGGTCTTGCCTTCCAGATTGGTCAAGTCACGAAAATCACGAGCCTGTGTGACTGACCAAGCGATTGTAAGAGAGAGAATGAATAAATGGACTTTCATGATAAAGGTCACAAAAGCCTACAATAAGCTTGTTGCCAAGTCGCGGTTGCTGACTTGCAGCATCGCCAGCGACCAAACTAAACCGGACGCAAGACACTTTTAACGACCTCGCCCATGTGCATCTTTTCAAAGGCCTCGTACCATTCCGTCACAGGCCACACTCCTCCAATGATAGGCTGAACATCAAATTGACCACTTGATAACAGAGCAATAACGCGTTCCCAAATGGGCCAGTTATGACTGAAACTGCCTTGAAGAGTGATGTTTTTTTGAACCAAGGGGTCGATGTTGAAGCCTAGTGGCTGAGGGCCCCAGCCCACCTTGCTAATCCAGCCAGCAGGACGCACGATCTCTAAGGCAATCTTGAGTGTAACACTGGCTCCTGCTGCATCGATGACTCCATCACACCCAAGGCCGTCCCGCTCGATCGCCCAAGGTTTTGCATCACCAATGATCACTTCACAGCCATAGTGCTTGCGGGCTAACTCCAAACGGTGGGCATCCTGGGGTAGTCCAACGATGGCCACTTCCGCACCACACAACCGCGCCATCGCTGCACATAGGATTCCGATGGTGCCAGGACCCAGGACCACCACTCGATCTCCAGGCTCAATTCGGGCGTTCTTGACCACCGCGTTGTAAGCGACACAGCAAGGCTCCGTCAGACAGGCTTGCTCAAAGGGCAAATGCGCAGGGATCGAATGCAAGATTCGACTTGGTACACGAACAAATTTGGTCATCGCACCGTTCACCCCATAACCAAATCCTTTGCGTGTGGGATCCAAATTATACAGACCCCGCTTGGTCATCGGATTGTTCGGACTGATAATGGCGGCGGTCTCCGACACCACTCGATCTCCCTCTTTCCACCCTTCCACATCTTTACCGACCTCGACGATGTGTCCGCCAAACTCATGCCCGAGCACCACGGGATAGTTCACTGGCCAGGAGTGATCGGAGGTCCACTGATGCAGATCCGAGCCGCAGACGCCAACGTTGGCGACTTCGAGGAGCACGTCTTCGGTGCCGATGGACGGCTTTTCGATCTCACGGATTTCGACGGAGCCCTTTTCAGGGGCGAAGTTAACGACGGCGGCGGATTTCATGGTAAACCCCTATTTCGTCACCTGCGCCTCTAATTGTCCACGACAAAGACTGTGCGAAATGCGCTTTATCGCTCAATCCCGCCTATTGCGTTCACTTCGCCATGTCAGTGCAGCGCCTGCTTACGTAAAGCGAAGTGCTTGCTCGAAGGTCGCAATCGGGCATGATACAAAATGGCAGTTTCTGCTTCGTCAATCGCATTCCAATCATGATCAAACCTGTCATCGCCATTACCATGGGAGACCCTGCCGGGGTTGGTCCTGAGGTCTGTCTGCAACTGCTTGTAAACCAGGAAGTGTGTAGCTTTGCCACTCCCATCATCTTTGGGGATGCTCGCTTGCTTGCTCGCTGCGCTCGTCAAACAGGCCTGCCTCCTGCCAAACGGATCATCTCTGAGATTGACTGGGCCGAGCAGCATGTCGAGGTGACTGAACCGGCCGTGCTGGATATCTTTGGCTTTAATGCCGAAGACTTCGCTCCGGGAGTCGTGAGCGCCAGGACCGGTTCCGCCGGTTATCTTTATGTAGAGAAAAGCATCGAAGCGGCCATGGCCGGACAAGTTGCCGCCGTTGCAACGGCTCCACTAAACAAAGAGGCCCTTCGTGCCGCAGGCATCATGTACCCAGGCCACACCGAAATCTTCGCAGACAAAACCGGCGCCAACCGGGCCTGTATGTTTCAATACAGCGACGAAGTCCGTGCCAGCTTCGTCACCGTTCATTGCGGCTACCATGAAGTGCCTGGGTTACTCACTCTGGAACGCATTTTGGACGTCATCGAGCTGACAGCCGATGCCATGCGTCGTATTCGAGGAACAGAACCGAAAATTGCCGTTCTTGGGCTCAATCCTCATGCTGGCGAGCATGGGTTATTCGGGAATCGCGAAGAAGAGACCCTGATCATTCCGGCGATAGAGGCCGCACGTGCCAAGGGCATTAACATCGAAGGTCCACTGCCACCGGATACGGCCTTCATTCCAGCCAAACGCCGCAGCACTGATGCCTTCATCTGCATGTACCATGACCAGGGCCACATTCCCCTTAAAGCTCTCGCTTTCGATACCGCCGTGAATACAACGCTCGGCCTGCCAATCATTCGCACAAGTGTCGACCATGGCACAGCATGTGACATTGCTTGGCAAGGGAAAGCTAGCGGCAGCAGCCTCGTGGAGGCTGTCCGATTAGCGGTCAAATTGGGCTCCAAAACCCCGACTCCTAACGAATCATTTCGTTAAAAGTTGATGCCAAGACGTCCCGCTACACGTTTTGGGCGGCGCAGGGCTTCGGCCATGCGAGAGGCTTCATCAGCACCTCGCAGGTCTTTGCAGGCGGGGTGCGCCTCGGGTGCAGCGATGATACCCAGGTTGTGCAGAACGTGCGCCGTACTGTGTTTGTATGCAGAGGCGCTCATGTTGGCATCCAGGCGGAAGACTTGGTCTTCCAGAGACTGGAAGGCTTCAAAGACTTTATAGACACGCGTGTCAAAACGACCTGTGCCGGTGGGGAACTTCTTCAGGGGTGAATCATCAGTGAGCCACATGTCCTTGGCGGCGCAAATGAGTGGCGCTCCACTCACCGCGGCTCCGATCAGCAGCGGCAGGCCCAGTTTGATGGCGGTGGCGATGCCAAAATCATCCCCACTGTGAGGAGCGAAATCGAGCCCGAGATCGCGGCACATCGCTGCCCAGTAGAGAAAGTGTGGCTCGTCCAAGGTGCTGATCTTACCACCGATAAACTTGGGGTGCATCGCAAGTTGATGCAGCAGCCATGGGCCAAACGGACGCGCCCACGGCACGAAAGATGGCTCCAGGGCGTGGACGATACCCGGACGAATCAACCACTCGGCGATCTCGTGGTAAGCATCGCGGCAAGGCTCGGGATCGAGCGCACTGAGCCATTTCGAGGTCATGAGCATCACCTCGCAATGGTCATGCTCCTGCACGATATCAATCAGCGGACGATAGCGCTCGGATTTGAAACACGTGTCATCCTGAGCACCTCGAGCCGTGACACCCGCGATGAACTTCGTTGTCGGAAACTCCGCGCGAAAGCGCCTTAGCACTTCCGCATACTGCGAGTCATCCATGTCGAAGATGTAGCCCGTATCCGCATTCAGCACCGGCACAAACTCCACCCCATAATGATCCGCTGTGGCCTGCATCCAGCGCAGACTCCCGATGAAGCCCTCCCAGTCCGGTTTTTGATCCCGAAAGGGTAATAACGCCGCCGCGCAGAGGCGAGGCTTGGTCGTGTGATCGATCAGTTCTTCCTCACCCGTCCAAGCCCATTTGGTTTCCAGCCAAGCTGTGTTCGGAGTGAGGTCTTCGGGTTTGGAGATGAGTGATTTCATGGAGATCGTGAGTGGTTTCTGCTTTGTTAGACCAATGGCTCCACATTGAGCCACTTGCGTTGTTCCCAGCTTTGCAGGCCGAGTTCGGCGAGTTGCACGCCTTTGGCACCTTCCCGCAGCGTCCACGGGAAGGGTGTATCCAAGGCGACGTACTTCAAGAAGGCCTCCCATTGGATTTTGAAGGCGTTGTCATAGGTCGTGGCGTCCGGGACCTTCTGCCAGCCTTCGAAGAAATTGATCGGCTGCTGGATGTCGGGGTTCCAGATCGGGCGTGGTGTCACCCCCGCGCTCTGCACCCAACAGTCACGCAAGCCGACAATCGCGCTTCCATGCGTGCCATCCACCTGCATCGTCAGCAGATCGTCACGGCGCACGCGCACGGTCCACGAGCTGTTGAACTGGCAAATGACACCGTCTTCACACTCGAACGTGGCGTAGCAGGCGTCATCGCTGGTGCAGGCGTATTCCTTGCCGCGCTCATTGATGCGTTTCGGGATGTGCGTGGCCCCCATGCAGCTCACGGCCTTCACTTTGCCAAAGAGATTGTCGATCACGTAACGCCAGTGGCAGAGCATATCGACGATGATGCCACCGCCATCTTCTTTGCGGTAGTTCCAAGACGGACGCTGCGCTGGCTGGTCGCCGTCCTCACCGGTGAAGACCCAATAGCCGAACTCGCCGCGCACACTGAGAATGCGGCCGAAGAAGCCCTGATCCTTCAGCAGCTTGAATTTGCGGATGCCACTCAGCCACAGCTTATCCTGCACCACACCGTTTTTGACGCCAGCGTCCTCACAGAGTTTGGCAAGGCGCAGCGCTTCCGCCGTTTCCACCGCTGTTGGCTTTTCGCAGTAGATGGCCTTCTTCGCCTTCACGGACTTTTCGACAAAGCCCGCTCGTTGCAGCGTGCCGCTAGCGTCGAAAAAGATCTCGTCATCTGGGTTTGCAAGCGCTGCATCGACGTCCGTCGTGAAACGCGTCACGCCCGTGCGCGCTGCGAGGGCCGCGAGCTTGTCATGATTGCGTCCGGTAAGGATGGGATCGGGCATCAAAGCCAGCTCATCATTCACTTTGAGTCCGCCTTGGTCGCGGATCGCCTTGATTGAGCGGATGAGGTGCTGATTGGTGCCCATGCGTCCGGTGACGCCGTTCATGATGATGCCGATTCGTTGTGTTTTCATAGGAAGGGTATAGGTTGGTTGCCGTGAGAGGGTATCAAGGGACGAGCGAGTTCAAATAGTGCTCCAAGTTTGTGTAGCCATCGTTCTGCGTGGCGTTGCGGTCAGCGGGATCAGCAATGTTGAGGCCGTGCGCTTTCTCCCACGCGTCCGGCATGCCATCGCGATCCAGATCAGTCGGCGCGGTGCCGGATTCGAGCTGCGGCCAGCCGCCGACTTCCTTCTGACTATCGATGCGGCGATGCGTGCGGTCCTTCACGCCCGAGATAATGCGTTGATCCGCCTCATCGCGTATCTTGCTGGCTCCCGCTTTCGTCAAGACGAGTTCATAGGCCAACTCCGCGCTTTGCGTGACCGGTCGCTCGCTTTCAGGCACGACTTCGGTGGCCTGCGCGAACTTCTCTTTCGTCACCTCTCCGATGTATTTGCCGCCGCGCGCGCCCCATTGGAAGGCGGCGTAGTTGCACGTGTTCCATTCTGGCTTCCACTCAAAGACATTGCCGTTGAGGAAGCCGGTCGTCACGTTCTGTGCCTCAGCTTTCGGAGCGATGGGAAAGAAGTCGCGCTTGAAGTCAGTGTTCGGCCCTGGCCGCCAATAGTTCGCCACGAGGTTGAAGCGGCCGGTGGCGAGGTTGCAGGCACCTTCCCAATTGTAGATGACATTGTTGCGGAAATCGAAGATCGAATTCGCATCACTCTCCGGCGGTGGGTAGCCGCCGAGCGTCGGATGGCGGTCGCGACTGCTAAAGAGCAGGTTGTGATGGATGCTGATGTTGCCCTTGATCTTGCGGAAGGACATCAGCATCGCGTGCGGCTGCTTTTTGTGATGCGTGCTGTCGTTGAGCGCCTCGCCAAACAGGCACCACTGCATCGTAAAACGATCCGCCGCATACACGTCCATGATGCCGTCGATGCCCCATGTCGCCGTCACATGATCGAGGATCACATCCCGGCAAGTGCCCTCCTCGGGGCCGAAACCGATCACATCCTCGGAGGTCTTCGTCTCATCGCCCAACCGAAAGCGCATGAAGCGCACGATGACATCCGAGCACTTGCGAAAGTCGATCCCGTGGTCCCGCAGGGTGATTCCTCCACCTGGAGCCGTTTGCCCAGCCAAGGTGAGGCCCTTGACACTCTCAATGCGCAACTCCTTCTTCAACGAGATCGTTCCACCGACGTCAAACACCACCGTGCGCGGCACATCAGCCTTCTTCGTCTTGATCGCATCCCTCAGGCTGCCCTCGCCACTGTCGTTGAGGTTCGTCACATGATAAACATCTGCGCCACGCCCGCCTTTGGCAAAACGACCGTAACCTTCGGCGCCCGGAAAGGCGATCAGCGGCTCAGCTGCATGCAGATTCGCGAAACTGGCAATCAAGACGATGACGAGGTGCTTCATGAGTTTGGCGGATGTTTCACGGATGCTGCTTGATGCGCAGCACGCGATGATTGCGCGAGTCCGCGATGTAAATGTCGCCAGTGCGGGGATGAGTAACGACGCCATGGGGTTCGCCGAGCAAGGCTTGCAGCGCTGGCCCGGGGACGCCTTCGCTGCCTTTGGCTCCGTTACCGACAAGGGTGATGAGCTTGCTCTCAGCGACGATGAACTTGCGGATGCGATGATTGCTGGCGTCGGCGATGAGAATGTTGTCATCGCGATCTGCCCATAGGTGCTTGACACCTGCGAGTGGTGGGATGGCAGTGTTGTCTTCGAGAGTTTGGACTTTGCCGTCGGGGTTCCTCATGCGCACACCGGAGCGTGTAGTGATGAAGACGTTACCCTTGGAGTCCACGGCATGGGCGCGACTGCCGCTGATTCCCGTGAGGGTGCTGATGAGTCCGGTGTTCATGTCCACCACGCGGATACCGCTTTTGCCATCGCCACTGATGCTGAGCTGGGTGCAGTTATGATTGAAGGCGAGGCAGGCAATCCAACCAAGCCCGGCCGCTACAGCAGGGCCGCCATCGCCGGAGATCTCCTTGTCGCCATTGCCAGCAAGGGTGGTGACGATACCGGTCTGGGCATCGATGCGACGGACGCGGTAGTGAAAGGTGTCGGCAATGTAAAGATTTCCCGCAGTATCGGCAATGAGGTTGTGCGGGGCGTTGAAACTGGCTTCTCCGGCGGGGCCTGCATCGCCAATGGGGGCATCTTTTGGCTTGGAGCCAGACACAATGCTGAGCAGTCCTGTCTTGGCATCCACACGGAGAATGCGATTCGTCTCCTCGCATATGAACATGTTGTCCTGCGGATCAAAGGCGATGCCAAAAGGCTGTTTGATTTGGCACTCCGTCGCGGGCTTGTTTTCCACAGCGCGGCCACCTCCAGCGATGATCTCGACGATGGGCTGCGTTGCCGTCTGCTGAACGAGCTTTGCAAACACACTGCGAATCTGCTGCGTAGTGCCGAGAGCAAGCACAGTCTCGAACTCGAAGCTCATGCCAGGCTGGAGCGCCCAGGTCTGCAATGGCGCGAGGTAGGAGCAGTCGCCCACGCCGCTGTCGCTGACACGGTAGGAGGTCGCCATTTCAGTGTGTGGAAACATTACGCCGATGCCTTGATCCCGGTCATCGACCCAGGCGGCCCAGCGTTCGCTGCTGTGGAAGATATTCCCCTGCGTGCCGGGTGGTCCGGGTTGCCTACGAGTGAGCGGTGCGTCAGTCCAGGCGGGTACCTTGGCGTCGCAATAAACGAGCGTGTGCCGCTGGGGGTTCACAAACACGGCGGGCAGTTCTTGATGCTTGCGACTTTGATGAGCCGTCTTTCCCGTGTAAGTCATGCGATAGCGGAGTCGTGCCAGTCCGCCATCTACGCGGTGCCACTGCTCCATGATCATGTCATTGACCTCCTCACCGCTGGCCCACTGGCGCGGGCGAGTCTTCACATAGAGGCTGTGTCCCTCCACTTTGGATTCAAGCACGGTGGCAGGTTTGCCTTTCCAACTTCCACCTTGCACAGGGTTGTAGCACCAGGGCTTTCCGTTCCAGTCGGAGCCATCTTTGTCGCCATAAAACGATTGTTGAACATAGCGCCCATGGTCAAAGGCATTCAGGACATTGTCCGACGAACGAGAGGGCGAAAGCCAGCCGATGCTGCCGCCAGCATCCATATTCATACCGAGGCGGATGTGACCATTGTCCAGGTAAATCCAGTTTTCGGCGCCGAGTGCCTGTGTGGTGACGGCTGTGCAGATCAGTGTGGAGATGATGGCGCTTATCTGCGTGCGGATGGATGGGCGTATCTTCATCATGGAGCAGAACTAGGCGTGATGACGACCTTCCGAAAAGCACCCAGATCATCAAAGGAACCCAATCCAATGCGACCCTTGCCGAAAGTCTTGTCGCTGGCTTCAAGCACGACTTGATCATCAAACCAGACCTTGATGCTGCCAGAGGAGGCATTGCGCACCAGTTTGATCTGATGCCAGTGGTTCGGCCTCCAAGGCAAAGCCTTCACACGCGTCGTCGTGATAGCTTTGCGATCCGCGTTATTCACCACATGCAGGTGCAGATGCACGCCGTCCGCCGTCTCGCCGAGATGAGCGTAGTAGAACTCCGATTCACTCACTCCACCAAGGGCGATGCAGAGGTCGTTGTTGCCCTTATTGAAGACATCCAGCCGAGCCTCACAAGTCAGCATGAACGACTCCAACTCCACGCCGCTAAACCACGCCAGATTGAACGGCCTGCGTACCTTCGGCTTGGTTTGAGAAGGCTTTTTGAGCACCAGCGTCGTCGCATCACCCACCCCCTGCCATTCCCAGGCGGCAGGGTCTTCAAGCTGCCACTGTTCACGCTGCTGGAGCGGATGCTCCGCCAGCAAGGAACTGGCAGACATGAAGCAAAGAAGCTGAAGGTGCAGGAGCATGGCGGAGGGTTCAAGCATAGAGCCGTGAGTAGCTGGAGGCAATTTGATCGAGGAACTCACCCTGATTGCCGCTCCACCAGCGGTTGGAGAAGATTTCGACCTCGCGATGGCCGATGAAGCCGGAGGCGTCCACCCAGTCGCTGATTTCACGGAGGTTGATGCAACCTTCGCCCATGAGGCCTCGGTCGTTGAGGAGATCGGTGGTGGGCGTCCTCCAATCACAGATATGAAAGGCATGCAGACGACCGGTTTGGCCCGCGAGATCAATCTGCGCCTTCAACTCAGGGTCCCACCAGACGTGGTAAACATCAACCGCGATGCCCACCGACTTTGGCGAGCCAAGCGCCTCACAAATCTCATGTGCCTGACGCATCGTGTTCACCGCGCTGCGGTCATCGGCATACATCGGGTGTAGCGGCTCAATAGCGAGCTTGACGCCAGCAGCCTCCGCCACAGGCAAACAAGCCGCGATGCCCTCGGTGATCTGCTTGCGCGACTCAACCAGCGACTGCCCTGGAACGGCGCCGCAAACCAAAACGATGAGCGGAGCGCCGATCACTTGCGCTTGCTCGATGGCGAGCAAATTGTCGTCGATGGCCTTTTGGCGATCCGCTGCCGTTTTGGCAGGAAAAAAGCCGCCGCGGCACAAACTGACCACGTCCATGCCCGAATCGGCCGTCTGACGCTTCACCGCATTCAAATCACGACCTTCAAGAGCCTGCCTCCAGATGGTGATACCGCTCACGCCACGCTTTGGAAACTCAGTGAGGCATTGCTCAAGGCTCAACGGCTTCGTGGTGATGGTATGGACGCACAGTCGGCTCATGGTGTTCTATATCGTTCGGTTTTAGAACTGGTAAAACAGTTCTTTCCGATCAATATTGCTGGATTTTCCGATGGACCTTTATCAACTCGAGTACTTCCTGGAAGCCGCACGGCAACGCAGTTTCACGCGCGCTGCCGCTCATCTGCATCTAGCTCAAGCCGCTTTAAGTGAGCAGATTCGCAAGCTTGAAGCCGAACTCGGAACGCCGCTCTTCAATCGGGGACGCCGGGAGACCGTTCTCAACTTCGCAGGTGAGACTTTACGCCAGCATGCTGAAGCGCTCCTCGAACGTGCTGAGACGGCAAAGCGAGCAGTGCGCGATCTCGTTGGCTTGCGTGGCGGACGTCTCACCATTGGCACCATTCCTTCAGTCAGTGCATGCCTATTGCCCCATGTCATCTCGGCATTTCGCAAACGTCATCCGCTCGTCGAATTAGCACTATTTGAAGGCACGTCGGAAGCGGTGGCACAGTGGGTGGAGACTGGGCGAGTGGAGTTCGGTATCGTACAACTTCCAACCAGCAGCGGCAGCTTTGATGAGCATCCGCTTTTCACCGAGCCTTTTGTGGCGCTAATGGCGAAGTCAAATCCCGCGGCCAACCAAAAGACCATCTATCTCGCCAAACTCGCAGAGGAGTCTTTTATACTGTATAAAGGGCGCGCTCGCGACACGGCCCTTTCGGCTTGTCGCGCAGCGGGATTCGAACCTCGAATCGCTTGTGAAAGCAGTGAGCTGGAAACAATTCGATCCCTTGTGGCTGCAGGACTTGGGATCGCCATACTTCCCCAACTTGCGACTCGCCAACCCTCCACAGGCTGCGCTGTCCTTCGCTTGCGTGACAATCCAGCGGAACGACAAGTAGCATTGCTGAGTCGCTCAGGACACACGGCATCACCAAGTGCAAAGGTATTCATGGGCCTGCTGGCAATCCAAGGCATCGGGTGAAGCCGAAACAGGCAGTTCCTACCTTTCCGCCACCTTGCCGTTGCCACCGGGAAGAGTGATCACTCTTTGAATTGGGCTTAAACCGTATTTGGAAGGCTCATACATCGCCTCAATCTTGGCCGGAGGAGCCACGGTATCGCCTTCGGCAATGACCCGGGCCAAGTAATGAAGAACAAACTTACCCTTTGCTGGCGCATGATCCGTGAAGAAAAGGGCGCGATTGGCATGCAGTTCGCGGTGATCACAGAACCAGAGTTCATAATCGTCGAATGCATCATCCTGACGTTCACTCTGCGTTTCAAAGGCTGGATTCATGGCCTCAAAAACCGATGGTAGTGAGTCTTCTATGGCCAAATATCGATCTCCTCCCCCAATGTCGATTCCGAGGGAGATCCGAATGAGGTCACCCACTCGCAAATCGTCAGCGGGTGCTGTGCTACCATCGGGCAAGACCTTTCGGTATTCCCGCGTAATGCCATACCCATGGTTTTCGCCTGCAAACTCGCGACCTCGAGGATGCCCGCGGACTTCCGTACGCACCCAAGCCGATTCGTTTTTAGGCACCTGAACCGTCAGGGGCATGTTTGCTCGTTTGGCAGCAAGCGAAAACTCAATTTCAGCCTGGGGCTTTTCAGCACTCAGTTGCACCGTCTCTTGGATATCACCCCAAGCTACCATGGCGCTTATTGGACGGCCGGTGGCTTGGCGACTGCGCTCATATGCAGCCAAGGCCGTAAGCGTCCACGCATTGGAATAGGTATTCCCCCACTCCCCATTCAAGTTGCGATCACTCCAAAGTTCATTCGCGATTGCGTCAGCATACTGGACTAAACCCATGTGCGTGTAAGCTAGCAATCGAAGTGCTTTGTTTGGACCGTCACCCGCCCAGTGACGTGATCCAGAACCAGACACAGGCACCTGCGACTCTCCGGAATCTCCAACACCCATTAGCACTTTAACTTGATCCTCCGAACCGTCGGATATGAGCATCGCCAGGGAAAGATAAAGCTTAGCCGCTTCAGGCAATCGCCCTCGCCGATCAAATAACAGCGTGTGATAAGCAGGCTCTGCTCGTTTGGCTTTCGCGAGCGTGTAAAGAGACAAGGCCGCATCCGTGACGATGTATGGGTCTGTCTCTGTGTCGAGACCACGCAACTTTTTCGCCAAATATTCCATCAAAGCATCAACCACTTCCGCTGGCATTTGTGCCCCGGCATCTCGGGCACGCAACAGCATCAATCCACCATAGGCCGAACCCCAGAGATTGGGCTCAGTTCCTCCCGGCCAGTAAGCAAGGCCACCCTCACCCTCAACGACCATCTGGAGCAGCCGATTGACGCCCTTTTGGATCGCCTCACCTGAGCGTTCAGGGTCCAATTGCTGCGGAAACAGATTCTGAAACCCACCCAAGGCAAGCCACGGCATGGTCGCAGATGTCGTCTGCTCAACACACCCGTAGGGATACTTCAGCAGATAGTCTAAACCATCTCGCACTTCAGTGAGCCGGGTGGTTGTGAGGTTAACTTTGACGGTTCCCTGGGCTTCTAAGATCTCAGGGTTGACCTTTGCCAGCAGATTCAATGGCCCTTGAGGTTCGGCGTTCACTACCAGTTTAGGTTTTGCTTTTTCCTTGGTTTTGCTTTTAGATTGAACTTTGGTCGTGGGCGGTGCGGATGGCGCAGGTGTTGGTTTAGAAGGGTTGGTAACACGGGCATAACGCACTTCTTTAAGTTCAGGCACGGGATGTGAAACTTCGAATCGGGATTCGGTCGCGTCCATCAATGAGGAACCACCCCCGACACTCTTCGCACTCCATTTCCAAACGGTCTCACCAAGACCCTCAAATCGCACAGGAAAAGCCGTCGCTACCGAGGCTCCCGCTGGCACAGTTACTTTCCGCAACAGCTTCGAAGGCTCAGCTCCAACTTCGACGGCAGCCCCAAACGACCGCTTCTCGATGATAAACGAGGCCCCCGCATCAAGTTGCAACGATAACTCCACCTCACGTTTTTCTAGCGTTGTATTGTGTAAAATCCCCTTGATCAGAACCTCATCGCCCAAACGAGCAAAGCGAGGCACCACCGGCTCTACCATAAGCGGCTTGTTGACAGTGAATGCAGAAGAGCCTTGGCCAAATCGCTCGGCACCTGCGCTAACCACCGCCATCAATCGATACCGGGTAAGATTGTCTGGAACCTTGACGGTGCTCAAACTACGGCCTTCAGCATCTGTGAGCGCACTGGCAACCCAAAGAGGCGTGGCCACGAAGTTCTTCCGCGTCTGTTGAGGGGCGTCGCCCTCCTCTCCACCTCCACCCACTAGAAAGCCCTTATTAGATCGCACACGATCTTCTGGCGCTTCGCTGATAAGGTTTTCGATCGAGGTGTAGTTCGAGAATGTTAGTTGAAACAGTTGATGAAAAAAATCATCCGGCTTCGGTGTCTCAAATCCAGTCAGACTCAATACACCCTCATCCACTGCGAAAAGCGTAACATCCGCACCAGGCAACGGGATGCCACGCGAATCCTCAACAATAACCGAAACAGGCAATTCGGAACCCGGCAAAACCTCTAGCTTGTCAGGCGTAATAACCACCTTGAGATCCAACGAATCCGAAGGCACCAAAATCTCTGTGTACCCAACGCGATACTCGGGCAGTGCGTACTTTTTACCATTTGCCGCTGCACCGCGAACCACTACAACAGAGACAAAGATGTTAGGAGAGTCTGTCTCACCAATCGGAACGCGAATGATGGGATCATCAAGCTTGTAGGGCTTCACGAAATGTTGATGCAAGCGATTCCGCTCGACGGTAATAAGCGCGGTACCCTCAATGGGACATTGAATGGCAATAACTGCCTCTCCTCCTGGTTTCACCTCTTTACTCTCCGGTTGCAACGTCAGTCGCACCCCGTTCTCGATTCGCCAGGGATACTCGCCTTTGCCAATGACATACATCGCCAACCGGGAAAAAGCCTTCATACCATCGGCATCCTGAGTGGTCACCGTGACAAAGTAGCTTCCGCCGCGAGTCGGCGTGAAGGTGTAGGCCGAGGGCTTGCCAGAAATGGACACATTTTCACGTTTTTCTTCCTTCAACACCACAGTGGTCTCAGTCGTCAAGGCACCCCCGGCAGTTTCCACCTTTACCGTCTGGTAATCCTGACGCTCAACCACAACTTCCGCCGTAACGACGGCCGAAGCTGGCTTCGCATCTCCATCCAAAACCGCTAACTCGAGGCGCACCTCTTCGCCCGCTCGCCCGAATTCATCCGACTCTCGAATGCCTGGCAAAATTTTGGCTCCGGGCACACGTAACGTGGCGTGACTGCTGAGAGTTTGTTGATTTAGGTCCGTGAGATCGGTGCTGATTTCAATGAGTTGTGGAAAAGCCGACCGATGTGGCGGCGGCATGGGCAGTAGAAGCACAGCCGTGCCGTCATCAGAAAGCATCAAATCACCGCTGACAAACCAATCACTCCCATCGTCTTCGGAATAGGAAGGTTGACCGTCACCATAACCAGCCCAGCCTGGGGCATCGCCAAAGTGGTAGCCGCTAAATTCGGCCGGTGGTTCAAAGCCTGGAACACTCGATGCACTCCATTCAATCTCTGCCTGACTGAGCGGTTTCCCCATGTAATAGCGGGCTGTTAGTGGAACTTGGATGCGATCCTTTTCAAGGCTGGCTTTTGCGGTTTGAATATCAACTTCAAAGGTATTGGGCCGATAGTCATCCACTCGGAAGTAGTGGTATCCGCCACTCTCTTCATCCTGTTCACCTGGGTTATCGTCGCCGTGAGGAAACTCGATGTTTAGACTGTAGCTCCCTAGAGGACCCTCTGGTAACTTGAGCTCAGTCGAATAGCTGCCATTCGCCGCAAAAGTGATCTCCTCATCCCTGATAAGACGGTAGCGCGCATCTCGGATCTTCAGCCTCGCCTTGCGTTCTTGACCCTCCAATGTTAGCGAATCCCCGACCTGAAGGCGCGTCATGGCTTTCAGATACATCGTATCGCCGGGACGATACAGGTCACGATCTGAGAAGACAAATGTTTTGCGGCCCGGCTGCCAAACATTTCGCCAGGAACGGTCAATCTCATAACCATAAACGTTCCAAAGCTCAGACCCACTTCCTAAGGTATCGAGCACTGCACAATCCTGACCCAGCTCCGCCAGAGCAAAAACAGCTTCGTTGCAAGCAATCCGAGCGACTCCGTTTACGTCCGTCTCACCATGCCCCAGCAACTTCCGATCCCGATCAAGCAAGGTCACGCGTGCCCCCGCCGCAGGTGCTCCTGTTTCCAGATGGGTCACAAAGAGGAGTTGGTCTTTGCCGGATGCCTTCATCATGAGACCCAAATCGGTGCTTTCAACGAGGGTCTGCGTGATGATTCTCTTGTCCTCTAGCCCTTCCATTGCGAAACCCTCAAATTCTAGGAACACAGCTCCCGCCCCACCCGTATCGCTAAGCAACTCTCGCCAGTTGAGCTGAATGATATCAGACTGATCAAACGGCTTGTTGAGCTGAAATTCACGGTCAAGCATCCAGTCACCCGGGTGCTTCTCAATAGACTCCGGTTTGAAGGCCCTGCGTTTCTCGAGCTTTCGCTCAAAGGCATTGTCGTAGCCGCGATAAAGCTCGCGCGCTTCCAGCAACTGTGGACCGTTCAGGCGTTTCGCGCGAACCCGCACATGCGTCACATTGGCTGCCGTGACTTCAAAAACCCCTGTTCCACGGGCCAGCTGACTCCTGGCGAACGCGGGCGCCGAAACATAGGGCGGATTCGGTTTGAAGGTCACCACCCGATCCTTCACTGCTTCCTCGAGCAGCAAATCATCCCATGCTTCAATGCTAGGCGTGACGGTTACGCGATACTCCGTGCCAAGAACAAACGGTCCATGAAGACGCAAGGTATCATCCATCAATTCAAGCCGAGTTCCCTCCAAGTCGGGCACCACCACCACATGCTCTGCCAAACCCGAAAGCATAGCCGCGTGTGCCGCTTTCGTCTCCTCCGACGTTCTCCCAGCAACCTCTGTCTTGAGCCGCTTATTGAAGATAACATCAATGTGGTAAGGCCGATCAAACGGTGTGTGTCCAGTGATTGACTCCACGGCAAACGGCAGTACCGAACCCAGTTTGACAACCTGATCCCGACCGAGCGACGCTTGCCCACTGCTGTTAGACAGAGACTTCGAAACAACAAGCTCCCAACTCGCCGCTACCGGCAGCGGATCCGCTGGCTCCACAAACAACGCACTCAGCCTCTTATCCCCTTCGGCCAACTTGGGCTCAACACCACTGATCGCCTCCGTCCATGTCGCCTGAAGCGAGGAGTAAGTCATGCTAAGATCCTTCTTTTCAGCGTGCCTAACACGGGCAGGAACCGACTGAACAGGATCAATGCTGCGAAACACCATGTGCGTGTTGGCATCAATAGCATTGACTTGATCATTGAACTGGAAGAGCAGCGCCCGACGCCGGGGAATGTCGTTGGTTCCGAACCATTTGGGATCCTGATCCAAAATCGCAAAACCCGCCGTGTTCACTCGATCAAGCAAGTCCGTATCCAGCTTCTTCCCGGTAAGATCCACAAGCCCGACGCTAAGACGAAAGTCATACTCTTGATTGAAGCGGGGAACCTGTTTGAGTTTGTAGATTCCGCTACGAGAACTGGTCCACTCAAAAACTCCTTCAAGCGGCGGTTCGATTTTCAAGGGGCTCACTTCCGCGGGTTTGCCGACAGCTTCCGACTTCACCATCGGAGTTGGAAAAACCAGCGTGACTGTGGATTCCGGGGCCAAATTCGCAGGCGAGATGGTCAGCTCAGCAACCAGCGGCGCATCTTCGTTGGACTTCTCTTCTTTCTTGGATTCGGCGCTCAAAGACACCGCAACCATTGCTGATATCACCCCCAGGAATCCCAGCGCTTTCATAAACCGCACAAACAATCTTGCTTTCATAAATTGGGAAGATTTGACGGCTCACCATCGCAAAACTTCAACCGAAAGCGAGTACAGACGGAGGTCTAAGAAAAATGTTTCCAAGAGTGACCCTTCTAACCCTTGGCTTGACCCCGACTCATTCCTGAAGGAGACACTGATCGGCAAAACTCCCATTCACGACTGGAAATGATGAGACACTGGATCATCCGTTTGAGCATCATCATCTGGTGCAATCAACTCGTCTCTTGTGCCGTCGCCCCCGCAACCGTCAAACGAATCCGCACGTTTGAGAGAAGTTCAAAAGCTCAGGAACCACTCCAAAACCTGCTCACACGAGCACTCGCCTCTCCCAATTCACCATCTTCCAGCCACGCTCTCGCTCACTTTGTCGAGCGTTGGAAGACCCAGATCGGAACCTCTGCCGGACAGCTTGAATGCAACAACGTGACCTACGACATCGAGTTTATAGGTCAAGGTCCGGGTTCTTATCCCCTGAACTACTTCGACGAAATCAGCCCGGCTCAAGACTACGTCATCCATAAACTGGAACATCATATGCGGACCGGAATTGGGGCTCCGCTAGTGGCGATTCGTGAAAACCGGCATCGCGAGCCGATCGAATCCTGGTTTCCCCCCGAAGTCATCTCTCGTCCCCTGACCGCATTGGCTGAAACGGAACCTCTCAAGCAGGGGGTGCAGAAAGTTCGGGTACGCCTTCTCTGTCCTCTCATCAATCCGACGGTCTTTTGCCATGGCAAATCCCTTCCATTGGCTGCCGATTTCTCAGTCCCCTGGGCCGCAACCCTCGCCCGCTCCGGAAAGCTTAACCAGTCCCGAGTCCTCGACATGCTGCGCCGCATGCCGAGCCGTCCACCTCGACTCTATTTGATGGAGCCTTATGATCCCAAACGAGAACCCTTGATCATGATTCATGGCCTGCTGTCTACGCCTCTCGCTTGGGCAGAAACCAGCAATAACTTGTGGGCAGACGATGTGATCCGCCAGCGTTACCAAATCTGGCACTACCACTACAACACGTCCGCCCCTGCCCTCTACTCAGCGCGCATTTTGCGAAGCCAAATCAAGGAACTCCGCACAATTCTTGACCCCGATGGCAACGACCCCGCATCCCGCAGAACCACCCTGCTCACCCACAGCATGGGCGGCCTAGTCGGCAAGGCTCTCGTTGTTAGGCCAGGCAATGTCTTTTGGAATGCGGCTTTCAAAGTGCCCCACGAAACACTCAATCTCTCCAATGAAGACCAGGCCAGCCTTCAAGATGCCTTTGAATGGGAACCTGAACGATCCGTTCATCGCATTATCTTCGTCGCCGTTCCTCATCGCGGCAGCAACTTTGCCGATAATTGGGTCGGTCGTATCGGAACTTGGATCACGGCCCCTCCAGTCGGCTTCCAGACCTTTTATGAACGCATTTCAAAATCCAATCCCAACGTTTTCACTGAAGCCTATGAGCAACTGGGAAGCGGGCGACTCGATAGTGTCAGCTCTCTCTCTCCACGGCAACCCACCCTAAAGATCCTGGCAGATTTGCCATTCGGACAGCCCATCAGCGCCCACAGCATTATCGGCGACCGAGGCAAAGCCGGTCCTCTTGAGTTGAGTAGCGACGGCATCGTCCCCTACCACAGCAGCCACCTTAAAGAAGCGGTTTCCGAAGTCATCGTTCCAGCAGGACACAGTGCTTTTCGCCACCCCGTAGCGATGGAGGAAATTCGACGTGTGCTGCGCCTCCCCCGATAGGCCAACTCATTTCCAAGCTTGCGCAACCTGCCTCGAGCTCCCCAAACCCTCCACCCCGAGCTCCACGACATCCCCAGGTTGCAAAAACTTCGGCGGCTTGAAACCCAGCCCTACTCCCGGTGGCGTTCCTGTGGTAATCACGTCCCCGGGCAGCAAAGTCATGAACTGACTCACATAACTCACCAGCGTGCGCACTCCAAAAATCATCTGCTGAGTGCTGCTATCCTGAATCAGCTCACCATTCAGCTTCAACCAGAGCTTCAAATCCTGTGGATCCGGAATCTCGTCTGTCGTGGCGATAAATGGCCCGATCGGGGCAAAAGTATCACAGCTCTTACCCTTCACCCATTGCCCTCCTCGCTCCAACTGCCACTCGCGCTCACTGTAGTCATTGTGTAAGACGTAACCCGCCACATATTCCAATGCCTGCTCTTCCGGGACGTGGGACGCTTTCTTGCCAATCACAAAGGCCAACTCCACCTCCCAATCCGTTTTGACCGAGTTCTTCGGAATCACAATCGGATCGTTTGGTCCCACGATCGCACTCGTCGCCTTAAAAAAGAGAATCGGCTCCTTTGGAATCTCCGCCCCGGACTCTTTAGCGTGGTCCGCATAATTCAGACCAATGCAAACGATCTTGCTGGGCCTCGCCAACGGCGGCCCAAGCCTCACGGATTCATCTACCGTCGGAGCCGTCGCTGCGTTGGCCACAGCCCAGGTTGCCAACCGCTCCAACCCGTCCCCCCCAAAAAAGGCCTCGTCATAGTCCTGACCAAAGTCGGCGACATCAATTCGACGGCCATCTTCAAGGAGTAGGCCGGGCTTCTCTTGTCCTGGGTTGCCAAAGCGAATGAGTTTCATAAGAAAAAGGGAACGCAGCTTAGAGGCGTATCTTCGCTGCTCAATATCAATCGACGCTGCCTTCGTAGTTCGGATAACGACCAATAATCGGATACTGTTCCAACTCCGCCACAGTACCAGAGATCGGCCGGCTTTCATGCCCCACCCAATAGACCGCCGCCCCGGCAACCTCCTCCGGCGTCGTCAATCGCCCCGCAGGTGCCGCATACGCAGGCACATGATCCGGCCAATCCGCTGGCAATCCATCCCCCATTTTCACCTGATACTCGTTCTCCGTGAGCGTCCAACCCACATTCAGTTGGTTAAATCGCACCCCTTCGGTGCCCAGCGCATCCGCCAAATTCCGCGTCATCGTCATCAACGCCCCCTTCGACATCGAATACGCCAGCAAATTCGCCTGCCCGCAATGCGCCAACACCGAACCAATGTTCAAAACACAACCCCGCACCTCCTTCAGCGCAGGCAAAAGCGCACGGATCAGCAGCATCGGTGCCCGAGCATTCACCGCAAGAATACGATCAAAAAAAGCCGCATCGGTGTCCTGGATCCGAGCCCTCGTGGTCAAGGCCGCATTGTTGACCAAACAATCAATCCGCCCAAAGGCCGCCAGCGCATCTTTCGCCAATTGCTCCGGATAAGATGCATCCGCCAAATCACCCTGACAAAAAGCCGCATTCCCTTCTCCCAATGAATCCCGCAATGCCTGCCCGCGAGACGCATCTCGCCCATGCAATACCACCTTCGCCCCTTCCTGCACAAATCGCCGCGCCATATGCTCCCCGATTCCAGTCGTACTTCCTGTGATTAAAATGATTTGGTCGAGGAGTCGCATAACTTGGGTTCCCGTCACTGCGGGAACATGACCCTCGCCAAGAGTGCCCGCTCGGACAAGCAAAATCTGGACTGGGTTCGCCCACCAACCCACCTCAGACCGCCCAACATCGACAGTAAACAGGGATCAACCCTCAACTCATTCAGATCGCCCAAATGACAGGATGAATGAACTAAAAGCATCCCCTTATCCTCGGAAATGATTTGCAATTTTCATAATTATAAGAATTGTAAGGGTATAATTATGGTTGGTGTCAGCTTTTCGGCTTATCCCCATGCGCCCCAGGCACCTTCAATGCCATGGGCGCATCGTGCTTTAGTCGCCACACGCCTGACCCTGGCCTCGGCACTGATCGCAGCGACTCTCCAGTTCAGTCCCACCGCCCGTGCAGGCGTGGCACAAGAATTTTTTGTGCCGATGCCTGAAGACCAACTCGTCAATTCTTTCCGCGGCTTCTACCCCCAGGCTGGCAACACCATCGACAGCGCCATCTCCATCAGCACCATGCAGCCAGGCACCGTGGTTTACTACGACCACTGGGAAGACGGCTACGAAACGAACCTTGAGTCTCCAGTGCAATCCACCACCGAGATTTGGGGAGACAACAATCCCGCCAATGGCATCCCCCCAGGCTCCACCACCGACCTACTGACCGCCGCATCGGTCATCAAATTACGAAACCTCATCGACACCCCAAGGGTGGCTGGCAATGTCACGTTTGATGGTCGGGACAAAATCGGCGTCACCAAGCCCGTAGCCCTGACCCGAATGACCTGGAACACAGACCCAGGACCCGTTCTTGCGGGTGCCGTTCAAATCCAGTCCACCCTGGAATACGGCACCCAATACATCTGCCCAATCGGTGAAAACACTCCGAACACCAGCTACAACGAAGTCTTCGAACGCGTCGAACTCTGCATCATGGCCGCCGAAAACGGAACCCAAGTGCAAATCGACAAAGATGCCAACGGCAGTTTCGAAACCACCACCACACTCAACGCCGGCGAAGGATTTGCTGTCGCCGGTATTTTCGTCGGAGCCATCGTAAACTCCACCAAACCCGTTCAGGCCCACCTCATCACGGGCGACGTTGGAGCCACATACGAAAGCCGCTGGTTCAACCTCTTCCCCAGAGACACCTGGGGAAGCGAATACTTCAACCCCGTCAGTTCAGCCTCCCTCGATACGCCCGCCAACGTCTTCTTGTTCAACCCGAACAACAACGCCATCAACGTCCAAGTGACCACCACAGCAGGCACCACTTCGATCCCCATTCCAGCTCGCAGCACCAACTACTACGAAATGCCTCTCAACTCCGGAGCGCGGTTCTTCACTACAGGTGCCGTGCCTCCCGTTTTCACCGGCATGGTTGCCATGGACTCAGATCAACCTTCCGGCAGTGGCAACACCTCCTTCGAATGGGGCTTTACCCTCGTGCCAAAATCCAGCCTCACCGCCGCCATCAAAGTCGGCTACGGTCCCGGCACCAGTGACGTGCCTCCGACGGCAAACGGCAGCCCCGCCTGGGTCATCGCCGCAAACGCTACCCGCCTCTACATCGACTACGACGGCGATCTGTCCACCGGCCCGCTGACCGACCCCAACGGGAATCGCTACAACTACCACGTCGATGTCGCTGCCTTGCAATCCACCCTCGTCTACGACAACAACGACAATGACCAATCCGGCCTCCGCGTCTACGCTGCCGACGGCACCAAGATCACCGCCGCCTGGGGCCAGGACGCAAATATTGCCCTAGGCGGAAATCCTTTCATCGACCTTGGCTACACGGTCCTCCCCCACCCGCTTTTCTTCGCCGTGAAGACCGGTGCCATCGTTCAAGATCTCAATCTCGATGGCGTTGCAGATCGCGATGACATCATAGAATACACCATCGCCGTCACCAACATCGGAATCATCCCTGTAAACGGCGTGACCATCAAAGACGTCCTCGAAGGCAACGTCACCTATAACCCCGGTTCCACCACCCTTGGCGGCACACCTGTCGCAGATAACATCGTCCCACCAGCCGCTACCGTCTTCCCGATCGACGAAGCCGGACTCTCCCTCGGTAACTTGGGTGTCCGACAAACCAAGACCGTTCGCTTCCGAGTCACCGTTGGTTACCAGGGCCCGGGCAGCATCGAAATCCGCAACACCGTCATCGTCTCCATTGTCGAGCAGGACACGCCCGACGAAACAGGCGAGGTCACCCCCACACGCCCCACACCTTGCCCAAACATCACCCTCTCCAGCTCCCGCCCCTCCACCTCCGTCGCCCTCACCAACCAAGCCTACAGCGCGACCTTCTCCAACAACGGACGTGATGGACCCTACACCTACCAGATCGCCTCCGGTTCTCTCCCTCCAGGCTTGAACATCACCAATGCTGGGGTTGTTTCCGGCGCCCCAACCACCCCAGGCACCTACACCTTCACCCTCACCGCCCGCGACATCTACACCTGCCCCGCTCAGGGCACCTTCACCATTGTCGTCGCGGATCCATTGGCACTTTGCCCCTCTGTCTCTGCTCTCCCTCGTGCCCTGCAAAAAACCCCCTACTCCGTCACCATTACCCCGGCCGGCGGCACCGGCCCCTACCTCTTTGACATCACCGCTGGCAATCTGCAAAATGGCCTGTCCCTCAACACTTCCACCGGCCAGATCACCGGCACCCCGACTGTCGCTCACAAGCGCTCCTTCGTCATTCGCGTCACCGACTCACTCGGCACCCCCACCAGCGTTCCCTACGAACTCGAAGTCGCTTCCACCGCCTCCCTCCTCCTCGCTTCAAAGGGTAGCAACAACGTCTCCATTACCAGCGCTCAAATCCTCCGCTCCGGCACCACCCCCATCACCCAAACCACCTCCGCCTCCGGTGTCACCCTCGTCACCACCAACACGCTTGAACTGACCCAACTCAACATCCTCGACCAAGGCGTCCCCAAAACCCTCGCTGTCGTCAACCGCGGCGGCGGCACCGTTCGCAATGTCAACGTCAGTTCCTCCTCCACCGACTACGGCGTCGTCAATGCGGGCGTCAAACAATCCCTCGCCAGCCTCGGCATGGAACCCTTCAAACTCCTCGCTGCCAGCACCTCTTCCAACGCCAACCTCAACAACTACATCGACGATGGCCGCGGCGACACCCTGCCAGACGGCAACTCCGAGTACGACATGATGTTCGATCTCCCCTACGACATCGACGACGTCGTCATCATGTCCGAACGCTTCGGCAATTCCACCGCCCGACTCACCCCTCTCGACGCCGCCGGTAACGTCATCACCAACTCCAACTCCATCCAGCTCGGCCCCCCTTACGATTGGAATACCGGCTTCGCTTCTCCCTACAACTCCGGTCAACCCTACTGGCTCATCGCCGTCCGCGCCGGCACCTTCGGGGTCAATCAACCCATCCACGGCTTCCGTGTCGACACCCACGGCGCTGACATCAAATTCTTCGGCATGAGCGAGTCCGCCTTTGCCGACACCCCCGGCACCCCCGCCTCCATCGGCGACCGCGTCTGGGCTGACACCAACCAAAACGGCCTCCAAGACGCAGGTGAACCCGGCGTCGCTGGCTTCACCGTCGAACTCCGCCGGCTCTCCGAAAACGCCCTCGTCAAAACCGTCTCCACCGGCACCGATGGCCGCTACCAGTTCACCAACGTCGGCCCCGGTGACTACCGCATCCGCTTCGTCCCCAATCCCATCTACACCTTCACTACCCGCGCCGTCGGTAGCAATCGCTCCCTCGACAGCGATGCCGACACCACTACCGGCTTCACCTCCAGCTTCTCCATGCTCCCCTGTGAATCCCGAAGCGACATGGACGCAGGCCTCCGTTTCCTCGCCGACTATGGCGACCTCGCCTCCCTCCCAACCCGAGGCAGCCTCACCAATGCCAACCTCCGCATGGGAACCCTCGTCGACGGCGAGACCACTCCTCAACTCAACGCCCTGGCAACCGAAGATGACACCAACAACCTCGACGACGAAGACGGCGTCACCCTCCCATCATCAGTCGTCTTGTCCGGCTCCAACACCCTCACCGTCAATACCACCAACACCACCACCTCCACCGCCTACCTCAGCGTCTGGATCGACTTCAACCAAAACGGCAGCCTCACCGACCCCGGTGAGCAAGTCGCCACCGACCTCCCCATCCTCGCTGGCACCGCCCTGCAAAATCAGCCTGTCACCTTCTCTGCTCCACCCATCGCCTTCGCCGGACAAGCCGCCGTTCGCGTGAGCTTGAACTCCCTCCCGGGCACCCTCTCCACCGGCGTCGCAGGTTCCGGAGAAACCGAAGACTACCTGGTCACCCTCGTCTGCCCAACGATCACCCTCAGCCCCACCACCTTCCCCACCACCCGTGAAGCTCTCCCCTTCCAAATGCCCTTTGTCGCCCAGGGCGGCACCGCTCCCTACTTCTTCGACGTGATCTCCGGTGCCCTCCCCACCTGGGCTCAACTGAACCCCAGCACCGGCGTCTTCTCCGGCACCCCCGACTCCACCACCACGGCCACTTTCACCCTGCGAGTGACCGACGTCCACGGCTGCTCCTCCACCCGCGCCTACACCATCACACCCCTCCCCCGTCCAACTCTCGGAGTCGGCAACCTCATCTTCTTCGACCTCAACGACAACGGCCGCTTCGACCCCGGTGAAGGCCTCCCCAACGTCCCCGTCCATCTCTATTCCAACACCCAAACCCCCGGCATCGACACCCCCCTCGCCTCCACCACCTCCGCCGCCAACGGCTCCTATCTCTTCTCCGGCCTCCAGCCCGGCCTCTACCGCCTCCACATCCCCGCCTCCGCCTTCCAATCCGCCGGCCCCCTCCTCGGCATGTCCTCCATCGCCGAAGGCTTCAGCGGTGACGACGACGTCGGCCAGGACGGGCGCTCCTCCGACTC
>CANETF010000036.1 GCA_947440575.1 Verrucomicrobiaceae bacterium
AACCCCGCCTCCTCTTCGCCCCCCACACCGACACCGTCTCCGTCGCCGGCATGACCATCCCCCCCTTCGGCGGCGACCTCCACGACGGCAAACTCTGGGGCCGCGGCGCTTCCGATACCAAAGGCCCCATGGCCGCCATGCTCTGGGCCCTCCACACCCTCCGCGATCAAATCCCCCACCTCCCCGTCGAAGTCCACTTCGTCGGCTTCATGTCCGAAGAATCCCATCAATACGGCTCCAAACACTTCGCCGCCCATCACCCCCGCTACGACCTCGCCCTCGTCGGCGAACCCACCGAAATGCGCGTCGTCCACACCCACAAAGGCTGCCTCTGGATCGACGTCCACACCCACGGCCGAGCCGCCCACGGCGCCCGCCCCGAACTCGGAGAAAACGCCATCGCCAAAATGGCCAAACTCATCCACGCCCTCGACACCGACTTCCGCGACCTCCTCGCCGACCTCTCCGGCCCCTCCGAATACCTGACCCCCTCCACCATCAACCTCGGCATGATCGAAGGCGGCTCCCGCTACAACATCGTCGCCGACCGCTGCACCCTCCGCCTCGACATCCGCGTCACCCCCGGCCTCCAAACCCACGGCGGCGCCGAGCACCTCCTCAAAGAGTTCATCCACCGCATCGACCCCACCGCCACCCTTAGCGACGCCCCACCCGTCCACGCCCTCGACACCGACCCCACCAATCCCCTCATCCAATCCCTCCTCGCCACCGGCACCACCCTCACCGGCGCCCCCTGGTTCTGCGACGCCGTCTACCTCGCCGCCGCCGGCACCCCCGCCATCGCCATCGGCCCCGGCTCCATCGCCCAAGCCCACACCAAAGACGAGCACATCAAAATCGAAGACCTGGAATCCGGCACCCAATTCCTCCAAAAATACCTCACCTCCCTCTAATACCCCCCAAGTACCACGCCTGTCCCAGGCGTGTCCCACATTCTGCTGCCCCCATTCTGTTGCCATCTCTCACTCCCTCAACTCTCCCTCTCCCCCCTCTGCGCCTCCCCCACCTCCGCGCCTCTGCGTGAAAAAAATCCCGTTAATCCTTTAGAAATCCTGTCAATCCTGTCCAAAATAAAAGTCACCATGCCCACCACCTACCGCGTCATCCCCGTCTCCGTTCACAACGACCTCGTCACCCGCGCCTACCTCCACCGCGGCTACACCGCCGCTGAAGCCACCGACGCCACCCGCTTCTGCGAGCTCGCCGCCGCCCACGGCATCCGCACCCACAACGTCATCAAAGCCCTCCACCTCGACCACCTCTTCGGCTCCGGCAACGGCGGCTGCGTCCCCGGTGCCGAGATCGAAGTCATCGGCAAATCCTTCGCCGCCTCAGAAGCCTGGGACTGCAAAAAGAAACTCGGCCAATCCGTCGCCTTCGCCGCCATGGACCGCTGCATCGAAATGGCCGACCAATACGGCATCGGCCAAGTCAGCGTCGACAACGCCTTCCACTACCTCTGGGGCGGCGGTTACGTCATGGACGCCGCCAAACGCGGCTACATCGCCTACACCAACTGCACCTCCACCCTCGCCGAGGTCGTCCCCTTTGGCGGCAAATTCCCCGTCCTCGGCACCAACCCCCACTCCTGGGGCCTCCCCACCACCGACGCCATCGGCTACCCCATCGTCATCGACTGGGCCACCTCCACCGTCGCCATGGGCCGCGTCCAACAGTTCCGCCGCGAAAACAAACAACTCCCCGAAGGCGCTGCTGTCGATGCCCAAGGCAAGCCCACCACCGACCCCCACGCCGCCCAGTGGCTCCTCCCCTTCGGCGCCCACAAAGGCTACGGCTTGTCCCTCTTGATTGAAGTCTTCGGAGCCCTCATCGGCGGCTCCCTCCCCACCCTCCGCGGCGGCGGCGCCCACGCCGACGTCGTCGGCAAGCCCCTCGCCGATGGCGAAAAACGCACCTCCTCCTTCTACTTCCAAGTCATCCACCCCGACGCCATCAGCACCGGCCTCTTCGCCCAAAAGCGCAACCAGGCCGCCAACATCAAAGCCGTCTTGGACGACATCCTCCGCACCGGCAACGAAACCTGCCTCCTCCCCGGCCAACCCGAAGCCCAAAACGCCGAGCACACCAAGAAAGCCAACGGCCTCCTCTTCACCGAAGCCGAAATCACCGCCCTCAACGAAATCGCCGAAGAGTGCGGCTCACCCCTGATCGAAGCCTCCGCATTGCCGAGTTACGACGTTCCGTGAGTTTCAACTACACAGAATACTTTGAGAACAAGGTTTTGGCAAAACGCCCCTACCTCACAAAGGAAATGTGCATCCAGGTCGTCAAGCACCCACTCCAAAAAGAAGTGCAGGACGACGGCGAGCGTGTAAGGTTCTGGGCCGAGGTGCCAGAGCTAAGCGGACGCTACCTTCGCGTGGTCACCCTCGCGGACGAGCGCACCATTCACAACGCCTTCCCAGACCGGAGATTCAAGCCATGAAGATCGAATACTTCCCCGAAACCGACAGCCTATACATCGAACTCACCGACCGCCCCGGCGCGGACTCCCGGGAAATCGAAGACGGCATTGTCCTCGACATCGACGAGGACGGTCACGCCGTCGGCCTCGACATCGACCAGGCCTCCAAACACCTCGACCTCCAAACCCTAAATCTCCGCCGCCTCCCCTTTGCCATTGAGCAACTCGCCTCTTGAGTAAGTTCATCAAAACGAAGAACTCATCAGAACCACTTGGAATGAGCACATCACTCGTCACCGCCAGAGTTAAGACCGACGCCCGCGCCACCCATGTCGCAGTCGATGAGGATTCTCTCACCGTTACGCTCTCAGATGGCCGCATGGTCACGACTCCGCTAGAATGGTTCCCCCGCCTTCGCGATGCCACCCCACAGCAGAAGCAAGAGTGGCGACTCATCGGCCCCGGCATCGGCATCCACTGGGAAGCAATCGACGAAGACATCTCCGTCAAAAGCCTCCTCGCCTCAGACAACTAATCGCCTCAGCAGCTCGCCCATTCGCGACAGTGCATCGCCAATTCATCAAAGCCTCTCATCAGTCTCCCCCTCCAAGCCTCCGCGGACGGCACCAAGTTCAGGGAACCAAGAAGATATGCCCCGTGGCCGGGTCTCGAACCTTCGTTCCGGGCGGAATGCCCCGAACATCAAGCCTGTTTTCAGGAGTCTTCTTCGCGCCCGGCGGATAGACCAACCCAGGGCTCCCGGGAACCGGCAGACCAAAGGAGGGACCAGTCGGCACTGGCGGCGCCGCAAGCGGCGAAACCTCCGCCGCATCCGCTGAAGGGCCGTCCGCAGAAGCGCCGCTCGCCACAGGACTGCTAACAGCCGTGTCAGCAGCCGGTGATGCCGTCTCATGGTCACGTTTCTCAGCGACCCCGTTTGCCGAAGGCGAAACACCCTCCTTCTTTGAAGGCGGGGTTTGAGGTCCCCCAGCGTCAGATCCCGGAACGTCCCCCGAGGGTCTCGGCTCCTCCGAATTCACAGGCGACCGCTCCTTGCTAGGACGCTTGCTCTCACCTCGCATCGGAACATCGGGGTCCAGTTCGAGCTTGCCCGAATCACCACGCCGAAAGACCTCGCTCTTTTCTTTGGGCGGACGCACTGCTGCAGGCTTCGGCGGCGCACTTGGCTCGCGCTTCTCCTCATCATCGTTCCCCCCGATCTTTCGCGCCGTCCGACCCACAAAATCACCCACCTTCTCGATTCGATCAACGATTCGAGGAATGGGATTCGGAATCTTCAGGCGAAAACGACGTTCCTCGGCTTCGAGAGAGGTTCCCGGGCCAAGCAAAAAGGCCCCGCAGACCAGCAGGCCCAGTGGTTTGACAGAGAGGTTTTTCATAGTCCGATGAGATGAATTTTACCAGGACTGTCCCGGCTCAACATGCTGTGCTAAAGTCATTCTGTCCAATCTTACAGCATGGTGCATCTCTGAACATGGGTTCTAACCCTACCCGCGCCGCACGCCCAGCAGCAGCCACACCTCCGACTTTAGTCCTCCCCCAAAAGCCTGATACCCGCTCCCACCGGAATGCCCCACCATGAGTCCGTCATGAACAAGCACTCCTCATCCGCTCATCCCCAAGCCTTCTCCGCCATGGCCCCAACGCCTCCCGCAATTCCAAGCCTGATGTCACTCTACTACATCGACTCCACCATCGGCCGAGCCGGATTCACCACACTCTTCGCATTGGTCGCCGGCGCAGGCTTCTACTGGGTGTCACAACCCGTGAATGCCGTGGTCAAAATCGAAAACTCACCCCTCGAAGAATGGGTCATGCAGTGGGGACCCGCCGTCGCCTTAGGCGTGGCCGCTCTCGCCCTCCTCATCCTGGTGCGTCGGCACGCCTGGCTGAAGAAAATCCTCACCCAAGGCACCCCCATCAAAGGCACCGTCGAGGACGTGACCATCTATGAGCGGGAAGCCCCCAAGAGCGAGAACTCACCCGCTTTCAAAACCACCAAGATCCGCACCTACTACACCGTCATTCGCTACGCCTGGAAGGGCGTTGAGACCCAAGTACGCTTCAAGCTCCCCTTCAGCCCCTCCACCTACCAAATCACCAAAGGCGGCGAAGTCGATCTCCTCATCCTCGAGTCCAACCCCAAAAAACCAGTCGTCCGCAAAGTCTACCTCGCCGGAGTCTTCCCCCGGTAACTTCCAGTCGCCCCGGGCACCTCAGCGTCGGAGCCCCTGTGTCCAACCCGCCTCACCTCATCTTCCAATCCTTGCAGTAGGGTTACACCCCATCGTCCTCCAGGTGCGACGCAGCCTAGTGTCGCCTTCCTATGAAAACGCTATTCACCTCAGAAGCCATTTCCACGGGTGGCAGGTCGGGCACTCTGGAATCCCCCGACACCCTCATCAACGTCGCCTTGGGCAATCCCCTTGAAACGGGCATCGAAACACGCGGCCCCAATCCAGAACTCCTGTTCGCCGGCGCCTACGCCGCCTGTTACCATGGAGCCCTCGCCAACGCCGCCCGCAATCTCGGAACACCGGTGCTAGACTCCCGAGTCCGCGCCTTGGTCAGCCTGATCGAAGATGAAACCGGCGGCTACAGTCTTGACGTGAAACTTCACGCCAACCTTCCCGGCATAGACGCAGATCAAGCCATGCGCATCATGGAAGCCGCCAACCAAACCTGCCCCTACTCGAAAATGATGCGCGGGGAAGCCAACGTCTCCCTCTTCGTGGATTGACCAGCGGCCCATCACCTTCCTCCAAGTCGGAGTTCACCAATTCCCGCACGCCGCTCAAACCGATCCTTCCGCCCAACTCAACTCACTCCTTGTCGCGCACAGACCCCAGCGCTTGCAGCAGTTCGCGAGCACTCTTAATGAAGCGGTCCGCCCCGTCGGCCACCGCCTCAAACGTGGTTGGGGAGCCCATAGCCATGAAATCGGCCTCATGGCGTAGCGTTTCCATCTCCGCCTCGATCAGGCGTGCCAAGCTTTTCAGCTTTCGCACACGCTCGACCAGCGGAACGACGTTCGTCTCAAGCACCTCGTGAATGTTGCGGCGAATGGCATGCTCCATCACTTCGATGTGAAGCAACCGGTCTTGCAGCTCAGACACCTGCAGTTTCGGCAACTGCTCAATCCGCTGCTCCATCGCCGGCAAGGCTCCGTTCATGTCGTCAAGATGCCGTTGAAAACGGCGTTCGATGTGTTGAGTTTTTGCATTCATAGTAGGTTGTTTAAGCGAGGGCGCCTTTACTGACGCCCGTGGTTTGGCCATTGTCCCAAGCTGACGGCGACCCAAAGAAGCGGCCACAGTTTTGCCTAAACAGCTCTAACGGGTCTGCGTCGTCTGCGTTTGAATCGTCCTCGAAACAGGTCCCCCGACGAAAGGACTATTCACCCGGGTTTCCTCAGTCGTGGTGGTCGTTGTTCGTCCATGACGCTCATCATCATCGTCATCACGATCATCATCATAATCGGTTGTTTCGCAGCTTGGGAACAAAAGCAGGCCGCCAAAGGCCAGCAAAGAAATCAGGAACGTTTTCATAAGATGGAAGGTGTTGAGGTGTCGGGGGAAAATCTTTCGTGAGTGACAGGCCCATCCTAACCAATACCAACACCCCTTAAAATGGGGTGAAACCCCACCCCATATTCCATCCGTCGGGTTACACCCCATGGCACTAGGTGCACCCCACATCGATGCTCCAGGCCGTGAAACTTCTTCTCATCTGCACCCTGCTGAGTTCGGCCTCACTCATCTCCTGCTCCAACGGTCCCAACGCACGAACAGGAACCGTCATCGGCGCCCTGGGCGGTGCTGCCGCTGGCGGCATCATCGGCAACCAAAGCGGCCGCGGCCTCGAAGGCGCCGCCATCGGAGCCGGCCTCGGCGCCCTCGGTGGCAACGTGATTGGCGGATCCAACGATCAACGCAACAATCAATACTACAACAACCGCCGCCGCTACTACTAGAGCACTCCAACACACACGGTGGGCTTCGACTCGAGAGCCCTCAAGTGGACACGGGCCACTGACAGCGCAGCAGCATGGGAGCACAACTCACACGGACCATCTCTCATCGCCTCCCCTCTTCCCCTCCACTGGCGATCTCCTCACGCATCCCTCGCCACATGATTGTGCCTGGCCCCGCAAGACTCATAAATCTTCTGCAACTCTTCACTCACCTCATCCTTTTCCGCACAACTCGCACTCTGGCTGTGAAACGGACAGATCGGCCTCTTCCCTGTGGCGGAATCCACTTTCCTAAACCAGCAGAACCCCTGCCTCTGCTCCTCCTCTGACAGTTTGGCCGGACCAAATCCCAAAACACCCCCCGCCCCGGGATGGATCCGCTCAGGCAACTGCCCCAAGGCAATCCCCCTGCCCGTCGCCCACCCCCTCAAAGCCTCCACATCCACCGCATGAGCCTTGTTGTTCACATCAAAATGATCAGCCACCGCGCAGATCGTCGAAGCACAACCATGAGCAATGCTTTCTGCCTGTTTCGCTCGACTGAAACCCAGCATCGGATGAAACGCAAAGGTCCCGCAGAGCCACTTCGGCTTCACCGCCAGCACATCCAAGTTAAGCGGAATATCAGCCGCCCGAACATCCGGATCACCTTCCTCCGTACGCTGCTTGAGAATCCGTCGAATATCACGCTGCCCTCCCTGAAATTTGTCGATCTTACCGTTGTAACGCAATTGAGTGGCGCGCGCTCGAATATCCGTCCAACAAAGACTGTCCAGATCTCCCCGCTTCGTCCAATCCGCCTTCTCAGGCTCCAGCGTCGCCGTTAGAATGAGATGCGGCACATCCGGACGGCGTTCGTACCGTGTCGCAGCATCTTTCCCCCACAGGTAGTCAATCACCGCGCCCAGAGGAAGGTTATCCATGATCCCCCCATCCGCATACTGCGCCACCTGCTGGGGATGACGATACACCTCCCACGACCATCTTGGGCGGAACACCATCGGAAACGCGCTGCTCGCCAGCAGACCTTGAGTGAAACGCGGATCCCAAGGATGCGTGCTTCTGAGAATATCCAGCGTTCCCTGGGTCAGATTCGTGGTCGTTCCCATCAGCGGAAAATCAAAGTGGTCAAACCTGCCACCCGAATTCGGCTTCCCATCAAACACGATGCCATCAATGAGCTGTTCCAGCGGTTCCGGTCCCAGCATCTCCAGACCCACACCATATCGATCCATCATTTCCTGGGTCAATGTTTTCATCCGAGCCGCAGCCCCTTCCCAATTGCTCGCCCGCACCAACTGCGCCATTTCAAGAATCTCAAACGGACTCAAACAGAAGAGCCTTTCCATCCCGGAAAAGACACGCCTCGCCCGCCGGCTGAATGCAGTCGCCGAATCCTTTTCATAACGCCGGAAGATCAAATCCAAATCATGCGGTGAAAAATCGGCATCCGCTGCATGAATCGAGAAATGCCTGATGAAGTCCGCAAAGCGGTCTGTCAGAACAAAGCGATCGATCGTCAAAAACGTCGCCGCCAATTGCCGGGTTTGACGCTGTCTCTCCACCAACTCATGCCCCGCTGGCTTCTCGAAAATCCGACCCGTCAACGCCCCAATGATGGTCCCCACCGAAGCACCTGCAATCACATCCGGATGAATCCCCAACTCGCTCACCGCATTCGCAAATCCCACCTGAAAGACTCCCCGAAACACTCCACCACTGAACAAGAACACCACCGCCGGGCCCTTCTTCTCCTCCACCTTCGGAGCTTCCACCTTCTCAAAAGCCGGCCCACGGCGGGGCAACTTCACATGCTGTCGCAACTCGCCTTCAGATTCCCCGTCAACTTCCGACTTCCCTGCACAAGCCATGCAACACCGACACACCTCGGAGATCCCCGGCCCAGGGTCAGGATTTCGAGCAGTCGCAGGATCCCCTCCCGGAAGCGCTTTCAAATCTCCCCACGCCGCCATCAGTTTCCGGCAGGAGACATACTCCGTCCCATCACGCCGGAAGATGGTCTGTCCAGACGCCCTCAACTGACCAACCGCTTCCCTCAAAGTAGCCTGGTTCGACGGATCGCGATGCGGCCACTCGTCAGGCTGTTCCTCATCGGGTTCCAGCATCAGTTGCCGCTCTTCAATCGTCCTTGTGTCAGGAAGGGCATCCGTTACAAGCCGTTCAATCATCGCCCGACAGCCGTCTGCCACCGCGGTGTCAATCAGTTCTCGACGCTCCACGACGGATCCCGCCTTGGTCATTCGAAGCGTCAACTGATGATCTCGATCAGGCGCCACCAACCGAATCTTGGCGGGAACAAAAGTTTGCGGGTGCTCCCGCCCTTCCGCAACCGTCACCACTTTTCCACCTAACGCCCGACTCACCCGATCAATCAAACTCTTGTCGAGCAACATGTCTTGAAATCGCTGCAACTCACGCGCCCGCAACGCCACATCGACCAATCCCGTATAGGGCTCATTCTTCCCTTCGGGTTGCTCCTGCCTCAAGGGCAAAAGCGGCACCGAAACAATTCGGAGCGAATCCCATCGGGCGTCCGTTTGCTTGGCCAAGATCTTGCAGGCCTCCTCATACACCGGCACAATCGGATCATTTGAAACACTGATGCCATCGATGAAAGTCGACGTGACGCCTTGTTTCTGAATGGACTGCGCTTTGTAAAACGGCACAACCGCACAGGCACACATGAGCGCATCCACCACCGGGGTCTCCTGCGGAATTGCCTCAATTCTTCCACTGGCTAAATTCGCCGCCAGCGGCACCAACCTCATCCCGCCCGCATCATCCGAATCATCACGATAGTCCGCCAACACCTTCTTGTTCGTACTCCCTCCAGAAGTGGGCACTGCATTCTTCAACGCTCGCTGCACACTCTCATAGAATTTAAACTCGCCGTAGTAGCCCGGATCAAAATTCTGCACCAGCACCTCCATAAGCGCATAGGAGTCTCCAAGATCGTTGAATATCTGATAATGCTTCAACACATTGGTAAACGTCGACTTCGGCTTCGCTGACGAACGCCACGCAATCAGTGCAGATACGGTCGCCAACCCTCCAATCACCAGCCACCAGGCAATCGTCAGGCAGATGGGCGGCAACTCAATCACTGAACAGCTGGATACCATCAGCAGCAGAACCATCGGCACGAGACTCAACAGAAGACTCAGAGGCAGTAGCCCCAGAAACAACCAAAGACCATTCTCCCACAGCCCGCGCAACCAACCCCAGCGATTGAAAATGATATGGCCCGCATCAACCCCCACCGCACGCGACCGACCATTATTCCCAAGCAACTCACTAAGCTCGACTCGGGCAATCAAACTCACAGGCATGCTGAGAGAAAACAAATGGGTGACAGCCAGCCACCAAAGCCGCGCCACCAGCCCAGCACGACTACCCCAGCGAACAAGGGCGCTCTTTTCGGTGAAGGCATTCCAGCCCAATAAGATCCTCATCAGTTGCGTGAAAACGCGCACACTGACTCGCAATCGAATCAAATGATTGAACAACCGAATCAGGCCCGTTCGACTGGCCACCGACTCCTCCCGATCATCACGCTCCTCCTTGAAGTGCCGGGGCAATTCCACCGGCTTCAACGCAAACGCCGCGTTCGTCTCAAGAGGGTCCGGAAAAAAACCATTTAACACCGTCGAAGGCGCGTTTCGAAATGCCTCGAGCAACTCACTAAAGCGCGCGACCCGCACCTCTTCATCCTGCTTTGACGACCCTTCGGTGCCTCCGGTTGCCTGCAGCACCTCCCCAAGGGCCGTCGCCGTTATCGCTCCAACAGAAATGCCCGCCACCATCTCCGGTGCTCGACGTCGTGTGACCAGCATCGCATGCACCACCCCCATTTGCATGACCGTATCAAATCCCGCTCCAGGAAAAGAAAAGATCCGAAAGGGGCGCTTCACGCCTCGTCCAGGATCGGATTCCGTTGAGGCAGAGGTCTGATCAGAGATAGGAGACTTCGTTTCCATGGGGGACACTTCCGCAAGGGTAAGTCTCCACTCTATCCCGCTTCCTCCAGGTCATGCAAACCCGAAAACCTTCCCATTACTAACTACCAGAAGCTTTACCGAGGTGCTCGAGCAAGATCCTCCTCACCTCTGCAATGGCCGCAGGATGCTGGTGAGACCAGTGACCCGTCGGCACAATCACTTCACTTTTTGCCCCGTCAAGATGACTGCTCCAATACGGCACAATGCCATCTGTGCTCTCTGGCTTGGTTCGATCAAGATTCCCCCCTTTGCCCCGATCTCCAATAATCGAATGATACGGCACGCCTTTCACCGGTGGCAGTTTGTCCATCGTCGTGACAAATCGATTGTTGGGCTTGAGCGCATCAATGCTGTTTGGCATCCGCTTGAGCTGTCCTCCTTCCTCATTCGGCTTGGTCAAACTCACCGCATCCATCGCATAACTCGGATCCCCCAGACTGTCTCCCGTGTTGGCAATGATCCGACCTCCCAACCTTCCTAAAAAGTGCTCAGCTAGATCCGCTCCACGATGCGAAGCCGACGCATAGATCACGCGCGCAACCTCTGGCCGATGCTTGAAAATAAGCGCACTCACAATCGCCTTCTTGGCATCCGCTGGCAGTGCAATCTCATTCGGCGGCAAATCATAATACTGATCCCAAAGCTTCATCCCGCTGTCAGTGATCAACTCCCTCGCGATCATGCCTCCCATACTGTGCCCGATGACCACCATCCGTTTGTGATCCGGGTAAACCGATCGAATCGCATCAAGTTTGCTCCTCAAGACCGCCGCCATCAAAGGATAGGGATAACCGGTGGGATAACTGAAGAACCAGATTTGGTAGTTCTGCCGGATCGTTGCATCTCCACGCAATGCCTCAATCATCGGCACCCAGGTTGCCTGAGAATCACCAAGACCATGGATGCAGAGAATCGGAATCTTTTTCGGATCATACGGCTGCAGCCTGGCCAAACGCGCATTCTCAGCAAAAGCACCCGGTCGAAGAAAGCTCGCAATCTCTGATTTTCTGGGCTTCAACTCTGCAAGTTGCAAGCCTGTTGGTGCCGTAAAGTCCGCCGCCACCGGGAACGTATGCCCTCCAAACTTCACCGTTTCCGTCGCAAGTGGATCCATGTACGCCGCCGTGCACGACCTCCCCTTGAAAATCAGCACTTCCGTCACCCCATAATAAACCGAAGGCCCCTGGATAAACGGATCAAATCGAGTCGGATCAAACCCCTTGCTGGCAATCACCATCGGCGCACCCAATCCGTCCTTCATCGTTCGCTCCTTCACAAGCCTCCCCCGAAACTGGTAGCGATCCGCCGGCAAGATCCGGAAGTGCGAAGGATCGTGCTCCGGCTTGCCATCATGGGTCATGCTAAAACTCCAGTCCCCTCCAACCCCGGGGCAAATCACTGGCGCCTTCCAAGGCTGCAGCTTCGACTCGTGAAGAACCTCAAAGAGGCGCCCCACGGCAAAGTTGTAGTCCTTCCTCGCCTGGGCATCTTGCGGACTCTTCTCCAGAACCGCCCCGGCAGTGGCTGCCGCATCAATGTAATGCCCCATCTGGGCGCGATACTCTTTGGAAGGATGCCTCAGCCCTTCGACAATCATTTCCCCGGCCGGTGTCTCTGCATCATAGCTCGGTGTCCGCTCCCTGACTTTCGCGTAGTTCTTACAACCCGATGCTACAAGCACCAATCCAAGGAAGAAGGCGCGAATCAGAATAGGCGTTTTCATAATGACAGTGGGTTGAGCTTGCCAGGAAAACACCCACTGGTCAAACAACACATCGCCTGAGGGCAACTGCCCTCAGTGCACTCTTCTCAAAACCAGCAAGCCCTGCATCCAGTCTATACTCGACTTCCAACGCTCGGTCTGCACGACAGGCACCAAGGCTTGATTGCTCAAGCCTATCGAGTGCCTCCAATGCGGAGCTCAGGCTAAGCCTTCCGGAACGCCTCGATCCCCGTAATGCGGACCTTCCTCTTAACACCTGCACTATCCGAAGGCAATTCAACCTCAGCACCAACAGAATTGCCAATCAAGGCTTTCGCGGCTTCCGACAAATACGAGATGATCCCCTTGTCCACATCACCGTCCCAAGCTCCAAGAATCGTGAACGTTTCTTTGTCACCAGACGCCACATCCTCAATGTTCACAATGGTTCCGATCCCGACGGAATCGCACGGCACGTTAGCAAAGTCAGTTCCCTGCGCACGCTCAATGTCGCGCTGTGCCTCACCCTGCATCCGCTGCAACACTGCCTGCTGCTGCTTCGCCGATTTGTACTCAAAGTTTTCCCGAAGGTCACCGTATTCACGGGCAATTTCGATGTCCTTCTTATTCTGAGGAATCTTGACGTTCATGATCTCCTCAAGTTCCTTCTTTTTCCGCTCAAGACTGTCCCAGGAAACAATCAACGTGTTGTCCTCCCGCGCTCCGGCCTTCTCATCAACCATATCCTGAAGAGCTGGACGCTGCTTGATCATCTTCGCCATCAACGATCGACGGCTCAATTCATCCAAACCGGTGAATCCAAGAATCCGTTTCGCAAACAAACGAACATCCTGCTCTTCAGCATCAACCACCATTTCACCGAGAAGATCCGGATCATCAGCGAACGCATCCTGCAACCGACCCGTGCGCTTCGGCCCACCCTCAAGGTGATCCGCATGCATCGCATCCATGATCGCATTGCCCAAATCAAGATTGAAGACGCCCGCAGCATGGCCTTTGCGCTCCTTGCAGATCCAAATCAACAGATCAGCACTCGCTTTGCGATTCCGCACGGCCGTGCGCAAAAACTCTTCCAGGACTCCTGCGCGATCTTTCTCGTGCAACACAGCAGCGATTTCGCCCACTGCACGTCCACCTGTTCGAGCCAGATGAAGCAGACACTGATCCACCCAGGTCTCATCAGGGAATGCCTCTGGAAAGGCCCGGTAAACACGTCCCAACAACCCGCCAGCCAGACCCGACACTGCGTCCGTCAACTGGTCACGGAACTGTCCCACAAGTTCCGCTACCTTTACCGAGCCCGCCGGGGCCTCACCCAAGCCAGCGGTCTCCATCAACTCATCACGAGTCAACACCAGTTGCAGGGCTTCCTTCAGTTGGTATCTCGCCCCCATTCTCACCACCCCGGTCAAATCTTGAAACACTGGCGCCAACGCCTGCCCCTTGTCAGGGAACAAATCAATGTCCGTCGCAATCATCTTCAGCGCTGCAACTCGCGCCTTCAAGTCCTTCGCCTTCATGAAGGCCTCCACCATGCCAGTTCCCGCTGCAGCTTCACTTTCACGCAAAATCAACGGCTCGGTGCGCTTGGACGGCACGACAATGTTTCGCACCGATTTCAACGCCTTCTTCGCCCCATCCCACCACTTTTTGTATTCCCCGTCTCCAACGATCCGCCCCTTGACCATCGCGTCCAGTTCATCAAGGGACATCTTCCCCCCGGAACTCTGCAGCGCCATTTCCACCAACTTGGTGGGCTCCTCACGCGCGATTTTCTTCATCCCCTCCAAATCCGACAACCGCCGCGCCATGAAATGATCCTCTGGCAGGATGTCGAGTGACGTCACCGCGAAGCTCAATTTCAAAGGATGCCCCGGCTTGCCCTCAAAATCAATGATCGCTCGATCCCCCAAAAGATCCCATGAAGCGATCTTGCCCACTCCCCAGCTTTTGTGAAGGCAATATACCCCCGGTTCCAGCAGGGAGAGCTTTTTGCCCTCCGTGACACTCAATTTGCCTGCAGCTACCAGTTTCTGAACCTCGTCATTCATTAGAACGTTGACCATAGTGAACCCTGTGCCCGTAGCAAACAAAACCCTTCCTTCTTTGAAGATGCTTCTTCAGAGGTTCTAAAACCCCCCACTCTTTCTAATGGCACCCCCCTCCCTTTGCGGCCATCCTACCCCGTCAAAGCCCCTAACAATATGAGCACTCCCATCCCCACTCACAGCAAACTAATCGGATACATCCTCTGGATCTTCGGATTTACCGGTTCCCACCGCTTTTACTACGGCCGCCCCGTCACGGGCATTATCTGGTTCTTCACCCTCGGCCTGGTCGGAATCGGTTGGCTGATCGACCTCTTCTTAATCCCGTCCATGGACAGAACGGCAGACCGCAAATACCTGGCCGGCCCTTATGATTACTCAGTCGCCTGGATTCTTCAGACCTTCCCTCTCTTCGGCCTGATCGGCCTCCATCGCTTCTATCTTGGCAAATGGGGCACCGGCATTCTTTACCTCCTCACCGCTGGCCTTTTCGGAATCGGCTGGGTTTATGACTTCCTGACACTCAACACCCAAATCGACGAGCGCAACCGGGCAGCCCTCACTGCCAATAACTAACCCTCGCTCCTCCCTCATTCAAAGCCGGACTCCTCCACCGAGGGTCCGGCTTTTTCATGCCCCATACCCAGCGGAAACTTAGCAAATCCGTAATATAAACCTTGTAAATGTACCTATAAGTTTTAGATTCTCTGTAATAACCCTATGAAGCGCTTTCCGCTCTCGCATCCATCGCGCCAACTTGGCTCCCTCTGCCTCGGCCTCAGCCTGCTGCTCTCCGCTTCAGCTTCGGTCTCGGCTCAAAACGCCTCCCCACTGTCCGCTCCAAATCCCCAAGGCAATGCCGGCACCCCTCCGCCCGCCGCCCCTTCCGCGGCCGCTTACTCTCCCATCGGCAGCAACGCCACCATCAAAGTCAACTTCCCCAATACGCCGATCCAGGCCATCATCCCATTCTACATCCAGCTCACCGGCAAAAAAATCATCCTCGACTCCTCTCTCCAAGGTGAGTCGCTCAAGATGATCGCCCCAGAGCCGCTCACAAAGGAAGAAGCCATCAACTTCATCCACGCCACCCTCCTGCTCAATGGCTACGCCATCATCCCAAAGGGCGACAGCACCGTGATGCTCATCCACCATCAAGGAGGCAAAAACCCTGCCCCGGAAGGCCTTCCCGTCATCAGCTCCATCCGCGACCTCCCCGTTGACGAACAAATCGTCCACTACGTCATGCCCCTGGAGCACATCTCCGCAGATGACGCCTCAAAGGCCTTCAAAGAGGTCGTCAAACTCCACGCCTACGGTGCCATCACCCCCATCGCTAATTCCTCGGCCATCATCATCACGGAAAATACCGCGACCATCCGCAGCCTCCACGAAATCGCCCAAATCATTGACGTTCCCCCAGCCGAAATCTCCAACGAACTCATCGCCTTAGAGCGCTCCGATGCGGAACGCATCGCCGAAGTGATCAACGAAATCTACGCCCAGCAGGATGACAGCAGCGCAGGAACGGGCGGATCGCAAAACGCGGCTCCTCAAAACGGAAACGCCCCAGCCACATCCATCAATCCCACTGCCTCCGCCGCCCTCGCCGCCGCCACCGGTTCCGCTAACACCGCCAATACCAACCCCACCGCCGCCAAAGTCCGCGTCATTGCCGACCGCCGCACCAACAGCCTTCTCGTCATCGCCCGCCCCGTCGACATCACCTACATCCGGGGCCTCATCGAAAAACTCGATCAACAAAGCGGTGGCATCACCTTCATGAAGCGCAAACTCAGCTTCATGAATGTCGCCGATTTCCTCCCTGTCGCCTACGACTCACTCTCCCGCGATACCGATATCCAAACCGAAGGCGGCGGACTCGCCATCAGTGGCGGAAGCGGAGGCAACGGTGGGGGTCTTGGCACGGGATCAGCCTCACCACGCAATTCCAGCACCCCATCAACCAACGCCAACCGTGGCGGTGACAACAACAACGCGGGCTTCGCTGGCGGAGGCTTTGGCGGCGGCCTCGGTGGCGGCACCGGCTTCGGCAACAATTCAAACCGCAGCCTGCTCGACGACCCCGCCCAACAAGCCGCCCCACAGTCCCTCATCGTCGGTCGCACCCTGCTCATCGCAGACAGCCAATCCAACAGCCTCATCGTTTCCGGCTCACCCGAGCACATCGACATCATCGATCGCCTTCTCCAGGAAATCGACATTCGCCCGCAGCAGATCTACATCTCGACCATCATTGGCCAGCTCACCCTCAATGACGAAACCAAGTTCGGCTTCGATTTCCTCAGACTCCTTGACGATTTCTCTCTTCAACAGAACATCACCACCAATACCGCATCAAACAGCGGCACCAACACCTCCACCTTCAATACCGATATCGATGCCAACGGCATCCCCACGACCACGGGCACCGCTACAGGCGAACGAACCAACTCATTCAACTCCGAAACCGCCCCTGGCGAGCCCGGCAACATCGTTCTGCCCATGGGCCTCTCCAATTTCAATTGGAACAGCCTCAATCTCTATGGCCAGCTCGGCGCCATCTCCAAATACGTCAATCTTCTCGAACGGGACACCAACTTCAAAGTCATGTCTCGCCCCAGCGTCTACACCACCAACAACGGCAAGGCGGTCATCTCTTCCGGACAGCGCATCGCCGTCCCCACTCAGATTCTCTCCAACGGCGCCGGCATCGGCGGCATCGCCTCCACCAGCGCCAGCATCGACTACCGTGATGTCGTGCTCAAACTGGAAGTCGTCCCTCTCATCAACTCCGACGATGAAGTCACCCTCCGAATCGCCCAGATCAACGATAACATCATCGGCGAACAGGTGATCTCAGGAAACACCATTCCCACTCTCAGCACCCAGGAACTCGTCACGACAGTCACCGTAAAAAACGGCGGCACCGTTGTCCTCGGCGGACTGATCACCGAAAGAGCGGCGGACAATCAACGCGGCACTATCTTCCTGCGCCGTATCCCCATCATCAAACACCTCTTCGGCGTTACCACCAAAACCTCGACTCGTGACGAACTCCTCATCTTCATCCAACCCAATATCATCAACAACAAATCCCCTTCAGATACCCCAAATCAAATCGAACGCGGTCGCTCCAGACTGATGGACGACACCATGCAGTTCGGCGTCCCACGCGGCCAAGCCTCAATCAATAGCAATTAGGGCATTTTGACAAAAGAGGCGTCCGTGGATTTGGCAGCGCCAGAGCATATCACTGGATGCGTCTTCGGCTGACGACGTCCCCATATCCGCCCCCGCCGCCCCAAAAAATCGGTAACAGCTTTCATTAAATGGCTCCGTTCCAATCTCAGCTCAATCGCCCTTGAACAACCTCTTGAAGAAACCCTTAAAGGTCTTCTTCTCCTCGACCGGTTGAGCAGGCTTAACCTCCTCCACAGGACGCGCGCTCGGCGGAGGCGTATCCCCATCATCACCACTGCCCGAGGAATCCTGTTCGCCCTCGTCTACCTTCACAAACTTGTCGGTATCCTTCATCGCCAGCACCAGCGGATCATCCGGACTCGCCTTCTCAAAAATGTTGGTGAAAACCTCCCTCACCATCGGTGCCGCCAACCCCCCACCACTCACCCGCTCCCCTGGGCGACCTTCATACAACACCGCAAAAGCATAAACCGGATTGTTTGCTGGCAAAAATCCCGTGAACCACGCCAAGTTCTGCTGCTGCGCCGGCTTCCACTGCGCCGTCCCCGTCTTACCCGCAATCTGAGCCTGTTTGATCCCCGCCGCCTTGCCCGTCCCCCCACTGCCGGAAACCACCGCCACCATGCCCTTCACCACCGCATCACGATGGTCCGGATTCAAATCAATGCGACGCCGCACTTCAACCTCCGTGGCCATCACCACCTGCTCATTCACATCCTGCACCTGCCGCACCAACCGCGGCTGCATCAAATTGACTCCGTCCGCTAGGGCAGCCATGCTTTGACAGACTTGCAAAGGTGTCGCCAAAACCTCCCCCTGACCAATCGAAATGTTGGCCAGTTCACCCCCAATGATTTTCGTCCCTCGTTGCTCCAGTTTGCGCGCATTCGTCGGAACGTTCCCCGCAGCTTCCGCCTTGATCGGAATTCCCGTCTTCTCCCCAAACCCCATTCGCATCGCCATATCCGTGATCGGATCAGCCCCCACCGCCAAAGCCGCCTGATACATCCAAGTATTGCACGACCGCTTGATCGCCGTGATCACATTCATCATCCCCTCACCCGACTTCGTATGGTTGTTGAAGTATCGATCTCCAATATACAATGACGCACTGCAATTGAAGGATGTCTTCTCAGTCACCTTCCCACTTTCCATCGCGCCTAACGCCGTCACGATCTTGAATGTCGAGGCCGGTGGATATGTCCCAAAAGTCGCCCTCGGATAAAGTGGCTTGCGCGGATCGTCATTCAGCTTTTGCAGCATCTCCGACTTGATCCCCGGCACCCACGCATTCAGATCGAAACCAGGATTCGAAGCCAGTGCAAGGATATCACCCGTCTTCACATCCATGATCACAAACGCCCCCCCATTACGCGCCCCCTTCTTCAACGCATTCTCAGCATACTTCTGAATGTTGTAATCCAGCGTGGTGACCACATTCCGACCCGGAACAGGCCTCCTCAACACTTCTTCAGACAACAACTTCCCATCCGGGCTATACAGCTTGTTCACAACCCCCGGCGTTCCAGTCAAATCCCGATCAAACGTCGCCTCCAGACCCTCCCGACCTTCCAACTCCTCAAACAATGGATCTCCATCCGAGATGGGCCCCATTGGCAGCCCCCTCACCTTACCCACATAGCCAATGATATGACAGGCGCTGTCACCCTTCGGATAATATCGAATGTAAGCAGGCTGCACCACCAACCCGGAACCCAGATGAGGCTGCAACTTGTCCAACTCATCATTCGTCAACTCCACGTTCAACCCTTCTTCAATCGCAAAAACCAATGGCAACCAGCGCCGATGCTCATAATGACTCACCAATTTTTCCTCTTCCATCGTCCAGCGACGCCCCAACAACTGATTCGCCTTTCCAATCTTCTCCGCCGCATACGCCAAAATCTGCGCCCGCGTCGCATCCTTCATGAAGGGAAAATTCAACGCCAAATAATTGACCACTCGCGACTGCGCAAAAGGCACCCCGTGCCGATCCACAATCTGCCCGCGCGCTGAAGGAATGCTCAGCGTTAAAGCCCGGGCTTCACTCTGCGTCTTCCAAGTCGCCTCCAGTGGCGCCGCCTTCGCCGGTGCTTCAGTCGTCTCGACTTTGTCAGCCTTGGTCTCCTCCACCACCTCCGCCTTGAGGATCAAAGGTGCCGGGGTGCCCTCTTGTCCCCATATCGGAGACCAGCACAAAATCAGAAGGACCAGCTGCACTGGCACTCGAGGCAAATAGCTTTTCATAGAAGAACTCACCCCTGAACTGAGGCGGATCCCATCTTGCCACCCCATCAAACCAGCGTCAAGCCCACCTCAAACCTCAATCACTCCCACCAGTCACCACCTTCCCAATCAGAAAAATGGTGGCTCGGGACGGAATCGAACCGCCGACACGGGGATTTTCAATCCCCCATTCACGACGACACGAAAGGGAGCCAATGCCTTATTTTACAAAGCTTCCAGCGCTTTTCCCTTATTGAGACAGAAAAGGCGTTGCCAGATAGGTGACACTTAAGCTAGTCTGGACGCATGGAAACGCCAGCAACTGACACCAGCGGACAGACACGAACCATGCAGCGCCGAAGGCGGGAAACGATGCCCAAAATTGTGAGCCAAGTGACCACTTCCGGCGCGGTGCGTTGGATGCTGTCTGGGCTGTATGTGAACGGCCAACGAAAGCGGGAATTTTTCACCGATCTCGACTCCGCAAAACTGCGATTGCAGACACTCCAGACGGCGCGGGAAAACACTGGCACCCTCGCTGACCGAATCGCATTCAGGCCGGAACACGCGGCAGACGCGGGCGGGGCGGCTGACCTGCTGACCCCTTACGGGCTAACCCTGCTGGAAGTGGCTCGGGAGTATCTGGAATGTCGGCAGGCGCTGGACGGCACCGGGCTGGCGCTGGTGGACGTAGCACGGCAGGCGGCGGCGGCGCATGAATCAAGACGGAAGGCGCTGACCTTGACCGCCCTTGGTGAGCGCTTCCAGACCGACCCGGAGACATTGAAGCGCTCTAAGGCTTACCGGGATGATGCCCGGAAGCGCTGGCGGCGCTTTGCCGATCACATGGGGCCGGAGACACTGGCCACCGATGTGACATCGGACGCGGTGCGGCGCTGGATAATGGCACTCCCCGTGGCCGACATCACACGCGGTAACTTCCACCGGAATTGCAGCGCCGTTTTCAGCTATGCGATGAATGCGGAGCTGGTCACGGAGAACCCTTTTCGCAAAGTGAAGAAGCCCACGGTGGAGACAAAGGACGGCGTGGAAGTATTCACCCCGGCGCAGATGGCGGCGCTTCTGAAAGCGGCTGACCCGTCCTGGCTTCCGGCGCTGGCCATCGGTGGCTTTGCGGGACTGCGACCGGAGGAACTGCGGCGGCTGGATTGGGAAGAGGTGGACATGAAGGCGGGCTTCATCGAGGTGAAGGCCAGCAAGAGCAAGACAGGCAAACGGCGGCTGGTGACGATCTCCAAGAACCTGCTGGCATGGCTGGAACGCTACGCAGGCACGGAGGGCCGGGTGGTGAAGCCGAACGAGCGCAAGAAGCGCTTGGCGGCGATGGTGAAGGCAAAGCTCAAAAGCTGGCCGATGGACGTTCTCCGCCACTCGTTCGCCAGCTACCATGTGGCCATGCACAAGGACTTGAACGCCACCGCCCTGGAACTCGGCCACACGTCCACCAAGATGCTGTTCCAACACTACCGGGAGGCAGTGAAGCCGGAGGCGGCGAAAGCATGGTGGGCACTGATGCCACCCGCCAAGAAGGGCCGGAAGCTGATTCCCTTCAAGGCAACCTCAAAGAAGCGGAAGGAGGGTGCAGCATGAAGGACAAGCCCACCAAGCCCAAGCCGACAAGCAAGGCGAAGCCCAAGACCACCGCCAAGGCTGGCACATCGAAACCCGACAAGACCCCGGGGGGAGGGGGTGCGCGAAAGCGTCGAACCACAAAACCTCAATTGGATTCCGACCCGGAAAAAAATTCTGCAATAGGAGAAGAACCTTCGATCACATTCCAGGACGCCGCCTTCTATCTGGTGGATGGAACCAAAACATTCTATCAAAATTCCCCCCATGCCTGGGATCACCTGCTACGACATGACCGAATAGATCCGAAGGAAGCCGCCACGATGATGCATATGATGGGAGCAATCATGCGGAAGGGCTTGCCCAACGTGCTCACTTGGGCCAACCAAAGCACCTCTCTCTCTGTCGCAAAATGGGCGCAAACTTTGCTGGCTGATCTCTGCACATCACTGGAGGAATTTGGACTTCTGCACCTTCCCCGCTCGCCTCTCCACTACGGGGCGGCATTTGCTGCACGTTGGGCTGACCTGCACCCAATCGGAAGGAAGCGCACGAAATACGCTGCAATCACGCTCTTTGCCTTCGATCTACTCCACTATTCCGATCAACTCCTTGCTGAAATCTGGGACACGTGGAAACAAGGAAAAGACGACGAACCCCCACACAAGAGTTACCTTCGATTGTTAGTAGAAGAACAAACTCGGGAGCGTGCCCACGAACTTCCAGGAAAGCTAGTGACCCACTGGAGTGATGCCGAATTCACTTGGCACTTTTACCGCCGCCATCCAGTGACCCGTGAGATCGCGTGGGAGAAAATTCTGTGGCCCTTGGCTCAATCGACTTGGCCAAAATATGCGAGGGATAACGAGCACTTCAAGAGCATAGGGAAATGGAATCTGGGCCAGCCTCTCAGCGACATGAAAAGGACAGTCGATAAGAAGACCGATTTCGGACTGAAGCGCCATCAAGACAGGCTGAAATCTTTGGTATTTGACCAGCTCGACTCTGACATGAGGTATCATGGCGATGGCCAACGGCATGATACGTAAACAAGGCCAGCTTCACGGATTATCTAAATTCTTGGATACCCTCTTAGTGCCCTCATCGCCAGCAAGCAACTGGCTGACACTGAGATGAAGCACGAACCCAAACGCCAAGACAGGCCACGCCAGAAAGCGGCGGCGAAACCCGGAACGGTGAAGGCCAGAACCGGACACATCAAAACCCTCAACCCCGAAGCCAAGAAGCGCAAGCAGACGGGCGGCGGCGAACTCCTCAAGACCCCGGCAGAAATGGCGCGGCTTGGGGGTTTCTCCAAACGCACACTGGAGCGGCTAGCCAAGGCCAAACTCGTTCCAGTGATCCGCATCGGGCGACTCTGCTTCTATGACCCGGCACGGGTGATGGCGGCACTGCAACGCAACCTAGAAGTCAAGGAGGTGCAACCATGAGCGACCGACTGGTACACGCAGGAGGCGGAGGGCGAAGGCTGGCCGAACTTGTGGCGCATGGCGGCGATGCGAACCGCTTATGGGTGGTGGAGTATTCCGGCACCCAAAAGGCGTTCCACATCGAAACCTTAGCGGAGGCGTTGCGATCCAATCATCGGCAGTTCGCGGAGGGCGGCATGGTGGACTATGTGCCCCTGGCCATTGTCTCCAGCCACGACGAGGCATCGACGCTGTGTGATCGCCTGGAAGCCCTTCACGGGCGGCCTGGCACAGCGCAAGAGGCATACGACCAACGGGCCGGAAAGGCCAACCGCAATAGCACCCACTAAGGCAGAGACGGCGGAGCGCTGGCCCTAAAGAAAGAAGGGGAATCTCTCTCTTTTCTTTACCCGGACTCCCTGCCCTTCCCAACGCGGTTTCTCCCCGGAGGCCCATTCCCTGCCCTGCCTGTCACTCGCTGGCATTCGCTGACACGATGACAGGCAGGCGCGGGATTCCTCCTCCGACATACCAGAAACCGCGCATGGACTGAGGGCTTGAGGGACGGCACCGGGCTGGCTCCTCCTCCGCCTCTCCCCCGCAACCGGAGGATTTATCATCATGGAAGAACGTGGACTGATTGAACGGGTGAAGGACTGCTTCACCATCGAAGACGCCTGGCCCGCGCTAGGCTTGGAGGGCACCCCGGCGAAGTCTTGCCGATGCCCCTACCGACCCGACCGCCGTCCAAGTTATAGCGTATTCGCAGAGGCGCGGCGCTGGCACGACCACGCAGCAGGCGAAGGCGGCGACGTGATCGACTTTGTGAAGGCAGCGACTGGCATGACCACAGCGGAAGCGGTGCGTTGGTGCGCGGCGCGGGCCGGGCTGGTGGCGGATGAATCCGGCAAGGTGACACCCCGACAACGCGCACCCCGGCGACCGGAGCCGGAGCGCAAGCCGGAACCCTGGCCAACTTTACGACCCGGCACCCCGGACGAGGTGGGAGCGCTGGCCAAGCTACGCGGATTCACCATCGGCGGCATCGACCTGGCAGAGCGGCGCGGCCTGCTTCACTTTGGCATCTATGACGGCGCGGCACCGTGGCGGAGACACTGGCGCGGCCTGCCCTTCTGGGCTGTGACCGATCCGGCGCGGCGGCTGGTGGAACTGCGGCGACTGGACGGCGAGCGCTGGCCGGAGAAGGACGGCACGCCAAGCCACCGAAAGGCGCACACCATCGGCCACGGAAAGGAATTCCCCGTGGGCATCATGCAGGCGGCAGGCTTCCCCGTGGTGGCGCTAACGGAGGGGGCACCAGATTTTATCGCGGCCCATTGTCTCGCCTATCAATCCGGCAAAGCGGAGCTGGTGGGCGTGTGCACGATGCTCGGCGCTGGCGTTCATCGACTGGCGGCGGAGTGCCTGCCCTGCTTCCAGGGGCGACACGTTCGCATCTATCCCCACTGCGACGAAAGCGGCATGAAGGCGGCGCGGCAATGGGCCACGCAGATCAAGGAGGCGGGCGCGGCGGTGGTGGATGCGTTCGACCTTTCAGGCTTCACCACCAAGGCAGGCACACCCGGCAAAGACCTGGCCGACCTATGCAATGCAGACCCGCGCTCACTGCGGGCCAACCCCGAACTATTCAACGACATCTTTCCATGAAGACCCCAGACAACAACGACACAGACGGCACGGCCAAGGAGCCGGAAAAACGGCGGCGGGTGATTGACCTGGCCCCAGCAACTACTTCCACCCCTGCAAGCCCGACAGCGAAGGACAAGCCCGAGGAGAAACCGCCCTTTCGCGTTTGGACTCTTGGGGCACTCGCCAAAGAATCAGAGCCAGAGGGCTGGAATCTGGTGGGTGACTACCACATCACGCGGGGTTCCATCACGATCCTTGCCGGAAGCCCCGGCATCGGCAAGAGCTTTGCCACGCTGATGCTGGCCATCCAGGGAGCCAAAGGAACCGGAAACTGGCTAGGCTATTCGATCAACTGCCCATTCAAGACCCTGATCATCCAGTCTGAAAACAACCTGATCCGTCTCGTGATGGACGCCAAGCGGGTGACACTGCCAGCGGAGTTTGATGACCGGGTGAAGATGCTTGAATTTGACTGGGGCAATATCTCGCTGGGCAATCCCAAGCTGATGGAAGCCCTCCGCAAACTGATCATGGAGTTTGAACCAGACCTTGTGATTCTCGACCCGTGGAACCAGTTCGCAGACGATGACAAGGCCAAGGAGACCAAGGCGGCAATGGACGCAATCAAACACCTACTGGACGCGGCCCCGAATCCTCCAGCCTGCTTAATTGTAGCCCACCACCGCAAGAAGCGGGAAGGAGACGCGCACAAAGGCCGACAGATGGCCGACCTGATCTCCGGGAGCTACGTCATGCAGAGTAACCCGCGCTGTGTGCTGTGCTATGTGGCCTACGATCCGACCGACGAGAACGACAACCGGGTGGTGATGCTGTGCCCCAAGAAGAACAACGGCAAACACAAGGGGCCAGCAACGGCGTGGACGCTGTGTGAGCATGGATTTGAACCCATGACAGACTTTGATTACAAGGAATGGCAAGGAGGCGGAGACAGCGAGGGGAACCGAAAAGACCGCTCCAAGGTGCGGCTGGAACACTTGCAGGAGGTATTCCAAAGCGGCACGCTCACCCGACAGGAAGCCACCCGGAAGCTGATGACGCTGTGTGGCTGTGGAGATAGCGCCGTGTCAGATGCCATCGGCAAGACGAGGGACGGGCAGGCCAAGGGGCGGCTATGCTACGCCATTGAGGAAATAGGCGGGGGAATGCTCCTCCGCTTGAAGGCCGAATATCAACCGGAGCCATCCCCTTTCGATGACGACGACCCCGGCGACGAGTAACCCGGGCGGCGTTCCTCCTTCCGACTTGTCCTATGTGGGGGAAGCCGGAGGAGGAAGAATTGAATCAACTGGCAAGAACTGGCGTAAAGTGTATTCAAAAAATCACCCCTCCAAAATCGAACGCTGGAACGGACATCGGAAGGGCAAAAGGGAGAAAGTTTAGTGTATTCACGAAATCACTTGATTATTTGAATACACTTGGCAGAATGTGGCACCATGAAGAAACAAGCCACCGCCCCCCAAGTCCCCGTTGCCATTCTCGTTCGTGTCTCGACTGCCAAGCAAGAGACGGCGCGGCAAGTGTCCGAACTGAAAGCCCACGCTGCAAGCAAGGGCTGGGAAGTGGTGGCGGTATGCGAGGAACTTGGCGTGTCAGGCCGGGCCGACGAAGCCGACCGCCACGGATTGCAGGCAGCGCTTGAACTGGCGCAGGCAGGCAAGGTGAAGAAAGTGCTGGTGCATGAAGTCTCCCGACTGGCGCGGCGGAATTCCATCGTCCACCGCTTTGTGGAGTCCCTGGAAGAAGTCGGCGTGTCCCTCTACTGGCACCAGCAAGGCGTTGAAACCTTGTTGCCTTCCGGCAAGCGCAACCCGGCAGCATCGGTGATGCTGGCACTTCTCGCAGAGATGGCGCGGAATGAGACGGA
>CANETF010000037.1 GCA_947440575.1 Verrucomicrobiaceae bacterium
CCCCGCCCCCCTCATCGCCCCCATCGAAGCCCTCCTTCGCCTCTACCCCCAGCACCTGCTGAACTGGCGCGAACTCGCCTCCTCCCCCGCCCCGGATCCCACCTACCTCCTCTGGCTCGACCGCCTCGCCAACCCCTGCATCCCAACCCAAAACGATGCCCGCGCTGTCGAACTCGGCCTCCCCCTCGCCACCCTCGTCTCCCCCTCCAAACTCCCCCCCTTCCTCCCCGCCACCATCCGCGCCGACCGTTTCCAAGAAGTCACCGAACTCCTCGACCGCCTCGAAAAAACCGCTACCACCGCCAACCAACCCTCCCCCACCCTCACCCTCGCCGAAACCTGCTACCAACAGCAGGACACCGACAGCGCCCGCCGCCTCCTCGAACATCGCCTCGAGCAAACCCCCGCTCACCTCCCCACCCTTCGCCTCAGCCTCCAGGTCAAGAGCCACGCCCTCCCCCCCATGCAAACCGCCATCCTCTGGCGCCGCCACCTCCAAACCCATCCCGACGACCTCTTCGCCCACCAACTCCTCGTCGACGCCTGGCTCGCCGCCCATCAACCCAGCGCCGCCGTCAATCACCTCCTCGCCACCGACCCCACCCGCCTCGACACCGACCTCCGACTCCGCACCGCCCAACTCGCCCTCGAAAACCGCCAAAACGCCGCCTTCCCCCGCGCCATCCAGCGCCTCCTCGACGCCAAAGACCCCATCCCCGCCGACAGCCTCAGCCTCTGGACCCAGCACCTCCAAGCCCTCAAACTCCCCACCCTCGCCCAGGCCCTCAACTGAGCCTTCCACCGAGAACTCTTCAGCCTAAAAACGGAAATGGAAAGGGATGAAGATGGTGTCGTGCTTGGCTTCACAAGGCTTTCCGGTTCGCAGCGGTTGCATCAATCAGGCGATGCCACCCGAGAAGCGGGAAGCCCTGTGGGGCCAATGACGGCGGCAGATTCGCCCTCGGCCATTTCCGTTTTTAGGTTCAGGCAAAGTAGCGCTCCCTTCCCGCACACTTGTGGTGCACGCCGCTGGCTTGCACCCTGCCCCAAAAACGGCATGGTAACACCTACCCTCGCCCGAATGACCCTCCCCCGCGCCACCTGGCACGCCCTCGCCCACGCCCACCACGCCCGCGTCGCCCCCATGGCCGACGCCACCCTGGACCGTCGGGCCCGCGGCCAAACCCACGCCGTCGACGACTTCCTCTTCAGCTACTACAACTTCCCCCCCGGCAAACTCAAACAGTGGCTCCCCCCGCTCGGCACCACCCTCGAAATCACCGACGCCGACCTCTTCGACCACCCCCTCCTCCTTCGCACTCCCACCACCGTCACACTCAACCCCGACCTCCTCCCCGACAAAACCCGCCAACTCGCCGCCTGGGTCGCCACCCTATGCCGCAACATCCTCGACCGCCCCCCGCGCTTCCGCTGCTTCGGCCTCCACGAATGGGCGATGGTCTACCGCCAAACTCCCGAGCAAATCCGCCACCAGGGCCACGCCCTCCGCCTCACCCCCGACCAACTCGCCACCTTCGTCGATTCCCAAGCCCTCTGCTGCACCCACTACGACGCCTACCGCTTCTTCACCCCACCCGCCTCCCCGCTCAACGCCTTCCAACCCACCCTCGAAACCCGCCTCGAAATGGAGCAAGGCGCCTGCCTCCACGCCAACATGGACCTCTACAAGTGGGCCTCCAAACTATGGCCCTGGATCGGCTCCACCCTCGTCGGACAAACCTTCGCCCTCGCTGTCGAAGGCCGCATCCTCGACATGCGCGCCAGCCCCTACGACCTCGCCCACCTCGGCTACGAACCCATCCCCATCGAAACCCCCGAAGGCCGCCAAACCTACGAGCAAGCCCAACGCTCCCTCGCCGAAAAAGCCCTCCCCATCCGCACCGCCCTAGCCCAGGCAGCCACCTCCCTCGCCCCGTTGGAGTCAATGCTTCCCTGAGAATTTCCGTTGAGCACGGCTTAAGCTGTAGCGACTTTTCCTTCACATGCGGAAGACAACCCTCACCCTCACCTTCACAACGCTTTGCCTGGTGATTGCTTGGCTTGGATGGAGGCTTGCGCAATCGCGTGTCATTCAAACGCCCCCCAAGACTTCAGCTGTTCCTCTTCAAGTGAAACGCCCGGCTTTGCCCGCCCCCAAGGTCCCTCCTTTGCCGCAGGCCAGGGAAGCATCTGCCTCCGCACCTGGAGAGGTGGCAGGCCCGTTGTCACAGCTCTTCAAAGACAACAGCAAAGGGCTCAAACTCAGCGTGGCTCAGCTGGCGACTTACTTGTCAAAGAATGGTCGCAACGCAGAGAGCCTACTCGCCGCGATGCGACTAACGGGCGACATCGCATTCCTGACTGAGGCCGCCCAGAAGTTCCCAAATGATGCGGCAGTACAGACCGAGATAGCGCTCCGCAGTGGAGTACACGCTGAGCGCCGACGGGCGATCGATGCCATGAAAGTCTTAGACCCTGACAATGCGCTTGGGCACCATCTCTCCGCTCTGGATCATCTCCGCCATGGACGCGCGGAAGATGGCTACAACGACCTCATCGCTGCAACTGGCAAGACTCGCTTTGACGATCACGCGCTGCAAGCTCAGCAAAGTGCCGAAGAAGCCTACCTGGCAGCCGGTTTCAGTCCCGTTCAAGCCAAAGCGGCAGCGATGATGGGCCTTCAGCGACGGCAGATCGAACCCATGAGGGACCTATCCAAACAGCTCTCCAATCTCCAAAATGGCTACAGCTCTATTGGGGACACGACCTCTGCTGAGTCGCTACGCCAAATGGGCGAATCGCTTGGTCGCCAGATGCAGGCCAGTGCCAGCTACCTCATTGATGAACTCGCCGGCATTAACGTAGAGCATCAGTTTTTGCCCGCGTCCGATGGCGGCGCCCGTCAGCGAGAACTCCAGCAACGCGTGAATGCCATCCGCGCCCTCAGCAGCAGTCCCCACTGGAAAGCACTCCTCGAAGGGAACGACACTGCCGAAATTACCCTCTACCTCGATCGCCTCAAGCTCTACGGGGAAGCCGCAACGATTCAATGGCTGATGCATCGGCAGAAACCATAAAGTGGTTTCGGCTTTAGCCGATCATTCCCAGCGTCGCATAGACTCCGCCAACTCCCCCCCTCTCAAAGCTTCGGCGGAGCCGGCTTGATCGGCGCCATCTGCCCACTCACCACCCCCTTCGCTTTCGTCGACCGCTTATAGACCAAACGCCCACAAGCAATAAACAACTCCCCCAAATCCTTCCCCCCAAAACAAACATCACTCGCCGGCCTCGGAGTCGGAATAATGAAATTCACCCGCCCCGCCTGATCCAGCACTTGAATCCCCAGCGACGTCGCCACATACAGCCAGCCATTACTGTCCACGCAAAGGCCATCCACTTGTGGTCGAGAACGAGTTTGCGAAGGATTGGAAAACGATTCAAGAAGATAGAACTCTTGGTTGTTCGACATCTCAGAATCAGCGATGCTCGAAATCGAAATATCTCCACGCCGCCCTAACCCAACAACTTGTGCTTGATCTGGGAGGACGCACAGCCTGTAGGGCAAAACCAACTGTTCTAACGCCACGTCAGCGATTTTCGGCATCGATCTTCCCGTCGGTCGCATGGGGCTAACGACACCCAAACTCAAAAGACCTCGGCCAGAGTAGGTAACGGTGATGTCATCAAATTCTGGCAACTCGGCAGACTCGAGCTTGATCTGAAAATCCGCTGTCCAAGCACTGATCGTTCGTCCCTCTTTGCTTTCCACGATCACCAACCACTTGCCTCCCCGTGTCGCCTCAAGGTCACGCACTTCGCCTGTTACTTGAGCCACCTGTTTGATGGTCCCTACCTTGCTTACTTCATGAATCGTTCCCGCCGCCCCGGAAGTGACAACCATTCCGTCGATATTGGCTCGGACGATCAATGCTTCACCCCGGCGAAACATACCAATTGACTCCCACTCCCCCTCCCCCACCACCTCATACCCCTTCCACTTCGACTCCCCCTTCACATTCGCCTTCACCTCCATCTCCGTCTTCCACTCCCGCCACAACCACCGCATCGCCTCCGGAAAAACCTGGCTCGCATGCTTCTGATTGTGCCCGCCCTCACCCCACGCGTGCTTCACCTCATACCCCGCCCAGCTCAAACTCCGCTCCATCATCTGATTCGCCATCCACCAGTCGCCGCAATACAGATTGTTGTCCCCCGTCCCGCTCTGCAAAAACACCCGGATCGGCTTCGGCTCAAACTTCCGCACCCACACCGGCAGCTGATCCGCCCCATGGATCCCCACATACGTCCCCACCCCGGTGAACACCCGCCGAAACCGGTCCGGCCGGTGCCACGCCACCATGAACGCGCAGATCCCTCCACTGCTGTTCCCCGAGATCGCCGCCTCATTCGGATTCGTGCTGAACGTGATCCCATGCTCCGCCTCCACCGCCGGCAAAAACTCCTCAATCAAGAATCGCGAGTAAGTCGGTGTCACCGAGTCATACTCAAAGCTCCGATTAAACCGCGGCAGCGCATTCTCATTCGCCGCCGGCACCACCCCCGGCTTGATGAACACCCCCACCAGCGGCGGGATGTCCCCCTTCGCGATCAAGTTATCAAACACCACCGGCGCCTGATAAATCACCCCGTCCTGAAACACCATGAAAGCCGTCGGCTTCGTCTTGTCGAACCCCGCGGGCAAATACAACTGATACTCCCGCTGCGTCCCCGGAAACACACTCTCCTCCCCCGCCACATACCCCCCCTTCACCATCGTCCCCTTCGCCACCCCCGCCTGCACCTTCGAATCCTCCGTCAAAGGAAACTCCGGCTCCTGCGCCAACACCGCACCCGCTAACCAGACAAAAACCAAAGACAATCTCATCACTCAACCCTACCAACACACCCCACCCAAGCCAAGCAAAAGCACACCACACAACGATACCCAAAAAACAAAACAACCCCCGGGGCCATCAAGCCGCCGGGGGTTGTGTTTGATAGGTTTCTTGTCAGGTCTTAGGCGCGCAAAGCATCGTCTTCGACACTGTCACGAGTCGAGAAGCTAGGCCGCTCGGTCTCTTCGACTTCGAAGTCGCGATTGCTCCAGAAGCCCGAGCCAGCAGGGATCAAGTGACCCATGATGACGTTCTCCTTGAAGCCGCGCAGCAAGTCGGACTTCGCAAGGGTCGCCGCTTCCGTAAGCACCCGAGTGGTGTCTTGGAAGGACGCCGCCGAGATGAACGATTCCGTCTCTAACGAGGCCTTCGTGATCCCCAGAAGAACCGGCTCCGCCTCAGCAGGCTTACCACCTTCTTCGGTCACCCGAACGTTCTCGATTTCAAACGACGTGCGATCCACTTGATCTCCCCAGAGGAAGTTCGTGTCGCCTGGCTCGTTGATCTTCACCTTGCGCAGCATCTGACGGATGATGATCTCAACGTGCTTGTCGTTGATTTCCACACCCTGTGCGCGGTAAACTTCCTGCACCTCATTGACAAGGTGTTCACGCAAGGCCTGAGGCCCAAGGATCTCCAGGATTTCATGCGGCACCACAGGCCCTTCGGTCAACTGGTCACCCTTGGTGATGTGGTCGCCGTTAAACACAAGGATGTGCTTGCTCCGGGGAATCAGGTGCTCTTCTTGCTGACCCGTCTTCGGATCAGTCACGATCACACGGCGCTTGCCGCGAACCAGGCCACCGATTTCAACCACACCGTCGATCCGCGCGATTTCGCACGCATCCTTCGGCTTCCGCGCTTCGAAAAGCTCGGCCACCCGTGGCAAACCACCGGTAATGTCCTTCGTCTTGGATGCCTTCCGCGGCGTCTTGGCAATCGTGAAACCACCGTCCACTTTCTGACCGTTCTTGACGGCCAAGTGAGCGCCAGCCGGAATGGTGTAGCTCGAAAGAATCTCGTGCGTCTTCGGATCGGTAATGACGATCTGCGGATGCAAATCTTCCTTGTGCTCGATGACCACCATTTCTTCGTTCCCGGTCGACTGGTTAGTCTCCTTGGTCACGGTGATACCAGAAATCATGTCGCGGAATTCGACCTTACCACCCTTCTCCGAGATAATCGGAATGTTGTAAGGATCCCAGGTGACAAACTGCTCACCCTTCTTGACCTTGCTGCCATCAGGCTTGGCGATCACAGCACCTACAACCAGCTTGTGGCTCTCAAGTTCTTTGCCGTCATCATCAAGGATCGAGATGGAACCATTCCGGGTCAGAGCAATCCAGGTGCCTTCATCAGATTGCACCGAACGGAACTCGTTGAACCGCAACGTACCCGCCGCCTTCGCAATGATGAACGGCTGCTTGAAGCTGCTCATCGCAGCACCACCCACGTGGAACGTCCGCATCGTCAACTGCGTTCCAGGCTCGCCAATCGACTGGGCAGCAACGATACCCACAGCCTCACCAATCTTGACCAAACGGCTGGTCGCAAGGCTGAGCCCGTAGCACTTCGCGCAGCAACCACGCTTCGCTTCGCAGGTCAAAACAGAGCGAATCTTCAAACGATCCACACCAATCTTGGTCAGCAGGTTCGCTTCGATCTCACTAATCAAAGTTCCAGGCTTCACAATGATGGACTTGTCCACGGGGTTGTGAACCGTCTCGCAACTGACGCGGCCATAGATCCGTGTCTTGAGATCAACCACTTCTTCGTCACCTGAGTAGATGGCGGCCAAAGTAATGCCGTTGACTGTTCCGCAGTCTTCTTCGTGAACAATCACGTCCTGAGACACGTCAACCAGCTTCCGGGTCATGTAGCCGGAGTCAGCGGTCTTCAAAGCCGTATCAGCCAGACCCTTACGGGCACCGTGAGTGGAGATGAAGTATTCCAACACGCTAAGACCTTCGCGGAAGTTCGAAGTGATCGGGCGCTCAATGATCTCACCGGAAGGCTTGGCCATCAGACCGCGCATCCCGCCAAGCTGCTTGATCTGCGTCCGGTTACCCCGGGCACCAGAAGTCACCATGGTGTAAAGCGGGTTGTGACGCTTCTTGCCTTCGTTGTACTCGATCGTCCGGAAGAGTTCGTCAGCGACCTTGTCACCCACTTGGGTCCAGATATCGATGATCTTCTGGTAGCGCTCCCCTTGGGTGATGATCCCGCGGCGGTGCTGCTTGTCCACTTCCTCAATGTCCACGTAGGCCTGCTTGAGAAGTTCCTTCTTGAGAGGCGGAATCTCCATGTCGGTGATACCAATGGAAATACCCGACCGGGTCGCTTCACGGAAGCCGAGTGACTTCAGACGGTCCAATGCCGACACGGTCTCCTTTTGACCGTTCGTTTGGAAACAACGCCAGATGATTTCGGAAATCTGCTTCTTGCCAATCGTCGCGTTGATGAATCCAACGCTGCTAGGCCAGATCTCATTGAAGCGCACCCGACCTGCAGTGGTGTCGATGACCGGCTTGGTCGGATCACCATAAGGCTTGCCGGGTTGGCCATAGTCCGGGTTGCGGAACTTGATCTTGTCGTTCGTGCCCAACCCACCTTCAGTGATGGCGAACTCCACTTCGGTGACGTCGTTGAACATCGGTACCCGAGGTGTCGCGTCGCTCTTGTCGTGACTTGGGAAGTCGCGCAGATAGGTCAGGTTGTAGCAACCCAGCGGAATGTCCTGCGAAGGTGTTGTGATCGGCTTGCCGCTTGCAGGCGAGAACAAATTGTTCGGCGCAAGCATCAGCAAACGGGCTTCCATTTGAGCCTCGACCGACAGCGGCACGTGCACCGCCATTTGGTCACCGTCGAAGTCCGCGTTGTAGGCGGTACAAACCAGCGGGTGAACCCGAATAGCGTCGCCTTCGATCAACTTCGGTTCGAAAGCCTGAATCGACAAACGGTGCAAAGTCGGAGCGCGGTTCAGCAGGATCGGGTGTCCCCGGGTCACTTCGTCCAAGATATCCCACACTTCCGGCGTCCGGCGCTCGATCATCTTCTTCGCGCTGCGAACCGTGTGCACCAGACCCATCTCTTTCAAGCGGCGAATGATGAAGGGTTCAAACAACACCAACGCCATCTTCTTCGGAAGACCGCACTGATTGAGCTGAAGATCAGGTCCGATAACGATGACCGAACGACCCGAGTAATCGACGCGCTTGCCGAGCAAGTTCTGCCGGAAACGACCGCTCTTGCCTTTCAACATGTCGGACAGCGACTTCAAAGGACGGTTCCCCGCTCCAGTCACCGCGCGGCCATGGCGACCATTGTCAAACAAGGCATCCACAGCCTCCTGAAGCATGCGCTTCTCATTCCGAATGATGACATCCGGCGTACGCAGTTGCAGCAAGTTCTTGAGACGGTTGTTGCGGTTGATGACCCGACGATAAAGGTCGTTCAAATCGGAAGTCGCAAAGCGACCACCTTCAAGCGGAACCAACGGACGCAAATCTGGAGGAATGACCGGAAGCACTTCCATGATCATCGACTCAGGCCGGGTGTGGCTTGACGCAAAGCCCTGGCAAAGCTTCAAGCGCTTGGCCAACTTTTTGCGATTCTGCTTCGACTTGGTCTTGCCCATGGCATCTTCCAAATCGCGGATCATCTCGGTGAGATTGATCTGACTGAAAATGTCCCGAATGGCTTCTGCGCCCATGCCAACCCGGAAGGCATCCGCACCGAATTGCTCTTCAGCCTCGCGCAGATCCACTTCAGTCAGAAGTTGACCACGCAGCAACGGTGTCGAGCCCGGATCAATGACCATGTAATCTTCATAATAGATGACCCGTTCCAAGGCGCGCGCCGTCATGTCCAGCATGAGGCCGATCCGGCTTGGCATGGCTTTGTAGAACCAGATGTGTGTCACTGGAACAGCCAATTCAATGTGGCCCATGCGCTCACGGCGCACGCGGCTCAAGGTCACCTCGACGCCGCAGCGGTCGCAGATCACGCCTTTGTGTTTGATGCGCTTGTACTTGCCGCAGGCACACTCCCAGTCCCGGGTGGGACCAAAAATACGCTCGCAAAACAGACCGCCCTTTTCAGGTTTGAAGGTCCGGTAATTGATGGTTTCTGGGTTCTTGACTTCACCGGAACTCCAGGAGCGAATGCGCTCTGGAGAAGCGATGCAAATGGACACGGCGTCAAAGTCCTCGCCTTTCGGGGTCTCTCCGAAGATTTCTTTCAAGCTTTCGTCAGCGTTCATAAGGGATGCGTTTGTTGGGGTTGCTGGGTTTAAGATCAGCGAGGATTAACCCTCGGCGGAGAAGCGTTCGATGTTTTCCACCATGATGTCGTGCGTGGTGGCCTTTTGAACCCTCACGTCAAGACCTAGGGACTGCATTTCCTTGATCAACACGTTGAAGGATTCCGGCGTGCCGGCCTCCAGCGCATGGTCACCTTTGACAATCTGTTCGTAAATCCGTGTCCGCCCTTGAACGTCATCAGACTTAACGGTGAGCAGTTCCTGAAGGGTGTAGGCGGCTCCGTACGCTTCAAGCGCCCAGACCTCCATTTCCCCGAAACGCTGACCACCGTATTGCGCCTTACCACCCAGAGGCTGCTGCGTTACCAGCGAGTAAGGTCCAACGGCCCGTGCGTGAATCTTGTCCGCCACAAGGTGACCCAGTTTCAGCATGTAAATGTAACCGACAACGATGTCCTGGTCGAAGGCTTCACCTGTGCGACCATCAAACAACGTGGACTTGCCATTGAGACCCATCCACTCAAATCCAGGAACCTTCTTGGCATCCTTGATGTACTCCATGATCCGCGCCTCGCTAATCCCGTCGAAAACAGGGGTTGCGATGGTCATTCCAAGAGCTTTTGCCGCGATGCCAAGGTGCGTTTCCAACACCTGACCCACGTTCATCCGCGATGGCACACCCAGAGGATTCAAACAGATGTCAACCGGCGTTCCATCAGCCAGGAACGGCAGATCTTCTTCCGGAACAATGGTGGCAACAATGCCCTTGTTACCGTGGCGACCCGCCATCTTGTCACCCACGGAGAGTTTCCGCTTGGAGGCAATGAACACACGCACTTGTTTCACGACACCGGAATCAACACCGTCTTCGGTGCTGGCTTCGATGCGGTCCAAACCGCGCTCCCGTTCCATGTCGGCATCCGCGAACTTCTGCTCGAAGGTGCCGATGATTTCCATGATCTTGTTACGGATCGGGCTCGGATCGATCTCGATCGTGTCATAGCTCTCCGCCAGTTTGCGAAGCAGGGTCTTGGTGATCTTCTTGTTGGCTCCAAGAATGATCTCACCGGTCTGACCATTCACCACATCAAGCGGCACCTTCTCATTGAGGAGGATGTCGGACAGGCGATCCGTGAGTTGCTCAGTGAGGTTCTCCTTCTTCGTTTTGTAATCTTCTTCGATCTGCTTCACCTGCTTCTTCATTTCAGCGGGTGAAAGCTTCTCCTTGTCAGTGCCACCCCGTTGGGCAAGACGGACGTCCATCACGATCCCGGTGCAGCCAGAAGGCACGCGCAGGGAGGTGTCCTTAACGTCGGCAGCTTTCTCGCCGAAGATGGCGCGCAGCAGGCGCTCTTCAGGAGCTAGTTCCGTCTCCGACTTCGGTGTGATCTTGCCGACAAGAATATCGCCAGGCTTCACTTCCGCGCCGATCCGAACCACGCCGTCAGCGTCAAGGTTCTTCAACGCTTCGTCACCCACGTTCGGGATGTCACGAGTGATTTCCTCAGGCCCAAGCTTCGTGTCACGAGCAATGACTTCGAAGTCTTCGATGTGGATCGAGGTGTAAACATCCTCTTTCACCACGCGGCGACTGATGGTGATAGCATCCTCGAAGTTGTATCCGTTCCAGGACATGAAGGCGACCAGCATGTTCTTACCGAGCGCCAGTTCACCATTGTCGGTGCAAGGTCCATCGGCCAAAACATCACCTTTCTTCACCTTGTCACCGCTGGCCACAAGGGCCCGCTGGTTGATGCAGGTGCCTGCGTTGGAGCGTCCAAACTTACGAAGTTCGTAAACATAGGTCCCCTTGTCCTCATCGGTTTTTACCGACTTGACCGGATCCGCTAGGTACTTTGCCTCAGCGATTGGCAACTTACCGTCCTTCGTCACGATAATCACATCAGCCGATGCCGCCGCCACAATGCCGTTGGCATCAGCGATGATCACCGAACGGGAGTCGCGGGCAGCTTTTCCTTCCATGCCGGTTCCGACAAATGGGGCCTCAGCTTCCAGAAGCGGCACCCCTTGACGTTGCATGTTCGAGCCCATCAGAGCGCGGTTGGCGTCATCGTGCTCAAGGAACGGAATCAAAGCAGCCGCCACCGAGACGAGTTGCTTCGGCGAAACGTCCATGAGAGTGGAGACTCCTGGTTCCACCTCAAGGAATTCACCCCGATAACGGACCGTGACCTTGGGGCTGGTGAACTTGCCCTTGTCATCCAAAGGATTGTTCGCCTGGGCGATGTAGTGATTCTCTTCTTGGTCGGCAGTGAGATACTCCACCTTATCCGAAACCACGCCGTTCTTCACGGTGCGATAAGGAGTCTCGATGAACCCGAACTCATTGATGCGGGCATAGCTTCCCAAAGAATTGATCAGACCAATGTTCGGACCTTCCGGCGTCTCAATCGGGCAAATCCGACCGTAGTGGGAAATGTGCACGTCGCGAACTTCAAAACCTGCGCGATCTCGGTTCAAACCGCCAGGCCCAAGAGCGGAAAGACGACGTTTGTGCGTCAACTCCGCCAACGGATTGGTTTGGTCCATGAACTGACTCAATTGGCTGCGACCAAAGAAATCACGCACCACGGCGCTAAGCGCTTTCGGGTTGATCAACTTCGCCGGAGTCATGGTGTCCATGCTCACGTCAAACAAGGTCATGCGCTCTTTGACCAAGCGCTCCGTGCGGGCAAGACCCACGCGGCATTGGTTCGCCAATAGCTCACCCACAGCCCGCACGCGGCGGCTGCCCAAGTGGTCAATGTCGTCCAAAAGACCTTCACCTTCACGAAGGCCGAACAAATACCGCAGAGACGCAACCACGTCTTCCTTGGTCATGATCCGCATTTCGGTGTCGATCTTGAGTCCCAGCTTTTGATTGATCTTGTACCGGCCAACCCGGGTCAAGTCATAGCGTTTGGGATCAAAGAACAACCGCTTCACCAGCGCGCGAGCGTTGGGCACAGTCGGTGGATCGCCCGGACGAATGCGACGGTAGATTTCCTTCAACGCCTCATCTTCATCCGGCGCGGTGTCCTTGCGCAGGGAAGTGATGATCAAATCATCCGGAGAAGCCGTGATGACTTTGGCGCTCTTATGGCCCAATTGAATCAACTGCCGAACCACACTGTTCGTCAAAGGCTCATACGCACGAGCAACGATCAGTTCACCGTCCAGAATGTCCTTGAACAAAAGTTTTTCGGCGAGTTCTTCATCGGCCAAGCCCTCTTTGAGCTTCAAGTCTTCGATGTTGTAGAACAACTTGAGGATGTCTTCATCCGTTGGATACCCAATCACTCGGAGCAAAGTAGTAGCCAGGAACTTCCGGCGACGACGGCGACGATCAAGATAGACATAAAGCAGGTCGTTCGTGTCGAACTGCACTTCCAGCCAGGTGCCCCGGTCAGGAATAATTCGGAAACCATACAACCAGCGACCGTTCAAGTGCATCGAGGTCTCGAAGTTAATGCCAGGTGACCGGTGAAGTTGGCTCACAACCACCCGCTCAGCACCATTGATCACGAACGTGCCGCGCGCCGTCATGAGGGGCAATTCACCCAAATAAACCCTCTCCTGCTTGGCTCCCGCCTCGTCCCGAAGTTCGAAGGTAACGTAGAGAGGCGCACTGTAGGTCTCAGCCTCACGAATGGCTTCCAAAGCGGAGAGTTTGGGTTCTCCGATCTCGTACTGAACAAAATCCAGCGTCATCTTCCCATCATAACTCTCGATGGGGAAAACCTCCTTGAAGACGGCCTGCAGACCAATCTCTTTGCGTTTGGAGGGGAGAATGTTCCGTTGGAGGAATTCCTCGTATGAATGAAGTTGAATCTCGATGAGATTCGGAGCTTCAGCCACTTCGTGGATTTTGCCAAAGTTGGTGCGCTGGGACATAGGTGAGATCAGGAGGGGGTTGGCAACGTACTTGGGGGGTTCAGGAGGTCCCACGAGGGACCTCCGGGTCTTCACATGCGGCTAACGGGCAATTCAAAGGGTTGTTCGAATGGACCTAACTGCGATGAGAAAAGGGATTTCAGACATTTTTGCCGGCGGACGCCTGCAAAAATGGCGGCATACCTGCAATGACGAAGAGCCGCATGAATGACCTCTCCTGCACGCCCCGCATTGGCGGTTGGTGCAAAGGTAAACATGTGGCCGATTCGGCTATTGAAGATAGGCAGCGTTAGAGGGGAAATGGACAAAGGCGGAAGTGGAAACAAAAAGAGACCAAAGGGACTGAATGCTGGGAACAATCGACGGTTCGGATTCGCAGGATTCAGGCTATGTGGACTTGCATTGAGTGTGAAACAGAAAGAACCCCGACGCAGGTTGCCCGGAGGCAACCTGCGCGGAGCCGTGAAGTTATTTGATTTCGACTTTGGCACCAGCAGCTTCGAGCTTCTTCTTGATCTCTTCGGCTTCTTCTTTCTTGGCACCTTCCTTGAGCGGCTGAGGAGCGCTCTCGACAAGCTTCTTGGCTTCTGCCAAGCCAAGTCCGGGAACCACGCCACGAACCTCTTTGATGACGGCGATCTTATTGCCACCAGCATCAGTAAGGATGACGTCAAATTCCGTTTTCTCTTCAGCAGGCGCAGCAGCAGCAGCAGCAGGTCCGGCAGCAGCAACGGCTACAGGAGCGGCAGCGCTAACGCCCCACTTGTCTTCAAGGGTTTTGACGAGTTCAGCGACCTCAAGAACGGTCAAGCCGCTCAGGTCTTCAACGAGTTTTGCAATATCAGCCATGTTATTTTGTGTCGGTATCGCCGTTTTCCGGAGCTCCGGATGATTTAAGAAAGCAAGCCTACTTTCCGGCAAGGAACCATTGGGTGTTGTGTTCAGACGGGATAATCCGTCATCTAATCAAATTGTTGTTTCGGAAAGAACGTTTCTGAAGAGAGGCTGGATCAAGTCTCCAGCCACTCCATGTTAGGCTCCTTTTTCCGCTTTCGCCTGAAGCAGGCGAGCCAGAGAGGCAGCGGGTTCGTTGAGCGTGCGGACCAGTTTCGAAGCAGGTGCCTGAAGAACGCCCAGCAAGGTTGCCAGAAGCACTTCGCGAGACGGAAGATCCGCCAAGGCTTGGATCCCAGCAGGATTCAAAAGAGCCCCGTCAAGGACGCCGCCCTTGATCTCTGGCTTCTTGAACTCATCCGTGAAGTTCTTCATCACCTTGGCCGCAGCACAAACGTCTTGCGCTCCGGTCACGACCGCAGTCTGCCCAACCAGCACGTCTCCCAAACCTTCAGGAAGGCCTGCCCGTTCAGCGGCCTTCTTCACCAGGTTGTTCTTAAAGACGTGGATTTCCGCGTCACAGGCCCGCAAGCGCTTACGCAACTCAGCAAACTTGTCGACGGTCAATCCTGTGTAATCTGCGACGAACAAGAACGGTGAGCCGTTCACTCTCCGAAGCAAGTCCTCAATCAATAGCGTTTTTTCGGCTTTCATCAGTCAAACAGTTCTCCAAGTTAGTTTTTGATGTAACGGCCCGCATCAATGCGGATAGCCGGCGACATGGTAGCCGCAAGGGTGATGGAGTGAACATACTTGCCGCGTGCGGTGGCTGGCTTGGCCCGGACAATCGCTTCGATCAAAGCTGTGCCGTTCTCCGACAACGCTTCAATCGCAAACGAGGCCTTGCCAATCGAAGAGGCAATATTTCCGTTCTTGTCGAGCTTGAAATCCGCCCGCCCCGCTTTCACAGCCAAAACAGCCGCCGCAGGATCTTCGGTCACCGTGCCGGTCCGAGGGTTTGGCATCAAACCACGAGGCCCGAGTTGCTTACCCAGCTTCCGGACTTCATTCATCGCGGCAGGCGTGGCAATCGCCACATCAAAGTCCATGACCCCGTTCTTGATGTTGGCGATCAAGTCTTCATAGCCGACAACCTCAGCTCCAGCCGCCTTAGCCGCCTCAGCAGCAGCGCCTTGGGCGAAGACCGCAACGCGAACCGACTTGCCGGTTCCGTGTGGCAGCGGGCACGTGCCGCGAACCATTTGGTCGCCTTTGCGTGGATCGACACCCATCTTGAATGAAAGGGTGACAGTTTGGTCAAATTTCGTCCCTGGAAGTTTCCGAACGAGGTCGGCAGCTTCTTCCAAGGTGAACATCTTGCCGTCCGGGATCATCTCGGCGGCCTTCTTGTAACGTTTGCTTCTTGCTTGCATGGCTTTTGCAGTGTTGGCGAGTTCTAGCTCTCCTGCTGGGGTTAATTAAATTTGGGGGCTTATCCGACGATTTCGATTCCCATCTGCCGAGCTGTGCCCGCCATGATAAGGGATGCGCGTTCAAGATCCTGGGTATTCAGGTCTTCAATCTTCAGTTTGGTGGCCTCAAGGAGTTGCGCCTTGGTGATCTTGGCAACCTTGATCTTATTCGGCTCCTTTGAACCCGAGGCAATGTTCGCTGCTTTCTTGAGCAGGATCGATGCCGGAGGTTGCTTCGTGATGAACGTGAAGCTTTTGTCCTTATAGACCGTGATGACAGTCGGCAGGATGTCGCCGGCAACCTTTTGCGTCGCGGCATTGAACTCCTTGCAGAAGGCCATGATGTTGACGCCAGCCTGACCCAGGGCAGGGCCGATCGGGGGCGCGGGGTTGGCTGCTCCTGCTTTGATTTGGAGCTTGATGAGTTTAACGATTTCTTTGGCCATGGATGATTTCCCTTTGTTCTGGTGCTGTTTGGGCTGCTTTCGTGGACGAAGTCACAAGACTCCGCCCTCTCGGGCAAGTTGTAGTTATGCTTTTTCCACCTGCCAGTATTCCAAATCTACAGGGGTGGAACGCCCGAAGATGTTGACCGCTACCCGCAGCACGCCGCGAGTCGGGTCGATTTCCTCAACGATGCCGGTTTGGCTCTCGAAGGGTCCGTCGGCAACCCGCACGGAGTCGCCTACATTGAATGCAATTTTCGGAATGACCGAGTCTTCCCGTTCGCGAACTTGTGCCAGGATCGCCTCTACCTCACGCGGACGCATGGCGATTGGATGATCCTTGCCGCCAGCAAAGTTAAGAACACCGTCTGTCTCACGAACAAAGTACCAACTCTTATCCACCAGACGATTGTGCTCGTCCAGGAGGTAAAGATTCGCAATGACGTAACCAGGAAAGAACTTGCGATTGCTTTCTGTCTTCTTCCCCTTCTTTACCTCAGAAACGCGCTCAACAGGAACAAGAACCTGGTAGACGTAGTCACCCATTTCCTCCTGCTCAATACGGCGCAACATGCTGTCACGAACACGGCCCTCCATTCCGGAACGCACGTGAATGACGTACCATTGGTCGCGAGGTTCAGGTATAGCTCCCATGATTTTAGTTCAGGAAAATAAGGTGGTCGATGCAAGCGTCGTCGCCGTCATCTTAGTTGACAAAAAATTCGAAGGACTTACGCAGCGCAAAGTCAAAAAACGAAACGAACGCGCCAAGCAACAGCATGGCAATGAAGACGACGATAGTGGAATCAATCAGCTCCTTGTACTTGGCAAATCCCTTCTCTTTGGGATCCCAAGGCCAAGTGGCTTTTCTGAGTTCCAGAACGACTTCGCCCCAGTATTTGCGGATTCGGTTCATGTATGGATTTGACGGCTTATCTTGACTGACTTCAGAGGAAACTTTTCGGGTGGCAGGCCAGGAGGGACTCGAACCCCCGACACGCGGTTTTGGAGACCGCCGCTCTACCAACTGAGCTACTGACCTTTTGACACCTTGAAATTTTCCTCAAATTCGATTTCAATTCATTAGAACACCACGGCTGCCTTTAGAGACAAGCAGCCGCAGGACCCGAATTCAGATCCCGCGGCGCTCAAGACAAGCAAACCGTGGCACGAAGGACTAGTCGAGAATGTCAGCCACACGGCCGGCACCCACTGTCTTCCCACCCTCGCGAATGGCGAACCGGATAGTTCTTTCCATCGCAATTGGGGTGATGAGCTCCACTTGGATCGAAACGTTATCACCAGGCATCACCATTTCAACACCTTCAGGGAGGGTCACACTGCCAGTCACGTCCGTCGTCCGGAAATAGAACTGCGGGCGATAGTTATTGAAGAATGGGGTGTGGCGACCACCTTCGTCCTTGGAGAGAACATAAATCTCAGCCTTGAACTTCTTGTGAGGCTTCACAGAACCCACCTTGGCGATAACTTGACCGCGCTCAACGTCGGTCTTCTTCACACCGCGGAGCAGGAGGCCAACGTTGTCACCCGCACGACCTTCGTCGAGGAGCTTCCGGAACATTTCGATGTCGGTAACAGTGGTTTTGATCGTGTCACGGATGCCAACGACCTCAACTTCGGACATTTTCTTGACGATTCCGCGCTCAACACGACCCGTGCAAACTGTTCCACGACCTTCGATCGCGAACACGTCTTCGATTGGCATCAGGAAGTCTTGGTCGATCGGACGCTCAGGAAGCGGGATGTAGGCATCAACAGCGTCCATGAGCTTGAAGATGTTCGCGCGGTGAGTTTCGTCGCCTTCAAGAGCCTTGAGTGCGGAGCCTTTGACAATCGGAATGTCGTCACCAGGATATTCGTACTTGGAGAGCAGGTCACGAACCTCCATCTCAACGAGTTCCAAAAGTTCTTCGTCATCCACCATGTCAACCTTGTTCAGGAAAACAACCAGAGCAGGAACACCCACTTGGCGAGCCAAGAGAATGTGCTCGCGAGTTTGAGGCATTGGGCCGTCAGCTGCGGAGCAAACCAGGATGGCGCCGTCCATTTGAGCAGCACCAGTGATCATGTTTTTCACATAGTCAGCGTGCCCAGGGCAGTCGACGTGCGCATAGTGCCGATTATCGGTTTCGTATTCGACGTGCGCGGTGTTGATGGTAATACCGCGCGCCTTCTCTTCTGGAGCAGCGTCAATGTCATCATACTTGCGAGCTTGGGCAAAGCCCTTCGTGGCAAGTGTGGTGGTGATTGCAGCGGTGAGGGTGGTCTTGCCGTGGTCAACGTGGCCGATAGTGCCGATGTTGACGTGCGGCTTGTTACGTTGGAAGGATTCTTTAGCCATAAAGGAAGGTTGTTCGCTTGTCGTTGTGGATTCGTTTCGTCTGTCTCGGAAACCTTCCCGACCAAATATCCCTCCCATGGAGCTGATGAAGGGGGTTGAACCCTCGACCTCGTCCTTACCAAGGACGTGCTCTACCACTGAGCTACATCAGCAAATTCTACGGGCGGGAACCGGGGCGGCCAGGTTTCCTCCTCTTTCTCTATCAACCGAATGTATCGACTCAGACCGGAATCTGGGGACGACACACCCCTGCCTTTTGAGAAAAAGTGAGCGCGAAGCTATGGTTCTCAGCCCTATTGTCAAAGGCTTTTTCTGAATTCGCTCGTTTCTTTTGCGCCCATTCGACAAGCCTCATGGTTTGTCATCCCACAAAAATCGCTCCAGCCGAATCTTTGTTGCCACATCTTTGGCTTCAATGGCCCGATCTCCCCCTGCCTGAGCCAAACGTTCCGCCATCCTCGCCGCCCCCTCCCATTGGCCGCTTTTCTCAAGCAGTTCGATTGCCAAAAAACCCGCCCTATAGTACCAGACGGCCGATTCCGGATCGAGTGCCTGGGCTAAATCCACCTGATCAACCACTCCCTGACAGGCCTTCAAAGCGGCAACATCCTCTTTTTGCTTCCTCAAAGCATAAGCCAACCAATAGCCAGCTCGCGCACGCCACGCCCCTTTCGCATCAGGTCCTTTCAGGAACTGTTCAAGAACCGCCACAGCCGCCGTCAACTCTTTCTCTTCCTTCGCGCCCAGTTGAATGTGCAACTCAACTTTTTCAAAAATCAGCAACCTCCGCGTCACTTCATCCAGATTTTTCTCACCGAGCAGACCATTGACGACCTTAAGTGCCTCCGGTTCCTTTCCTTCCCTTCGCTTGGCCATTGCCTGCTGCAAGCGCGCTGCCCGGCTCAAATCACCCTCCTGCGCAGCCAAAGCCTCCCAGACTCCAATCGCAGCATCCACATTTTGCAGATTCATCGCCGCCTTCCCCGCCGAAAACATGGCCGCTTCCGCAAATTCTGAACCAGGATAACTTTTCGCAACCAATTCAAATTGGGTCTGAGCATTGGCGTAGTCTTCCATTCGATAGAAGCTTTCGGCCACCTTCATATGAATTTCCGGCGACAAGCCAGACTGAGGCCACGCCTTCAAAAATGCCTGCCCCACTTCTACAACCCCCTTCCAGTCCGATTCGGCTTCCCGGCACCATAGCCGCGTATAGGCTACCCTTTGCATGACTTCACCGGAGGTATCCCCTCCTATTTTCTTCGCTGCCTCATTCAGTGCAGTCTCCGCTCCCTTGACCCGTGGCGGAGAATCCAAAAGCGCCAACTCGGCTAGCGCAACTTGGGCCTCTACCCACCGCGGATGATCCGGATAAGCTTCCGCAAATTTCGCAAGATCCAGCCCTGCAGCCACATCCCCCGAAACCACCTTCTCAAGGGCCAGATCAAGCTCCAAATCTGCCGCCGTCTCGCCAGATCGGCTTCCTGCACTGGCTGAAGGCACACCTTGCGCCTCCAAATCACTCACCGATTGAAGTTGCGCAAACAAACTCGAATAGATCGCCAGTTCACCCGCCTTGATCGCGGCAACTGCTCCATTATAAAGCGCCCTTCGCCGGTCACCTAGACTGACAGCAAGATCTGCAGCCCGCTGAAACTTCGCCATCGACTCGGTGTAATCACCCCGGCCAAAAAGCAACCCGCCCGTGATCAGATCTACCACCGAAACACCCCCACCTCCGTATTTGCCACGCCATCCATCCGCCAACACCGAAACTCGAGCGTCATGTCCCTGAGTTCCATGTATTTCCATCACTCGTCGCATCGCCTCACTTTCCATCCGATGCCCTGGATGACCGATAAGCAATGCTTCAAACAACCCGGTAGCTTCAACTCGACGGCCCCGATCCGCCAGCCAGTCTGCCGCCAGGAATAAGGCATTTCCTTGGTGTTCAGGGCGTGTCACCTGAGCAATCCAGGCAAAAACCTCTGCTGGCAGCGCGGCACGCTTGTCCTCAGGCAAATCCTCACGAACCCGTTGCAGCAGTGTAAAGGCTTCATGCTGAAAATCACCATCCACAGCTTTGTCCAAAAACCCAATCAACGCATCGTGCGCCTCCAACTGACGCCCACTCGCTGCGAGGATTTCCGCTTGCAGCAAAACACAAGCATGATGCAAGCGCATGCCTCCAGAGTCGCGCTTGATTAGTTCCCGAACCAAATCTTCGGCCTCCTTCAAGTTCCCCTTCTGAAACGCCGCCCGCGCGCGCAGAAACATCACATCCTCAGCCTTTCGGTCGGGCTCCCGCAGCAACCGCTCCGCCACCACGTCATTGCGCCCCTCCTTGAGCTCCGATTCATTGAACATCAAACGCGCCCGTTTCGCCAACTCAACGTCTTCACTGTCCCGCAGATCCTTCAATTCCCGACGTGCTAGCGCTTCCCTTCCCTGAGCGGTGAAAACAAGTGCCAAACACAACCGTGCACGCTCCTCATACCGACCCGCCTTCTCATATCCCCTCAAAACGACCTCGGCCTCATCCAAGTTCTTCTGCATCAACAGCGCTTGCCCACGCCAAAACAAGGCTCCGTGGGGTTTCGCTTTGCCCTCCAACAACTTCAAAACCCGATCAGCTCGCCCATCCCGCGTCCATCCTTCCGCAGCAAGCGTCGCCAGCGTCTCCTCTTCTTCTTGGCTCCACTCCATGTCTTTTCGCCCCAACAAGCCTTCAGCCCGGAGCGCCGCGACTCCCGGCAACCCTTCCGCCATCGCGCTTTGCGCCCGGCGAAACTCGGCATTACCCTCCAAATCGCCCGCCCAAGCCACCGTCAAGCCACACCAGAACGCAACCAAGACCCGACAATAAGGCAGGTTTCGGTAGCTGAGTCGGCTGACATTCACGGTCCAAAGTAGCCGCCCATCCGTCCAGCGCAACCCTCCTCCACACTCCAAAAATCACTTAACCGCTTCAATCCAAATCACCCTCAAACCCAACCGTTCAGCCACCACCCGACCTTTTTTGGGCCCCATAACCAACAACGCCGTGGCAAATCCATCCGCCCGACCGCAATCCCCGTCCATCACACTGACCGAAGTCAGTTGATGTGCCACCGGCCTCCCCGTGACAGGATCAATAAGGTGTGAAAAATCCTTCCCCTCCCCTACCTTCCGGTGCCGATAAGTCCCGCTCGTCGCCAAACATAGGTTACTCAGCGGCATCATCGAAAAGGACTCTTTCGCGTCTCCTCCAGGCACCTGCACCGCCACCATCCACGGCTTCCCTGTCGTCGAACGCCCCGCCGCCAACAATTCTCCGCCTATCTCCAATAGAAAATCTCGATACCCCTTCGCCCTCAACCCCCTAGCCAACTCCTCAAGCGCCAGCCCCTCCACCACCCCATTCACATTCAACTCCACTCTCGCCGTCAGTTTCCGTATCAAACACCCCTCATCGTCAAACTCCAAATGACGCCAACCACAATGGCTCAGCACCCTCTGAACTTCCTGTTCTGACGGCCTTTCTCGCCTTCCTTCCGGACCAAACCCCCAAATTTCAACCAGTGGTCCAACCGTGATATCCAACGCCCCGTCGGTCTCCCTCGCGACTTCACGAGCCAGTGCAACCGCAGACCAAAGCCTCTCGCCCAGCTTGATCCACTTGCCCTCAGGCTCCCGATTCACCTGAGCAATCTCCGAGTCCTCCCTCCAAAGGGAGGCCGCCATTTCCCATCCCTCCATTACGCGAGCTACCTCCCCTCGAATACTTGCCGCCTCGCCTCCTGGCACCTGCACCCGCCAACGCATCCCCATCGACTCTCCCTCGATCACCAATGCCTCACCTCCTCCACACCCTCCCAAAAAAACAGCCACCACGACCATCCACCTAAACCACATAACTCATCCCCCACGCACTCAAAACAATCAGCCCCGACACCCCTTCCCGCCAGCCCAATCGATCCCCCTCACCACTCACCCTCAGCAGCTTGAATACCGCTCCCGTCGGACACCCAAAACGACAATAGGCCAAGGGTGTGAATGCCGACCAAATCAGTCCTCCGACTGCCAATGCAATCACCCCCCATCCCGCAACTCGAAACAAATACGCATCAAAAGGCTCCAACGCATTCAGATCCAGACCCCAGGCCAGCATCGCCGAAAAAACCACCACTCCCAGCAAAACAAAAGGCACCCGGCTCAACCATTCATCCACGCGACGGGACGGACTCCACTGCCATTTCAATCGCTTCGCCAGCAGCTGCTGAAATGCCCCATGCGGACAAATGTGATGACAATACAACGCCTTCCGCGTCACCACAGGACCCAGCAAGGCCACCACCAAAAGCAACACCAACCCCGGGGCTGTTCGCCAGGGAGATCCCGCACCCGCCCAGCCCATCATCAACCCTTGCGATAGCATTTCACCCGAGACAAATCCTCCATACACCACCAACAAAAGATGATGCCCATGCCGCGCCCAGGGTCGCCCTCGCAGACTCGTAAACGCCATCAAACACGCGCTGCCAATCACCACCAAATGCCCCCAATCCTGCCACCGCCATCGCATACCCCTCCATTCCCTCGGAAACACACTCTGGTCGCCTATCCACTTCCCCGCCCTTCGCTTCAATCCCTCCGCCAAAGACCAACTCGTCTCCGTCGCACCCGAAACACCCTCAATCTTGGCCGCTTTGAAATCCAAGTCCTTCAACTCCTCCATCGAACGCCCATTAAAAAGCCCCATGAAATAGGCATCTCCCGTCACATATCCCACATACCGCTTCGTGTCATAACTCTTCCGTAAAGCAATCCGCTGCACCTTTTCACCTTTCGCATCCAGCAAAATCAATGTGTCCGAAGGCCCCTTGTAACCCACCAGCGTGTCGGTCTCCGGCGCTGTACGCAGCGCCACCGCAATCACTTGCTCCTTCCCATCCAAGACTTCCACCCCTCCGCCCTTGGTCATCGGCCTCAACCCCGCCGCCCTCGACTCCAATACCTTCACCTCCTCCAGCGTGATCGCCTCCGGAAACCGCAGCGACTCCCCCACCTCACCGCCCAACCGCCGCAACACTCCCTCCGCAATTGCACTGCTCGTCAACGTCGCTCCCGACACGGCATCCGGCACCAACGACCGCAGTTCCTCCGCCGTCTTGCCTCGAAACTGACCAAAAAACGACCGCTCCCCAACCACTTCCGCCAGGTGGTCAGACGTGTCTCCGCTGCGCAAAACCCGCAATCCCAAAATCTTCCCCATCGCATCCCGCGCAATCAAAGTATTCGTCGATCCTGAGTACCCAATCACTCGATCTGACTCCGGCGCCGTCTGGCTCACCGTTCCCAACAGCACCCCCGACCCGTCCCTCACCTCCCGCCACGCCCCCAAACTCGCATTCGTCACCACCTCCCCCCCTGGAAAAAAATCCCTCACCCTTTCCACCGCTAACGCCCCCGCATCCGCCACCGCCTGCCTCCGGCCATTCGCATCCCTCAAACAAACCACCGCCAGCACCAAAAGCCCCAACCGGACACTACGGATGAGCAATAGACGTGTGGACACCAACATTCTCCACACCCTGAGGGCCGCTCACCTAAACTGTCAAGTGCGGACCCGTTATCGACTGCTTGCAGCAAGGGCCTCGGCAACCCCCCTCGCCACCTCCATCAATCGCGACTTCTCCTCCGTCGTGAAATCATAAGGCACCATCTTCCCGATCCCCAAAGTGCCGCACAAATGCTCCCCATCCAATACCGGCACCGCCAGGGAACCCTGCACCTGCGTCTGTTTCGCCCCCGGTTTCGCCACTCCCGAACGATCCGTCTGCAAATTGCACATCTCCACCGGCTCACGCGTCTGCGCCGCCGCGCCCGCAATCCCCTTCCCCATCGGAATGGATTGAACCACAGGCATTAAAACCTCCGGAATCCCCTGCTGCGCCACCAGCTTCAAATGCTGATCCGTCGTGTCAAACCGATGCAACGTTCCGGTCACACAATCGAAATCACGAAGCACACCAACCAAAAAAACCTGCCAATCGATTGCCTCGACCGCCTTCGTTTCGCTCACTGAATCTTCTGTTTTCATGTCACTCTAGAATCAAACGCACTCCAACCGTGCGCAATTTTGGAATTGTGATGGCCGTCTCAACTGATAGCATGAGCGGATTCTCGTTCAAATCATGAAACCCTGCTGTGCTTTTCTTGCCATTTGTTTGACCCTGACTGTGCACGGAATCGCTTCCGCCCAAGCCAATAGCATCGTCAGTGGCAAAACCATCCTCCACACCGATGGCACCCGAACCGAATCGGTGAGTGACCCAAACACGGGCGAACTGGAGCAAAAAACCTTCGACGCAAACGGCGTCCTCATCCTCCGCCGTCTTTATCGGCTCAATGAACGCAGCCTTCCCGTCATGGGCAATATCTACGATGGCGCCGGAAACCTCGTTGCCCGTGCCCAGACTTACTTCGACTCCTTTGGCCGCATGAAGGAAGAGCGCCTGTCCAATCTCCAAGGCGAAGTCTTCCAACAAGTCGTCCACGAGTACGACTCAAAAGGCACCGCCAAAACGCCCAAGGTCATCAACTACCGCGTCAACTCCCCCACGATGCGGCCATCCATGCTCGACTTCACCAAATTCCAACAACCCGAAAACGAACCCGCCGAGACCAGCAGCAAAGGCCGCGTCAAAGCCCCCGTCGACCTGGAAAAAGCCCAGCCCAAACCCGCCGCCACCACTCCCACCACCACCCCTCCCGCCGAAGAACCCAAAAAAGGCTTCCTCCAGCGCCTCTTCAAAAAGAAGGAATCCCAGTAACCTCCCATCCAACTCGGATTCGCACATCTGCCACGCCCACACAGGCTTCCCACCCAAACCCAGACGCCTCTAAAGCCAAAATGGAGCCGGATGCGAGAGTCGAACTCGCGACCTGATGATTACAAATCAACTGCTCTACCACTGAGCTAATCCGGCGTCACGTCCGTTACTAGATTGGTTCTAGAACGGGCCAAGATCATAGCGGCTAACTGCCCCACGGCAACCTGAAATCGTTTCGTTGCGAAACTCGACGCTTTGCGCTCTTCATAACCGGATTGCCATGCCCAAACTCCTGTTTGCCACCACCAACGCGCACAAAACCGACGAAGTGCGCCAAATCCTTGGCCCACAGTGGGAAATCGAAAACTTGCGCAGCCACCCCCACCTGCCGGTCCCCGAAGAATCAGGCGCCACCTTCGAGGCCAATGCCATCATCAAAGCCCTCGCCGCCAGCCTCGCTCTCCCAGAAACCTTTGTCTTGGCCGATGACTCAGGCCTCGAAGTCGACGCTCTCCACGGCGCCCCCGGCGTCTATTCCGCTCGTTTCGCCGGCCCCAATGCGACGGACGCCGATAACCGGGAACGCCTCAAAAAAGAACTCACCCCGTTCTCAATAGCTAAGCCCGCCACCATCTTCCCCGGCCGCTTTCGCTGCTGCATCGCCTTCGCACAAAACGGCCAAGTCCTCTGCACCCACTCCGGAGCCGTCGAAGGCACGCTCCGACTCACCGAACAAGGCAGCGGCGGCTTTGGCTACGACTCACTCTTCACCCCGGACGGCCACACGGATACCTTTGGTGTCCTGCCCGCTGAAGTTAAAAATCAACTCAGCCACCGCGCTCGCGCGCTCGGTCTCCTGGTCGAATGGATGCACCAAACCCAGTTCGCAGGCTAATCGCACCATGCCCAGCCTCCTTCGCATCCTCCTCTGGACTCTTCCGGCATGGCTCTGCCAGTGCAAATCTCCCTACTCCCCTTCCCCTTCGCAGCAGCCGATGACACCCGTCTTCGGTTCCAC
>CANETF010000038.1 GCA_947440575.1 Verrucomicrobiaceae bacterium
CAGGGGTTGAAACCTTATTTGGCGAACCGGCCTTTGATCCATGCAATCGCAGGACCGATTACGTGATGGGCTAACGGATTGACGATGGCGCCAACGATCAACCCCAACACGGCTGCGATGCTGGCGCTGACGGCCCAGTTTAAGATGCCACGTATTGGAGGAATCCAATTGGCAATGGATTCGGCGGCGTGGTGAACGGCCTTTTCCGGGCCATGCATCCCTAATTCATGCAGGCCGTGGATCAAGATGCCACCTCCGACCCAGAGCATTGCGATCATTCCGACGAAGCTGAGGATTTTCAAAAACAGGGGCATACCCTTGACAATGCCAGACCCGAGAGCGCTGACGGCAGATTGGGTTGATTTGGCGAGTGCGACTCCGGCGTCATCGGCTTTCACGATGATAGCCACCGCGCCATAGACGAGCAAGGTCATCCCAACACCGACCACCGCGAGCACACCTGCCTGCAACCACAAAGGAGAACTGGAAACCGAGGCGAGTGTGATGGCCATGATCTCAGCGGAGAGAATAAAGTCCGTTTGGATGGCGCTTCCAACGCGTTCGTCCTCAAGTTGTTGCGCCGTCTGACTCGACGACGGACCGGTTGAATCTTTGGTTTTATGTTCGGGGTGGATCAAGTCCATGACTTTGTGGTAGCCCTCCAGACAGAGGAAGGCGCCACCCGCCATGAGGAGAGGAGTGATGACCCAGGGGGCAAAGAAGCTGAGAATCAACGCTCCGGGTAAAAGAAGCAGTAGCTTATTCTTGAGTGAACCGATGGCGATTTTGCGAATGATGGGTAGTTCGCGGTCCGCAGCGAGTCCAACGACGTAGCGCGGTGTGACGGCCGCATCGTCAATCACGATTCCCGCCGCCTTACTGCTTGCTTTGGCTGCCTGGGCACCGGCATCATCCAACGAGGCGGCGGCTACCTTGGTCAAGGCCACCAAATCATCCAGCAGAGCGATGAGACCTGTACTCACTGGGTGACCTTTCGTGGATTGGAGTTTTCGAATTGAGGACGTGTTGAAACCATGGCTGTTTGCGATTCAGGCTATGATAGCATCAGCATCTCCAGTGCCAAGAGTTTCCAGGAGGGTAGTGTGATCTAGGCTTTACCTGGCAACACCGTTTTGCCTGTGCTGATACGATTCCTTCATCATACCGGTGAAGGTTTCGCGATCAGCAGATCGATGAAGAGTGGCGACCTTTTGTGTTTGCGGAACGAATGGCAGGGTCGTCGAGATTGTTGATTTTGCCTTCGGGGTCGAAATTGGCAAAGGGTGCGATGCCGGAGGTTCTTCGGCGAAGTGGGAATTGCACTGTGTTTCTGAATGATCGTCGCGAGAACAGATTGAGAGGGGGAGGGGCACTCACGGCCATTGCTCCAATGTCTTGCCAGTGGAATCGGTTAGGCGGAGTCCCTCGAGGCGCACGCTGCCTGGGCCGGCACATGGATCAAGGCGCAGGCTGTGAATGAGCCTAGGGTCATCGAGTTTGATGGATAGCTCATGCCATTGGCCATCGTGGGTGACTTGGAAGACTTGGTGAAGGCCTTTGGGTAGGATGGTTTGGGCGTCATGGGTCCAAAAGATTTCGCCCTCGCCAGTGGCATGGCTTTGCAGGCGAAATTTCAGAAGGTAGGGACCGGGTGACTTGATGGAGAGTTGTTCAAAAGCGAGCCCTGGGTCGGCGCCCGTGCTGGTGAGAATGAATTGAGTGCCTTCGACGGTGAGTGTCGTGTTTTTGCGGGCGCGGGGAAGGGCATTTACTGTTGGGGCCTTGCCAGGCTTCTTTTTGCTTTTGCTCTTCGCTTGGGTTTTGGCGGTTGCAGTCTTGTTGTATTGTGTCCAGCCTGGATTGAGTTTCGGGGAGTCTGAAGTAGCGACGGGACTGAGTTCTTTGCCTTTGGTCGTGAGGACATTCGCGGCCATGTCATGCCACTGCTTGCTCAGGCTAGCGACGATATCGGGATGTTGTGCGGCGACGTTGTGAGTTTCGGTGCGGTCACTTGGCATGTGGTAGAGTTCCCATGGATGACTTTGGAAACTGACGAGTTTCCAGTCGCCATCGCGCAAACCTCGATCGCTAGCGAAAAGGAGATGAATGGGAGGGCGAGCGGTGATTTCGCCACCTGCAATGATGGGGGCGAGTGAAATGCCAGCAAGCGGTGAGGGCTCGCGACCTGGAAAGGTGGCAGGTATTGTGGCTCCGGCAATATCGGCAAAAGTGGGCAAGACGTCGACGAGGTGGGCGGGACTACTGACGACGGTGCCGAGCTTCTGTTTCAATCCAGCGGGCCAGTGCAGGATGGCTGGCGAGGAGATGCCGCCTTCGAACTGGTTTTGTTTGTAGAAGCGGAAGGGCGAGTTGCGTGCCCAGGCCCAGCCGGTGCTGTCGCCCCATCTGGTGGTGGAGAGGTAGGGTTCCGTCTGGGGTGTGGCACCGCCCCGATGAAAGGGACAGGCGCCATTGTCAGAGACGAAGAGAATCACGGTGTTGGCGAGGTCGCCTGACTTTTGCAAGTCATCGATGAGGCGACCCATTTCCTGATCAATGCGATCAATGAGACCTGCGTAAGCGGTCATGAGACGGGCTTCGCATTCTTGCTGCTCTTTGGTGAGTGTTGACCATTCGGGAATGTGCTCGGGGCGGGGGGATTCAACGGTGGCTTGAGGCAAGAGACCCATTTGCTTTTGTTTCGCGACCCGAGCGGCGCGGATCACGTCCCAGCCGACGTCGTAACGGCCGAGGTATTTTTTGAAGTCCTGTTCAAGCGGTTGCAATGGCGCGTGAGGGGCGTTGAAGGCGATGTACTGAAACCATGGCTGCTTCATTGCCCGTGCTTCGCTAATGAAGCCGATGGCGCGATCCACGTTTGCAATGGTGGTGTAGAAGCCTGAATCGGGAACGGAGAATGGTTTGCCGTTAAGTCGAAAAGTCTTATCGCCAGTATAGTAGTTCGTCGCTCCGGAGAGGTGGCCAAAGTAGCGTTGGAAGCCGAAATCAGTGGGTTCCTTGTCGAGGTGCCATTTGCCTGTCATCGCAGTGAAGTATCCGGCGGGCGCAAGAATTTCGGGGAGGATGACGGCTCGATTCAACGCGGTGTCACCGGCTTGTCGGCACCAACGACCACTGAGGAGGCTGACACGGGAAGAGTGACACTTGGCGGTGTTATAGAACTGCGTGAAGCGAAGGCCATTGGCGGCGAGTTTGTCGAGGTTTGGCGTGTCGATCTCACTGCCGTAACATCCAAGGTCGGAGAAACCCATGTCATCGACCATGACGAGCAGGATGTTGGGCTTGGTGTCGGCTGAGCAGAGGGGAGACAGAGCCAGAGCGCAGGCAAGGGTAAGCAGATGTCGTGTTCTCATCATTTGAGTGAGCTATTCGTAAATCAGTCGAATGAAGCGTCCGAGGCCAGTGCCATTTCCCGATCGTGTTCGGCCTTCGTCTTGCCTTGGGAATTGAGCTTTTTGCCTTTTTTTGCTGGCTTGGCTTGGCGAGTGAGAGAGAGCTCGAACTCATTTTTCTGCGTAACTCCAGGTGTGCTGCGACCCGTGCTAATGTAGCGTTGCATGAGCATGGTTAGGTCTTTCGCGATTTCGCTGTTTGTGGCTAGAGTGTTCTGGGCTTCACTCAGGTCGGTATCCAGATTGTAGAGTTTGCGGCTGCCGTCCTTCATAAAGATGAGTTTCCAGGGACCTCTTCGAATCGCTAGGTCGGCGGAAGCAGACTGATGAATGGTTGCCTCACGAACTCCTGTTGTACTCGTAGCAAGGAGTTCAGGGATCAGACTCACGCTATCTTCGCCAGCCTCGTCGGGAAGGGTGGCGCCTGCGATCTCAGCGGCGGTGGCCATCAGGTCGTTTAGACAGATTGTGTGGTGGTTGATGGAACCGGGTTTTACCTTGCCAGGCCAACGAGCAACGAAAGGCACGCGATGCCCGCCCTCGTAGATGCTGCGTTTGGAATCACGCAACGGCTCGTAGGAACGATGTTCGGCGCCATTGTCACTGGTGGCGATGATGAGCGTGTTCTCGGCGAGGTTCTTTCGATCCAGCGCTTCAATGAGTTTTCCCAGCATCGCATCACCTTGATAAAGCCAGTCGCCGTATTTTGGGTCATTTTTCACGAGGTCTTGAGCTTCACTTTTGCCGACGAACTCTGCTGCCGGTTCAATCGGCTCATGTGGGATTCCCAAGGGGAAGTAGAGAAAGAATGGCTCGTCGGTCTTGCGCTGTTCGAGCCATTCGATCGCTTTTTTGAGCATCAGCGGTTGATTTTCGACTGACTCCACATGGGTGACGACTTGATCCTGTTCGATAATCGTGCCGATGTTTCGGGCGTGGGTGAAGCCGTAGAAGTAATCAAAGCCGATGGTGTTCGGGCCACCCGTCATGCGGGCACCGATGGGTACCTCTTTTTCACTGCCGGGATTGTCTTTTCCCCAGTCCATGCCGAGGTGCCACTTGCCCACACAGGCGGTTGCATATCCCTGTTGTTTAAGCATTGAAGCTACGGTCATACGGTTCGGCGGGATGATGGGTTTGGAAAAGGTGGTGAGAACGCCGAACTGTCCCAGGCGTGCAGGATAGCGCCCTGTGAGCACGCCGTAGCGCGTTGGTGTGCAGACGGCAGCAGCGGTGTGCGCGTCAGTGAACCGCATGCCTTCGCTCGCGAGCTTATCGAGGTTGGGCGTGCGTAGTGACGAATTGGCTTGATAGCATTGGGGCTGGCCATAACCCAGATCGTCGAAAAGCACGAAGATGATGTTGGGCTTGGCTTGAACCGAAAGCTGAGAGGCGAATGCCAAGATGAAAAAGGAAATCAGGCTGAAACGCATGGTGGTGCCTGAAACGCAGGTTTTGGTCAGACATCTCAGCAAAATGTGTGTCCATGGGCTCTCGAGTGCCGAAAGCGAGTGGGGTTATGTGCTGAGAGGAGGCCCTATTTGGTTGATGGAACGATGAATTCTTTGCGAGTCAGTTTGCCGTTTCCATCCTGGTCGAAGTTCTTGTAGCGCGATTCAAGGTTGGACTCGCCTTTGAGTCCAACGGTGTATTCTTCGAGGGAGAGGGTGTCGTCTTTGTCGGTGTCCCAGCGGAGGAAGGCTTTGGCCCTTAGCTCGGGGGTGATGTTGGATCTTTTCGCCTCTGGCTTTGCTTGAGATGACTTGGGTACAATGGATTGCTTGGTGATGCAGTCGGGATTTGGCGAGGTGGGTAATGTGGCTTTCCAATCCAGCGCGAGTTTGGTCAGGCGGGTAACGATGTCGGGATGGGTTTTCGACACATCAATGGACTCGGCGCGATCCATTTGCAGTTGATGCAACTCATGGCGCTTGGCATCAGCCGACATGACGAGCTTCCAATCGCCATCGCGCACGGCGAGTCGGGGCCAATAGTCGGGTTCGGCCCCCATGCCGAGCCACTGCCAGAAAATGGGGCGGGTGCGGGGGGTGTTTTGGCCATTGAAGGCAGCGATGAGGTTCTCGCCATCGCAGGCGTAGTCGCCGGGCAAGGTGACGCCGGCGGCGGCGCAGAGTGTGGGCAGCAAATCGACGGCAGTTAGAATGGTGGCATCATTTTTTGCGCCTGCGGTTGCGTGGCCGGGCCAGCGAACGATGAACGGTACACGTACACCGCCTTCAAACAAACTGCGCTTGCGACCTCGCAGGCCACTCGTTTCGCCGACGCTGTAGTAGGTGCCGTAGCCGGTGACTTGGGCGTCCAAGTCAGCCTTTTGAGGCGAGTCTTTCGCCGCGGTGTGTTCTGGACCGTTGTCGCTTGAGAACATCACGATAGTGCTTTCCTCTAATCCCTCTGATTTCAAAGCATCAAGGATCTGGCCAACAGCGTTGTCGCCATCAGTGATGACGGCGGCATAGACCTGTTTTTGCGGATCGAGATGCTTCCATTTTTGCATGGACTCAGGTGTTGGAATGTGCGGTGTGTGGCTTTCGTGAATCCAGGCGTTGATAAAGAATGGCTTGTCGCGATTGGCCTTGATGAAAGCCACCGTATTTGCCGCTGTGGCATGCAAATCGGCAGATTCCCATTCTGCACCGCCATTAAAAACGGCGGAGGCATCATAGCCATACGCTTCGGGCTTTGGTGCGCCTCGGGTCTCTCTGTTAGTGAGGTGCCACTTTCCGAAATGCGCGGTTTGATATCCGGCCTGCTTCAAAAAGCGAGGCAGGGACGGTGCGTTTGGGTCCAGCCAGTCGGGCATACCACGTTCGTGATTTTGTTCAGGCGTGGCGAAATGCTGGTGCACGGAGAATCGCGCGGGGTAGTTTCCGGTGATCAGGGCGGCGCGACTCGGGGAGCAGACGGGATTGAGGACATTGAACTGCTGGAAGTCGGTGCCCTCGCTTGCGAGCCGATCGAGGTTCGGCGTTTTTAGCCAGGAACTGCCATGGCAGGAAAGGTCACCCCACCCCCAGTCGTCAGCATAGATCAAGACCATGTTAGGCTTCGTTTCCGCCAGGAGGGTAGACGAAAGGGCAAAGAAGAAGAGGATGAGAGATCGCATGGATAAAAGTATGAGGCGTAGATTCGATGACGCATTGTCAGTGAGCGTCGGTTCAAGTTCAGCCGCTCACTCGTTCACCAGGTGTTTCGGAAAGTCGGAAACGCGTTCACAGGCAATTTGTTCCATGACTTGCTGCAACTGACGTTTGAGCATGGTGATGGTATGGTCACCGCCACTAGCACCGAGGGCGCCGACGCCATACATGAAGGAGCGACCCATAAAGGCGAATCTGGCGCCACTGGCAAGGGCGCAGGCGATGTCCGGTCCGGTGCGCACGCCACTATCGATCATGAGGGTGGTGCGGGTGCCGAACTCTTTGGCGAGGGAGGTGAGAGGTTTGATGGTGGACTGGCCAGCGTCGAGTTGGCGACCGCCATGATTGGAAACGATGATGCCATCGGCGCCCAAGCGGATGGCTTTTTCGGCATCGTCGGCGTTGACGATTCCCTTGACCACGAGCTTGCCTTTCCAGCGGTCTCTGATGGCTTTGATCTTGTCCGTGTTGAGGCGGCCGGAGAAGGTCTTATTCATGAATAGACCGAGGTGTTTCATCGTGAGGCCTTTGGGAATGTAGGGCTTCATGGTTTTGAACTCGGGTGCTCCAGCCAAGAGCTGGCTGAAAGACCAGGTGGGGTGCATCATCATCTGAGTGATGTTTCGCAGCGACATCTTGGGAGGGATCGAGAGGCCATTGCGAATTTCCCTGGGTCGATAGGCGAAGGTGGGCGTGTCGGCGAGGATGACCAGCACCGGGAAGCCCGCGGCCTCGACGCGGGTTAGCAACTTGTCGCGCAGTTCCGTTTCAGCGGGGTGATAGAGCTGGAACCAAGCGTTGCCTTCGGTGAGTTCGGCAACGGTTTCAATGCTAGCCGTGGCGACAGTGCTAAGGATGAAGGGGATGTTGTGCTGGTGAGCGGCTTTGGCCAGGATTTCGGTTGCGCGAGGCCAGATGAGTCCCTGCAAGCCGATGGGGGCGACGCCAAATGGGGCGGCGTACGTTTTGCCAAAGAGTTCCGTTGTCGTTGATGCACCGGCGAAATCGTTCAGGTACCAGGGTTTGAGTTGAACTTCCCGAATTTCCTCCGTGTTTCGACGGAGATTGATTTCTGAAAAGCAACCGCCTTCAAGGTATTCAAAAACAAAGCGGGGAGTGCGTTGGCGGGCGCGATCACGCAGGTGCTCGATGGAAGGGTATTGAGAGTTGAAAGCGTCGGACATGCGCTGAATTATTGGGCGAGTTCAGTGGGAAATACAATACAGGGTTCGAGGCTTGGTGGCATTGTAGGCTGGGACGGAATTAGTTTGCAGCCTTTCTGTGCGCGGTGGCTTCGAATGGCACGTCATTGTCCTGGGTAGAGGTTCGCCATTGAGTCATCTGATCCCGAAGACGTGCGAGAATTTGGGTATGATTGGCGTCATCGATGAGGTTTTTTACGGCCCAGGGGTCGGCGTCGAGGTCGTAGAGTTCTTCTTTGGGGGCGTCGGCCAGGCAGAGCTGGCGCAGGAGCTCATAAGGCAAAGGCTGGTCGGATTGATGGCGAATGGCGTCGTCGTGCAGGTCGATGCCGTATTGGGGGCCGGGATCGCCGTATTCGCCGCTACCGCTTCCGATGAAGAGGGCCTTCTCTACCTGGCCTTTGAAGGTATCTTGATAGACATTGGCGATGTAGTAGTAGCGTCCATCGCAGACGGCGCGGCTTTTGGTAGGTTTTTGTCCCTTCGGAGCGGAGGAGGAGCCATGATTGGTCTCGGTCAGGATGGTGTTGCGATCCGGCAGCGTATCGGACTTGCCCGAGAGGATGGGCCAGAGAGATTTGCCATGGCAGACGGGTTGCGGCGCGATGCCGAAAGCTTCGAGGAAGGTGGGATTGAAGTCCATTTGCGAGATGGGGGTGCTGAGTGTACGCCCCGTTTTGATGCCGGGTCCTTTGATATAGCAGGGGACGTGGGTGCCGGCTGGATAAGCGCTCGTTTTGCCTCTTGCTACAGGAATGCCGTGATCACCGGTGAAGACGACGATCGTGTTGGCTGCCTGGCCGCTGGCTTCGAGTTTCTCCAGCATGGTGCCGACAAAAGCGTCTATGTTGAGAATGCAGGAATAGTATTGGGCGAGGTCGATGCGAGAGGCGGGTGTCTCTGGTAACCAAGGGAGCATTTGAATGGCGCCAGGATCGACATCCGTTGGGGCAGAGTTGCGGTCTTTGGGATTGATCAGTTTTTTCTGCACGTGCTTCCAAAATGGCGCGTGAGTGTCGCCGGGATTGCACCAGAAGAGCCAAGGTTTTTCGCCGGCGGCTTTGATCACGCTTTCCAGATCACTGGTGCCGACAAAGGCATCGTAAGGGAAGCTGCGTGCGGGTTGCTGGTGCAGTTTGCCTGAGAGCGCGCAGTAGATGCCGTTGGCTTTCATGCTCTGAATGAAATTGGGAATGCCTTCACGCATTCCACCTGCCGCCAAGAAAGTGGGGTCATTTGCCTTGGTGATGGGATCTGGCAGCGGAATCCATTTCTCGGGTCCGCCGAGTTTGGGGTGGGCGTTGTGGCAGTTGCGCCAGATGCCGTTGGTGTGCGGGATTAGTCCACTGTAGATGGCGGATTTGCTGGGTGAGCAGACGCTTTGGCCGCAGAAAGCACGGGTGAAGTTCACACTTTCCGCCGCAAGTTTGTCGAGGTTTGGCGTTTTAAGTCCAGCGATGCGTGAGTTTGGCTCACGGGCAGCGCGCTCGCTGGTGTAATAGCCGAGATCTTCGACATAGATGAAGAGGATGTTGGGCTTTGCTGCATGGAGTGAAGAGCAGAATGCGAAGAAGATGAGAGGAAGGACGTGACGCATGACGTGACTTGAAACGATTGCTTTGGTTGTACATTCCAGCAAAGAGTGTGTCAAATCTAGCAGATGAGAGCAGGTTGAGGCGGCATCTTGGTCGAGGTTACTGACCCACGACTGAATCGAGATCTGCTAGTTCCGGCATTGTGCGCACGGCCTCAATTCGCAATTGAGCCACATCTGCGTTGAAGCGATACGCGGCGATGGAGGTGCGAATGAGCTTCGGGGAAATTGCTCAGACTGGCGAGAAGCGGCGGTATTGCTCAGTTCGAGACGATCCGATTTTGCATCTGCGATCTCTTTGAATTCAAACGCGGGCGCAAACTGGAACTGCACGGTTTCTTCATTCCAAAATGGCACCCGTTTACGCGCCGGTATTACCGATTCCTCAAGGGCTTACTGAGCGAACAGTGGCGATGAGGCGATAAGAGTGAAGAGGACGTGCTTCACGGTGAGGTCGTGGACTTGAGGTGGGTAGCGAGCCGCTCGCGCATTCGCGTCATGCGCTCGGCCTGAGCGGGTTGTTGGGCGAGGTTGTGGAGTTCATCTGCATCTGTGCGGAGGTCGTAGAGCAGCTCTTCGCCGCCTTCCCATGCGATGTAGCGGAAGGCGTCGGTGCGCAGGGTGTGGCCACGTTGTTTGGTGTGCGGGGCGATCATGGTGCTGATGGCGATCTGCTTACCTTTCGCAGCGGGGTCATCGAGCATGGGTTTTAGGCTGCGACCTTGGAGGTGCTCGGGCTTGGGCAATCCGGCGAGATCGCAAAGCGTGGGGTAGATGTCGACTTGCTCGGCCAGTCCGCTGCGAGCTCCGGGCTTCACACCGGGCGCGGCGATGATGAGCGGCACGTGATTTGCACCTTCAAAGAGCGTTTGTTTGGCCCACAGGCCGTGTTCCCCGAGTTGGTAACCGTGATCGCCGGTGAGCACGATGATGGTGTTTTCGTCGAGATGCAGCTCGCGGAGCTTTTCGAGCACGCGCGCGATTTGCGAGTCCACAAAGCTCGTGGAGGCCAGGTAGGCCTGCATTGCGTCGCGAGCTTCCTCGCGAGTGGGAGCCGCGTAGCGGAAAACGTTGTTGTTGGGCCGCAGCGAGGCTTTGGGCAGTTGCGTGAGGTCTTCGCCGCCTTGGCGATAAAACGGCGGCAGTGTGAACTGCGTCGTGTCGATGCCTTCAAAGAACGATTTCGGGGCCACAAACGGTGTGTGCGGCCGAATGAAGCCCACGGCGAGGAAAAACGGCTTCGCCTTGAACTGCTCCAGCGTCGCGATGGCATCGTCCGCGATCGCGTAATCGGTAAAATCGGCCGCTGGACGCGCTGAGGCGGCGTATGTGCGGTTGTAGCTCTCGCCTTTGGCTTTGGATCGAGGTTTGTCATCGGGATCGTTCGCCTTTTTGGCTTCGGCGAGGATTTCGGTGTCCTTGTGCAGCGCAGAGCCGAGCTCGACATCGAGCTTCGTCTTCGGGTCCGGCACATGGAAGACCTTCCCGACGCGTCCGGTGGCATAGCCATTGTTCTTGAAGTGCTGCGGCAGCGTCACTTCATCCGGCAGCGCCTTGCGCAAGCTGGTGCTTAGATCCATCACGCCCGTCTTCTCCGGATAGCAGCCCGTGAGAAACGAGCAGCGCGAGGGATTGCACAACGCGAACTGCGTGTAGGCATGCTCAAACCGCACCCCACGCGCCGCCAGCCCATCCATCCCTGGCGTGCGGACGTGTTCATTGCCATAGCAGCCGAGTGTCGCTGTGAGGTCATCGACGATGATGAAGAGTACGTTTGGTTGTGACGCCTTGAGTAGGGAGCCGAGGGATAAAAAGAAGAGGAGAGAGAAAAGCTTCATGAGTTCCGATGATGGGATGCGGTTTGTTAAAACGCAGCGTGCGGCTTCATTTGATTGCCGGTGCGTCGGTCCGCCAGGACCTACCATACGGCGTTGCTGTGTCTTTGCCAAGCGGACCGATGTTCAAAGCATTCTTGGCAGGGACATCGGGCGGCGGAGGCACCGGGGCGGCGGGGTGAGGGCCTAACCAGCGAGACAATCAACTGGTGGTGACCATTTGCGCGGAGAACGGAAAGCTGTGACCACCGGGAAAATTGAAGCAATGGCCTGCTCGGAGACTGCGGAGGTAGGAGTCGATGCCCTTGGAGCTGTAGCCGTTGATTTGTTTGTAGTAGGCTTGGGTCTGGGCGTAGGCCTCGCGGTTTCTCCGCGCGGCGAGTGGACTCGGCGGGTCGGAGCCTTTCACATCCTGCCACTGGGCATACACTTTCATCGTCTTTGAACACTTCGGCAGGATGTCGTGCTGATGAAACTCGATTTCGCTGGAAAGGATGAGTAGCGGGCGCAGGGCTAGCAGCGGGGCCTCAACCTGCGGTGTGCCGTTGCAGCTTAGCCGAGCGAGAAAGCACACCTCACTGATTCGTCGCGGCAGGTGCTAGCTCCTTAGAAGCAGCCGGCAAGCACTTGAAGCAGATCGCTACTGAAACGAGCAACAGCGCGAGAGCTGTGAGCAACAGCGTGGAGGATGTGATCACGAAGAAGCCGAGGAAGTGTTCCCGTCCTGGAAATAGGCCGCGGCCGAGCATCACGCCGACGTAGCCGAGATAGCCGATGGCATCGGCGAGATACATGAGGAAGCCAAGGTTTCCTCGTTCGCGCGTCAGGGCGATGAACCGTTCGAAGATGGTGGTGTGCACGGCGACGTAAGGCACATACATACCGACGCCGAGGAGCACCATGAAGGCGAATGGAGGAAGGATGCTCCGGTGATGAGCCCACAGCGCCAGCAGACCGAGGCCGAGCCCGGCGATGGAGAGCAGTAGCCCGGTGAAGAAGGCGCGGCGGTTGTCCTTCACGAGCACAAGCGCACCATTGGCGATGACGACGACGAGTGTGACCCACAGCTCGGATTGAGTGAAAACGGCAGGTTGCGATGCATGGCCGAGTCCGGCCCAGATCTCGGGGGCGAAGTCGGCACGCAGGCTGCGCAGGATGGTGATGAGCAGATACGCCAGCACGATGCCCAGCAGGCCGAGCCCATGACGCCGCAGCAGCGTGATGCGCTCGGCTGCGGTCATGGGCGTGCGGCGGGAGCGGGCAGCTTCATCGTCCTGACTGGGCGGCGGGATCTGCTGGAGCATCCACACAAACACCAGGAGCGGTGCCAGAAAGAGCAGCCCGGCGGTGAACGGCATCCAGCGCTCGGTGATGCCGCTTTGCAAAAGCAGCGCACCGGCTGACTTCGACACGCCGTCGGCGAGGATGAAGCTGGCGCACAATCCGGCAACGAACACCTCAGTCATGCAGCGGCCTTCCACAAAACCGAGCACCAGCCCAAAGACCATGCCGAGGGCGAGACCATTCAAAAACAAACACACGGCATCCAGCGGTGCAGGCACGATGGCAAAGAGCAGGAGCACGAGATGCGCGATGGCGATGAGGCAGAGAAAGGCCCGTGCGCGCCCAGTGGTGGTCATTTCAGCGATGACTTTGATACCGATGAACTTCGACAGCATGTAGCCGATCACCTGCGCGGTCACGAGCCATGCCTTGTTCTCAGCGCCACCGAATCCGGCTGCGGTGAAGGGCTTGCGAAAGCCATACATGCACGCATACGCACCGAATGCTGCCAGCACGCACCACAGCGTGAAGAACCAGGGCCGCGCCATCCAGCGCGTGAGCAATGGGTGATGGCTCATGCGGCGGCGCGGACAAAGGTTTGCAGCAGCGGGATGAACGAGTCGAGGTCCGGCGTCTTCATCTCGGGCACCTTGCCCATGTCGTCATAGCGGCGCACGCGCACGGCGAGGTCAAAGTGCGGCTCGCTCTCGAACTCGTGCGCCTCGTCCGCGTTCATCGGACCGCCTTGCAGATACAGGCTCGTACGCGAGGCATCGGAGAGACCATCGAGATAGGCCGGTTCCTTCCAGCAGAGATAGCGCTTCGCCGCGACATGCAGTCGGCACGCATCCACGATGTCATCGGTGAAGAGTGGCTTGAGCTTTTGATAGCCGATGTGCTCATGCCGGGCATCCACGCCATGATTGGCGATGTCTTCTCCGAGATGATGACAAAGGTGACCGTAGTCGTGCAGCAACGCGGCAGCGATGACGACTGGAGGGTCGCCCGCTTGTTGAGCGAAGGTTGCGCATTGCAGAGCGTGCTGAAGCTCCGTCACGTCCTCGCCATAATGACGATGACCATGCTCACGATAGGTTCGCAGCAGGTCGTCGAGGTTGTTTGGATTCATGATGAAGAGTGTTGAAGTTTGAATCCCAGGTCAAAGAAGTTTGCCGCAACAAGTCCGTGACATTCAACGGTTCATCGAGATCGCCACCCGCGCCCAGCGATGTGTCGCTGACAGCGCAAAGCCTTCGTCCAATTGCGCCAGTGGCAGCGGCGGGCTGACGAGCGAAGCCCAGGGCAGCGTCGATTGCGTGAGAAATGCCACGGCCATGTCGAGATGACGCGGCGCGTAGTTGTGAAAGCCACGCACGCTCACACAGCCGCGAATGATGGACTCACCGGTGATGTTCAACGCCGAATCGGGATGCACCATGCCGACAAAAAGATAGTGCCCACCGGGTCGTAGTAAGCGCAGCCCTTCGTTCACGATGGATGGCACGCCCGCCGCTTCGATCACCACGTCCGCGCACTTGGCAGGCACATCCGCGCTTAGCATTGCCTCGCCGCCAAACTCCGCCACACGCGCGAGCCGTGCCTCATCGGTGTCCACCACGATCACGCGCTCAACACCTGCCGCCCGCAGCAACGCGCAGCCGTGCAGCCCCAGCAAACCGGCCCCCTGCACCACCGCGACGTGGCACGGCGATGGCAGATGCTCGGTGACATTGGCCATCGTCGCGAGCGAGCAGTTCGCCGCTGCCGCTACGGCATCCGCCACGTTTTCAGGCACCTCCACGAGATGCGTTCCGGCTCGGAGAACGATGTGCGTGGCGTAGGTGCCATGCAGCCCGCTGGCCTCATGCAGCGTGGCGTGACCGTATTTGAAAACACGCTCGCATTTCTGCGGCAGATCCCACTGCGTGCATGCCGTGCATTGCCCGCAACTATCCGCCGAGCTCCAGGTGACACGTCTGCCCATCCATCGCTCGCGCCCGGCACCCGCCGCGATCACTCGCCCTACGCCTTCATGGCCCAGCACGCATGGCGACGGCTCCATGCGCCTACCGGAGTGCGTGTGCAGGTCAGAGCCACAAATCGTCGCCAGCGCCATCTCCACGATCAGCTCACCTGCCTGAAGCGCCGATGGCAAAGGCAGTTCCACCATGCGGAACGCTGTTCCTGCTTGGTCGAAGATGGCGGCGTGGGCGTTCATGCAGCTTGGGCTTCAATCCAAGCTGGCAACTCCGCGATGCTCTTCAGTACCACATCCGCTCCGGCTTCTTTGAGACGCTTTTCAGCCAACTCGATTCTTTGCTGCCGTTCCTCGGCTGAGAGCGATTGCAGCTTTTCCAGGCTCAGTCCCACTTCGTTGCCGCACTCGCTCAGACCGATGCAGATCATGCCCGCGTTGCGCCCTTCAGCCATGTCGGCGGGTGTGTCGCCGACCTTGATGCAGCGCGACAGCGGGTACACGCCGCATTGTTCCGCGATGCGGAAGCAGGCCCACGGGGCAGGGCGGCCTTGCGGCACTTCGTCAGCACAGATGATGATTTCAGGATCAATCCCCGATTCTCGGGAAACTGCCTCAAGCACATCCATCATCGCGCGGATGTAGCCCGTGGTGCTGCCGATGTGAACGCCACGCTCGCGCAGCCAGCGCAGGGTCTCCACCGCACCCGGAATCGGTGCCGCGTGAACGAGTAGCTCCGCTGGCAGCAGCAGCGCAAAGTCGTCATAGATGGCCTGCACGAGAGTTTCGTCCGGCTCACGCTTCAGCTCGTTGCGCACGCGATCCGCGATCTCCGCATAGTGAAGAATCTCGCGCACATGATCCCGTTTGTGCGCCCCCATCGGTTTGCGAGCGATCTCGTCGCTGATCGGCAGCCCGGCGTTTTCAAACGCACGATGAAACGCCGCGAGCGGCGCACAGCAGCCGAAGTCCACCAGGGTTCCAGCCCAGTCGAAGATGATGAGGCCAGGTAGGTTCATGAGTTCCAGGATTGAATCGTTCGTTGGGCCAGGCCCCAGCTCAGCGTCATGCCGAGTCCACCCATCGCGGTGACCATGGTCACATGCTCACAAGGATGCAGCACCACCTGCGTTTGGCCGATTTTGCTCTTCAAGTAAATGCCCTGCCAGCGGGAAGCGATGCGCAGGTCCGGGATGATCGCAAAGTCTAGCAGTGCGCCGAGGATCAGTTCATCCACCTCCGGCTGGCTGCCGGGCGGCAGGTCCAGGCCATACTCGTGCGAGTCGCCCAGTGTCAGCGTGCCATCGTGATGCTGCGCCGCGATGACATGCACGCCCCAGCGATGATGATCCGGCAGCTCAGCCTCCAGGCGTGTGCGTAGCTTTGCCGTGCTGGGGCAGCCCCGGAAGGCTGGGTAGTGGCACAGCGTCAGGTCGCTGACAAAAATGGCCCCGAGGTCAAAACCTGCCCGCTGCGGCACCGTGCGCATCATTTGCAGACGGCATGGCTGAATTTGCGCGGCGGTCAGTTCCTCTGGGAAGAAAAGCCGCATCTCCTCACCCGCAGCGATGACGAGGTGATCAAAGGCAAACGTCCGCCCATCCGCCGTGTCCACGCTGTCCGCATGAACTTTTACCACGGGTGTGCCGTAGTGAATCGCTACTCCTAGCTGTCTCGCGTAATCCGCCAATGCCGGGATGGCCGTGGGCGAGTGGATAACCGTTTCCTCCTGGCTGAACAAAGCCCCACGCAGCCCCTGCGGATTCGCTGCTGGGTAACGCCGCACGACTTCTTGAGCCTCCAGCAACTCGAAGTCGCCATTCGCGGCGCCAAACTCATTCAGCACACTCCACGCCTCTTCGCGGTAGGCGAGACTCAGCGACCCTTTGGCACTGTGCCAGATACCTGCCGCTGCCGCGATCTGCTTCCAACGCTTCACCCCAAACAGCGCCTGATCACGCTCCGGCCCGAACGCACAGCCGATCGGCCACAGCGTGCCGAAGTTCCGAATCGAAGCCCCAAGCGCTCGGCCATCGCGCTCCAGGATCGTGACGCTATGCCCGGCCTCTCTCGCCGTGACGGCATGGGTGAGACCGATAACGCCTGCGCCGATGATGAGAACTCGCTGTGATGACATGCGTGGAATGGGAGGGCCGAATCAGTAGCTCACATGTCGCCGATGTCCAGTGTCAGCGAGCTTGAAAACAGGCTTCGGCTTTGATGTTTTGTTGGCTCATTCAGCGTTGCGCGGGACTGCTCGCTCCAAGGAAATCATGGATGCCTTTTGCGATGCCAGGGAACGTGAGGCATATGAGTATCTATCGATGGCAGACTTACGGCTTGCTCTTCGCTTCACCGATCAACGGATACATCACAAAGGCGAAGCGTTTGCTGTCAGGGGACCAACTGTTGACGTTGATAGTGCCTTGGCCGCCGTTGAAGGCGATGATGTCGGCTTGTTCGCTGCCGTCGGGTCTCATGCGGCGGAGGATGATGGCTTTGTCGGCGGGGTGCTTCACAGTGCCGGGAGGGAAGCTGAGATAGACGATCCATTTCCCATCGGGTGAGATGTGAGGAAACCAGTTCACGCGCTCGTCGTGGGTGAGCTGCTCGATGCCGGTGCCATCGGGCTTCATGCGATAGCACTGGGCGTGGCCGGGGACCTTGGCGTTGAGTTCGGAATTGAAGTAGAGCCACTTTCCATCGGGTGAATACTCGGGGCCGTCGTCGGGCGCGGGCGTATCGGTCAGGCGTGTGTCGGGACCACCAGCTGAGGGAATGGTGTAGAGATCGGATCGGCCCCATGCATCATCGCCCACTTTGCTCACGCCCACGTAGGCCAGCGTTTTGCCATCAGGCGTGATGCCGTGGAGGAAGTATTTGAAGCCCATGTCAGCCGGATGCTCGTTGGTGATGCGCTTCGGCGTGCCGCCCTCGAAGGGCAAAGCGTAAAGATGACTCTTCGCGGTGATGTAGATCGTCTTGCCATCGGGCGAGAGGATGTGGTCGTTGCTCGTGACTTTGATGTCGCCGGTGGGAATCTTTTCCGGCTGCGTGCTGCCATCAGCGGCGATGCGCATCAGCGCCTTCTCGCCCGCCAAGTTGCCGTTGCAAATGAGCCATTTGCCATCGGGCGTCCAATTCGGTGCCTGGATGTCAGCGGTCTCAAACAGCACACGCGGATCGGAGCCATCAATACCGATGGTCATGAGCCGAGCGATGTGCAAAGGCTGCGCTTTGTCCTGTGCTATCAAAGGAATGGCGCTGGCACAGAGCAGGACCGACGTGGCGACAAGCGTAACAAAAGAAGTGCGGTGCATGAGTGGTCTTATTTGGAAGTCTTGGTGAGCGTGACGTGATCAAACACCGAGGTCGTGAGCGAGTCCGTCGTGTGTGAGGTGGATGCGAGGCCGATGAGGGCATCGCCTTTGAGGTCGAGCTTGATCGTGCCGGTGAGCCACCACGTTTCGCCATCGAGGGATTCAAAGCCAATAAACTCATTGCCTTGGCGTACCAGCTTTAGCCAGCAGGGAAACTTTTCCTTGGGCACGCTGGGCGGCGGCGTGACAGCATCGGGCATCACACGCACTGTCTTGTCGTCCGTCGCTTCGCGATACAAAAACTGCGTGCCGTCCACAGGTGTGATGGTCTGCGCGACTCGACGCGACCCGCCTTCGAGCGACTCGCGGATGCAAAGGCTCGCCTTCGCGTGCTTGTTGTTCCCTGGGTTGCCCATGCTGGCCACTCGAGCGACGAAAACGAAGTCGCCCTGCACCGGCTGCCAGACGAAATGCCCTCCGTCCATCGGCCCCCAGATGTCCATCGTGCCGTCCAGTGTGAACACACCATCCGCGTGCTTTGCCGAGCCTGCGAGCATTCCGCTTTTCCCAAAGAGTGCGTTCTTGCCAAACTTCTCCACAGGCACAGGCGGCACTGGTTTGCCGACCTGTCCGCTGCCAATGTCGTGATGCTTCCACGGCTCAGGAAGCGCGGGCGTATCGGCGGCGTGAGTCACGGTGAGTGACGAAGCGATGAGAAGTGTGGAGGCGAGTAATCCGAGGTTCATGAGGTGGGTATTGTTTATGGTTGGAGTTGGCGGTCAGCGCAGAAACGCCTTGGGTGGAAGCTTCGTTTCAAGGCCGCCGACTGGATCGCCCGCGAGATCGGGCTCTGCGAGCAGCTTGATCACATCTTGGTTAAGGCGTGTGGGTTCCATGAACCAGAAGACGTAGTTAAGCTTGAGTTGGGTTTGAGCCATTTGCAGGTGGTCGCGGACAGGGAATGGGATTTCATCGCCGGGCACGACCTTGCCGAGATGCACGCGCCCCCAGCTTGACAGTTTTTTGGCGGCCAGCGAATAGTTTTCCTTCTGCACGGCGGCGCCCATCGGCACGGTTCCGGCGAGCTTCTGATACAGGCGATACACGCCGGTCTGGGGATCGCTCAGCCGACTTCCTTCGCGTGGATACACATCGGGGCCGCCCATGCCCACGCCGATCTCCATGGCATAGTCACTCACCTCATCAATGAGCGTCTCGGGGAAGTTCATGTATTGGATGACGACGGTTTTGGGAAATGCGTGACGTAGCGCGAATACCTGCCGCTTCAATGCCGCGAGGTAGGCTTTCTCATTGTAAGGCTCGATGCCTTTCGGTGGCGACTCCGCCAGCTTTGCCAATTGCCCGGGTGGGCCGAGCGCCGTCTCCGGCAGATTGACGGCTTCCAGATTCGGGTCGTGGTCGAACTCCTTTCCAAACGCGGCGAGCATCGCTTCGAAACGTGCGATCACGTTGCTATTCCAGATGACGAGGTCGGACTCACCATAGACGCCACCGCCATATTCATCGCCGGTCAGGTAATCAGGAACGCTGCGACCTTTAACGAAAAACTTCTTGTATGAGAATTGCACGACGAGCTGCCGGTCATGCTTCTTTGCCAAGGCGAGATCGGCCTTCAGCGTGGAGAAATCATAGACGCCCTTCGCCGATTCAAAGTCCCGCCAAGTATAGACCTTCTGCACGCCACGGAAATGCGGCAGCGTGAGAAGTTCTTCGGTCAGATCGGACTTTCCGATGAAGATGTAGTGGCCGGGGTGCCACTTCACGGGCGATGAATCTGCGGCACATAACAACGAAGTGGCAATAAAGAGGCAGAAGAGGATCGGGGGCTTCATTTGGGCGATGGCGCGGCGGAAAGGGGGGAAGTGACTCCCGGTGGATTAATTTGGCTGTAGGCTTTGGAGGTTCCTGGGCTGATGAGAGCTACTGCTTCAATTGTTGCTGCAAAGGCTTCACGGCGGCCTTCAGATAGATGTCGTAGCGCTGGCGGAGTTCTTTGACCTTTTCGGGCTGGGTGGCGGCGAGGTCTTGGGTTTCGCTGGGATCATCACGCAGGTTGAAGAGTTCGGCCTTGGGGGCGGTGCGCTTCTCTTTCTTCGACTTCTTGCCGCCTTGCTTTCGTTCGCCGGTTTCGAGATCGACGGAGGGCGTCACGCCGTCGTTGCCGTTGAGGATGAGTTTCCAGTCGCCCATGCGGATGGCTCCGTCGTTGGCGGTGATGGCATTGAGCAGGATGTCTTCATGAGGCGAAGGCTTGCCCTCGGTGAGCACGGGCATGATGTCGCGACCATCGAGCGGGAGTTTTTGCTCCAAGCTGCCGCCTGCGGCCTTCACGAAGGTGGGGAAGAGATCGACGATGTGCAGTGGTTCGGTGATGACGGTGCCGGGCTGGATGTGACCTGGCCATGCGGCGAGCGCGGGCGAGCGGATGCCGCCTTCGTAGAGTGAGGATTTGAAGGCTCGGTAAGGCAGATTGCGTCCCGGTGGCATGCCGCCGTTGTCGCTGGAGAAAACGATGAGCGTGTTGCTGCGACGACCTGTCTCATCCAGCGCGGCGAAGATCCGGCCACAGCCTTCATCGACGGCTGTCATCGCGGCGGCGAGCGTGGCGCGTTGTTCGTTCATCGGAGGTTGATAGGCGGCGACGGCTTCTTTGCTGGGGGCTTGCAATGGTCCATGCACGCCAGTGAAGGGCACGTAGAGGAAGAGAGGTTTTTCCTTTGGCTGTCGCCGGATGAGGTTGGCAGCTTCGTCGGCCTCCAGCGTGGTGGCGTAGCCTTCCTCGACGACGAGTTCGCCATTCCGACGCCAGTCCAGCTCGCCGTTTTTGAAATAGTTGTGATGCGTGAAGTAGTCGATGCCTTCGAGGTGACCGAGCGAGTGATCAAAGCCACGTGCCTTTGGCCAATACGCTTTGTCAAAGTGCCCGACGTGCCATTTGCCGCAGATTGCGGTGGTGTAGCCCGCGTCGTGCAGGGCATTGGCGATGGTGCGCTCCTCCAGCGGCATGCCGTATTTCGATTGCTGCCGCAGCACGTTCAACTGCATGCCCGAGCGGATCGGATAGCGCCCGGTGAGAAAGGCCACACGCGTCGGCGTGCAAACCGGCAACACATAGAAGTGCTCCAGCTTTGCACCACTCGCAGCGAGCTTGTCGAGGTTCGGCGTCTTGATGTCGCTGCCATGCCAGCCGACATCGGCATTACCGAGATCATCGGCGAGCAGGAAGACGATGTCGGGTGGCTGCGCTGCGACGAGCTTGGAAACCAGGGCGAGGAGGATGAGAACAAGGCGCTTCATGATGGGAGTAGGAAATGGATGGTGCTGCGACAGCCCGTGAAACTACTTTGAGTCCTCTCATTTAGCTGACTTGGTTTTACCCTTCTTGCCAGATTTGGATTCGGGGTTCCCCCCGGTAGGTTTTGTCGCCTTTGCTTCAGTCATCGGAAGCCGTTTCTCTCCAACGCTTGCCGACCACTCGCGCAGCAGCTTGCGGTGACGCTCGATTTCGTCCTTCTGCGAGGCATCGGCGATGAGGGTCTTCAACTCGTAAGGATCGCTGCTCAGGTCAAAGAACGCCTCCTCGTCGGAGCTGGAGAGGATGTATTTCAAATGATCGGTCCGCACCATGCGATGGCCGGTGCCGAGGCGTCTATCCGGCGGGCCGACGCATTCGCTGATGACGTGATCGCGCACGGTGGCTGTGGGTTTGTCCAGAAGAGGACACAGCGATTTGCCCATGAGCGGCGTCTGTGGCTTGGCGCTCGCGAGTTCGAGCAGCGTGGGATACACATCGAGGGACGAAACCAGGGCGTCGCTTTTCGCGTGCTTCACTGGCAGCAGTGGGGAGTGGATGAACATGGGCACGCGCACGGATTCCTCGTGCATGGTGATCTTGTTGCCGAGGCCGTGATTGCCGAGGTGATAGCCGTTGTCGGCGAGGTAGAGGATGTAAGTGTTGTCGTAGAGTCCGGCGGCTATGAGTTGCTCCACGAGGCGGCCGATTTGCTCATCCAGGTAACTGATGTCGCCATAGTAGGCTTTGATGACTTCCTTCATTTGCGACTCGTTGCGCGGCGGGCCGCCCGTGGCACCCGCAGGAGCGCGTGGGAAGACGAGGTTCCTGCCATCACGAAACTCGATCTGACCCGCGTCGGCTTGATTGAAGAAGCTCTGCATCAGCGGCGACGCGCGCCAATTGGGGTCGAGCTGGATGTCGGCATCCTTGTAGAGGTCCTTGAAGCGTTGCGGTGCGGTTAGCGGCAGATGCGGATTGTGCGGCGTGAGCCAGAGCAGGAAGGGGCGGCCGGACTTTGCCTCGCGCTGCAAGAACTTGTCCGCCTCGGCAAAGATCTCGTCGTCGTTCACGTCTGCGATCTCGCGGCCTTCGGTGAAGCCAAACGTGGTCGGGTCACCCAGGCCGAGATGCGATTTGCCATAGAGCGCACTGTGGTAGCCCGCCTTGCCAAGGACCTCTGGCAGGGTGGCGAATCGATGCTCCTTGATCACGCTTTTCAGGAAGCCGCCGCGAAACAAAGAGACGCTGCCATGCTGCTGCGGATACACCCCGCTCATGAGACTGGCCCGACTCGCCGCACAGATGGGCGAGGCGACGAATGCACGGTCAAATCGCAACCCTTCTGCGGCCAGCCGGTCCAAGTTCGGCGTCTTCACCGCCGCGTTGTTGTAGCCGATGGCGCGATATGTGTGGTCGTCAGAGAGGATGACGAGAAAATTCGGCTGCGCCGCGAACGACGAGAACGGAGCAGAGGCTGAGACAATGAGCAGCGCCAAGGAGATGAGATGTTTCATGGCTTAGTTCTCTCCCTTCGAGGGTTTGCCTTCGGACATCCACCAGCGCTTCTCATTGAAGTCGGGATTTGGTGTGGGGAGCTTGGCTTTGGAGCGTTTGAGCCAGGCTTGGAGGGCGTTGGTGAGGTGGGTGGTTTTCTTGGGGCGGTCGGTGGCGAGGTTGTGGGTTTCGTTGGGGTCTTCGCGGAGGTTGAAGACTTCGGTGCGCTGGCCGACGATGAGTTTGCCGTAGGGTTTGTCGTCGGGCGTGAAGCCGGTGGTGTCGAGGTAGTCGCCAAACCAGTGGATGAGCTTCCAATCGCCCTCGCGGATGACGGCGCAGGGCGTGCGGCCGTAGTTCGTGGTGTAGGTGGGCATGTGCCAGAATAGGGCTGGGCGTTGGAGTGTGCCGGTTTGGGTAAGTAGTGGGAGGAGGTTTTCGCCGTCTAGAGTTGGCAGTTTGCTTTGTCCAGATGAACGGTTTGGGATGGAGGCAGACGGGGTGTCTGATGATTCGAGGGCGTTTTTGGCAGGCGGAGTCTTGGGCTCCTCTTGCGGAGCAAGAGGGCTACTTTGTGATGCGGCTAGGTTTACAAACGTTGGGTAGAAATCGACTGTGTGCACTGGCACGTTGCAGTCGGTGCCGGGTTTTACTTTGTCCGGCCAGCGCATGAGGAGGGGGACGCGGATGCCGCCTTCGTAGGGGGAGCCTTTGCCTTCGCGGAGTGGGGCGTTGTTGGTCACGCGGGAGAGTCCGCCGTTGTCGCTGGTGAAGATGACGAGCGTGTTCTCGGCGAGGCCGAGGGCGTCGAGTTTTGCGAGTAGGCGGCCCACTTCGTTGTCGAGATGCTCCAGCATGGCGAGGTAGTTGGCGATGGGGCGCTCGGTGGATTTGCCTTCGGCGTCCGCTGAGCGTTTGAAGCCTCGGGCGACGTGTTTGGCGATCAAGGCCTCTGGTGCTTCCAGCTTCGTGTGCGGGCTGAAGTGCGAGACAAAGGCAAACCAGGGTTTGCTGCGATTTGATTCGATGAAGCCGATGATGTCGTCGGTGATTGCGGTGACTGTTTTGTCCTCGTGATGTTCGTTGCTGTTCGCCGGGCCGGCGAAGTCGAAGCCGTAGGAGTCGAAGTAGCCTTCACGCTTCCGCATGGCGGCGACGGCGTGGTTGTTTGCGATGTGCCATTTGCCGCTGATACCGGTCGTGTAGCCTGCTTGGCGCAGGGTGGTCGCCAATGTGGCAGTTTCCGGTCCGAGTGCATCCTTGGCCTCGGCGGAGCGCATCGGCGCAAACGACGGCTCCTTCTCGTTCAGGACTTTGAAGACACCTGTGCGCGCTCCGTATTGCCCGGAGAGAAAGGCGGCGCGGGTGGGCGAGCATTGCGCATCGGCATACGCTTGGGTGAAGCGCATGCCTTGGGCTGCGAGACGATCCAGGTTGGGTGTTTGCAGGTCCTTGTTGCCGTAACAGCTCAGCGCATTCCAGCCCATGTCATCGGCGAGGATGTGGAGGATGTTGGGCTGCGCGGCGAAGAGCGAAGGACCGAGGGTGAGGAGGATGAGAAGAAGGCGGTGGATCATTTGGCGGAGGATTTGAAGTCGAGGGTGCGGAACTCTGCGGCACCTGGAGGAAGGTGGACGCGGACGTGGATGATGCGGCCGGTGGTGGGGATTTGGAGGGTGTGGGTTTGCCAATCGGGAGTGGTCTGGAGGGGGAAGGTGAGGCGGTTGGCGGGGAGGAAGTCTTTGTCTTCGTTCAACCGCCAGGCGATGGCGCCTTCGCCGGTGGCGGCGGTTTTGAGGGTGATTTGGGCGGTGACGGGACCGGCGAGCTTGAGCTTGGATTTGGTGATGAAGGTGGGTTTGTTGGCTTGGTCCGGCGTGAGAATGAGGAGGTCGTCTTTGGCGGTGAGTTTGCCGCTGCGGGCTTCCCAGCCTTTGGTTTCGGAAGCGGTGGCGGCGGATGGTTCGGCGCGTGGGGCGATGGTTTTGCCTTCGAGGTAGTGATCGAAGTAGTCGTTCCAAGTGGAGGCCATGGGACCGAGGGCCATGCCGGGTGGGGTGAGGCCGTCGGCCCAGGTTTTGAGTTTGGAGCGGAGGCGGGTGGCGATCTCGGGGTACTGTGCGGCGATGTTGCGCTTTTCCTCGCGGTCGGTGCTGAGGTCGTAGAGGTATTCGCGCTCGCCACCGCGGAGGAGTTTCCAGTTGCCTTCGCGGACGGCGCTTTGGGCCATCCAGCGCCAGTAGAGCGTGTCGTGTGGTGGCGCTGGGTTTTCGCCGGTGAGGTGGGGGAGGAGGTTGATGCCGTCAAAGGGCGCCTGCTGGCTCTGTGGGGTGGGGAGAGGGTTTTTCCTGGCAGGTGATGGTTGGGATGAGGTGGGGGTTTGCTTGGCTGTCGGAGCGGTTGGCTCATCTCGCGGAGCGAGATGGCTACTGTACGCGGCGGCGGAGGCGGTGGCGGCGAAGTCGAGTGCGGTGACGGGATGCGCATAGGTTTGACCGCCGGGGATGGTGCCGGGGTAGGCGATGAGGAAGGGGGTGGAGATGCCGCCTTCGGAGAGCATGCCTTTTTCGCCATTGAGCGGGGTGTTGAGGCTGCCGTCCCAGCCGCCGGGATCGCCTTGGAGTGGTGAATCGACTTTGTGGATCTTCAGTGGGGCGCCGTTGTCGCCGATGAAGAAGATGAGCGTCTTCTCGGTGAGGTTGTGCTTCTTCAACGTGCTCGTGATGAGGCCGACGCCGTCGTCGATGGCGCTGAGCATGGCGAGGGCTGCGCGGCGTCGCTCGGGCATTTCGCCGGGGAAGCGGTCCATGTAGCGTTTTGGGGCGTCGAGTGGCGTGTGTGGTCCGCGATAGGCGATGAAGAGGAAGAAGGGTTGGTCGACATAGCGCTCAATGATCGCGGCGGCGGCTTTGGAGCAGCCATCGAGGTGATACTCGGTGGGTGGCAGATCGGCCATGGGGCGGTCTTTGCCATCGAGGGTGATGTTGGCTGAGAACGGACGCTGTGCATTCTGGGAGAAGACGTGTTTGAAGCCGTGTTTGGTGATCGCTTCGGTGGGTCCGAGGTGCCACTTGCCGAATTGTGCGGTGGCGTAGCCAGCGTTTTGCAGGCGGGTGGCGATGGTGGTTTCCTTGTTGAAGCCGTCGAGCGCGGAGCCGTTGTTGTCGAGATCGAAGCGGCCCTGGAAGCGTCCGGTCATGACGCCGCCGCGTGAGGGCACGCATTGTGGGGCGGTGCTATAGCCGTGGGTGGCGACCACGCCGCTGCGGGCGAGGGCATCGAGATGGGGGGTTTTGATGTCGTTGACGACACCATGGATGCCGAGGTCAGCGTGGCCGTGGTCGTCCGTGTAGAAGAGGA
>CANETF010000039.1 GCA_947440575.1 Verrucomicrobiaceae bacterium
CGACATCACCCTCTGGGACGTCGCCACCGGAAAGCTCACCCAGGACTTCGCCGAGCGTCATCTCGACAGCGTCTTCGCCCTCGATTTTTCACCCAATGGCAAGCTCCTCGCCTCCGGCGGAGCCGACAAAGCCGTGCGTATCACCGACCTCACCACCGGCAAAGTCGTGAAAGTCTTCGAAGGCCACACCCATCACGTCCTCGGTCTCTCCTGGCGTGCCGATGGTCGCCTACTCGCCAGCAGCGGCGCAGACAACGTTGTCAAAGTCTGGGACTGGACCATCGGCGACCGCCGCAAAAGCGTCGATGGTTGGGACAAAGAAGTCACCGGCATTCACTACCTCGGTGCCACGGACCAGTTCGCCACCAGTGCCGGCGACCACAAGCTCCGCCTCATCACCAGCGACGGCGGCGAAGTCAAGCAACTCAGTGGCAGCACCGCCTTCCTCCAAGCCCTAGCTACCACCCGCAATGGCGACATGGTCCTAGGTGGCGACCAAGAAGGCAACCTCCGAGCCTGGGAAGTCTCCACAGCAAAACAGGTCGCCCTTTTCAAACCCTAATGCAGTTCACTCGAGATCTGATCCGTCGTATCTCTGGTTGAAAAAAGAAAGTCCACCATTTGCCCAACCCTTCTGCCTGAGAATCTCTATTCCGGGTGCTGGACCAAATTCAATTGGCCATCAAATCTCACCCCCTAACCTGAGTATTGCAGCCTTTTCGAGGCCAAAATCACAAGTTCAATCCGGTCGCCCCACGCAGCCATCGGAGGATTGTTCATCAATGAGAACGGCCGGATCACCACTTTGGCAAACCCCTCGCCACCATCCTAGACAAGAAACGACCCGCCGATATCAGCACTCCACCATCCGCTTTCACCCAGCGATCGATTCGCCCACCGCTAGGTTCGCCAAACGCGAATCTCCGCGTCCACCCTCAATTGGCACCCAATCCAGACCTCCCCCCATCCACTGACATAGTTTGAGCCGATCTGGGCAACTGCTGTCCAACAACAACCTCTCGATCTTAGCCAGGAGTTCCGGCATCTGCGAATTCAACAGCGCTGCTAACTCAACGTCCGGCACCGAATCGATAAACGAAACTCGAATCTTCGCCGCCGTCTCCTCAGGTGAAATTTGCGTAAAATCCAAAATCCGCGCCAGACTCGAACGCTTTACCCTGATGGCCCCGCATAGACCCAACGCCTCGTCGATCACGACATAGTGCTTCTGATAAAAGGCATGGGCAAAATCCTTCGCCGAAGCTGTCAGGCCCAGCAACGCCAAAGAATCCGCCACATCAGGCGAATGAACGGCCGGTACTTTGCGCAGAAAACTTAAAAATCCCATGTTCTTCCACATACTTGCGGAACCACTCCAGAGCAAATGCTTCCCGTTCCAATACGAATGGATTGTAGCCCTTCTTAAAGACCCTCAAGGCGCCTTCAAAGCCTCGATCGAAAAATCCGCCGCCGTGAACGTGACGTCATGCTTGCTGTTTGAACCCTCAATCACCGTCACCGCCTCCTCCCCTGCCCGCTGCACGGTAAAACTGGCCGGCACCTGCCGGTTCGTGTCATCCTTCGCCACCCGCGTCGTCACAATCCGACTCACCATGGCTCCACCGCCCCCAAACTTCTCAATGCGAATCGGCACCATCCGTTTGGTATCAATCCAACTGCGCACACTCGCGTAACTCGAGTAATCCCCTTTGCCCGGCTTCGACTCCAGAATCTGACAGGTCAACCGGTTCACAACTTCGGTCCCGACAACCTCTTGCGAGGCCCAACCGAAAAAGTTCCCCACCAAATCTTCATACGATAACGCACTGCCAAAGATCCCCTCTTTCATGCCGCTCCCAGTCAAAGCCGTCACCGAATCCGGCAGGGTCAAAACCGAACCCGTCGCACCCTGATTCGCTGCCTTTCGCAACACAAAGCCCTCGCCCTTCCGCTCTTTCGGCCAAAGCACCCGGTAAAGCATCTCGGAGGCAGCTGCGGTCCGGTTGGCATTCGCCTGCAATTGTAAAACCACTTTCTCGCCTCCTGAAGATGGGGTGAACTCCAACTTCAACCTCACACTGGAGGCATTGTCCAAAACCGCAGCACTCATCTGTTCTGCCAACGCCTTGGCCGAAAGCCCCCCCTCTTGGGCCGAACACGTCAAAACCAAGCCCAAACCCACCACGGCGGAAGACCGCAACATCAGACCAACCATCGATTGAAAAACAGCATTCATGATCATCAAAGCCTACAAATTCAGCGCCCGGCTCGGAGACAACCGGGAACTCCTCCATCCTGGATACAATCCACTGACCACCCCAACAACAACGGCAATCGCCACCGAAGTCAGCAACAACTTCGGACTCAAATCCGGCTCCAACAAACCCCGAATCGCCGGCGTGTACTCCAAAATTTTCAACCCCAACGCCCCCAGACCCACTCCCGTCACTCCCCCGAGGAATCCAAGCAACGCCGACTCACACAACACCATGTAGAGGATCCTCCGACGCTTCCATCCCACCGCCAAAAGAATCCCAATCTCGTGCGTGCGCTCAAAAACCGTCATCAGCATCGTGTTCATCACGCCCAACACCCCCACAATGATGGCCAGCAACGAGGTGCTCCAACTCATGGCCCGCGCCAGTCGATATCCCTGACTTGTCCCCACCACTTCGCTCGCCAGCTTCGCCCGGCCCTCGGGAAACATCCCATTCACCGTTTCACATAGCTCCACCACCTCTTTCTCAGACGTCCCCTCCGGCACACGTACATCAATGAAATTGACCTTCCCCTGATTGCTTGAGATTTCCTGCAGCACCGAGAGCGAAAGAATGACCGCTCCATTCTCCACCACCGCGTGCCCATCCACGATCCCGACCACCGGTAACTCATCGGCCTCAATCTGAACGGTATCGCCCACCTTCTTCTTGAGCACCTCCGCCGCCAACTTCCCCAGCACCACCGCGAACTCCTTGTCATCCTTCGGCAATCGCCCTTCCAAAACCTCCAATTTCTCCCACGTAAAACCTCCCCACTCACGACCCGAAACCATCATCATCGGCGCATCTTCAATGCTAAGCATCAGCATCAACACAGTCGTCGTATCGGCTACCTTTGGCAGGGCCGCCACTTTGTCTTGCAGCGTGTCATCAAACACTTTGGGCATCAGTCCGCCACTCATGTTGCTCACCACCACGTCGATCCCGATCACATCCAACTGCTTACCAATGCTCTTCTCATAACCCCAGGACATCCCCACCAAAGTCACCACCGCACCGATCCCGATCGAAATGCCCAACAACGTCAGCCCCGTCCGCACCGGGCGGCGAATCAATCCTCGAACGACTACAGTAAAAAAGGTCATTGCGTTAGGAGGCGTGCGTTAAAGGGGTGGTTTCATCGACGACCCGACCATCCTTCATTCGGATCGTCCTCGTCGCCAGCGCCGCAATACCCAGGTCATGCGTCACCAGCACCATCGTCATCCCCAACTCACGGTGCAGCTTCAGCAGCAGTTCAACCACATGCGCAGCATTCTCACTGTCCAAGTTGCCCGTCGGTTCGTCTGCTAACAGAACCGATGGCCGATTCGCCAAACTGCGCGCGATCGCTACCCGCTGCCTTTCCCCCCCTGAAAGCTCCGAAGGAAAATGCTTCAATCGGTGAGCCAAACCCACAGACTCCAGCAACTCATGCGCCCTCACCTCCCGCTCTCCCCGCGAAAGCCCCGTCTCAAACATCGGAATCTGAACATTCTCAGACACCGTGAAAGTCGGCAGCAAATGAAACGACTGGAAAATGAAACCAATCTCTGCCGACCGATAATCCGAGGGATCTTCAAGATCAGAAATCAACCGCCCTCGATACGAAAGCGACCCCTCACTCGGCTTGTCCAAAGACCCCAACATCTGCAGCAAAGTACTTTTCCCGCAACCGCTTGGACCGACAATCGCCACAAACTCACCCTCCCTGATGTCGAAGTCCACCCCCCTCAGCGCAGCGACTTGCCCCCCGTCATAGTTCTTCTTCAGTCCACGGGCTTCGTAAACCACCGATCCCACACCTTTAGAAGCCTCATTCATTGGATTTGATTGGATCAACCCGCCATTTCCACCCTGTTCGAATCCCCAACCCGATCATCGGGCCAGTGACTCCCAACCCTGGGATCGCGCAACTCTCCCAAAAGATGTTTGATCGCGCTCCGATAGTTCGGAAACGGAGTGACTTCACCTTCAAACTCCGGCTGCAACGAATCCGCGTGCAGTGGCAACTCGTAATGGTGCAATCCTGCCCGCAAATGATGAACCGCATGAAACGGCTCATGCAAAAGCGTTACCGACAACAGCTTGCCGGACCACGTGTCAGCAATAATGCTCCGCGTCGCACTCTTCGCCGTGTGCCCGTGCAACCCAATGTGCTCGACATACTTCCGCCAGCTCTGCAGGTTTCCCGCAATCACTGCTGGCGCCCCAAAGCACCAAAGGAAATACGACCAAACCTGAAACCATTGAACGGCAACCAAAACAATCGTCCAAAATACCACCATCAAAATCAGTTCACCCCAAATCTTCCGCCGCACCTTGCGACTCCGAATGAAGGAACCCTTGCGAAAAAACATTCTCCAAAAAAGAAACGGCGTAAACAAAAGCCCCGCATTCAGCTCAATGAACGCCGCCAACTGACGCGCCCAACGTGGCGTATCCACATTCACAAACGGCCAAAGCTCCTCATCCTTCTCCGTCGCCAAATGCATGTGGTGAGTCTGATGCGCCGCTCGATAAAGCGTGAAACTCATGAAACTCAACACGCCTGCCAGAACGCCATCCACTTCATTCAGAAACTTGTTCTTCCGCAGCAAACCATGGGATGCCTCATGAAACCCGATCAACGCCCCGTGCATGAAATGACTCACCAAGACAACCAATGGTACCGCCAACCAATACCACTGATGATAAACCACCCATCCCAGAGCAACTTGAGAACTGACCAATCCAAGCCCGATCAACGGAAACGCTGCCCGACTGACCCAATGCGTGTTGCCATGGTCTTCTTCATCCCGCACTCGTGCCTTCGACTTCTCGGCGACAGGCGAAACTTCGACTTCCTGAAGATCATCCTTTGGACTCGTAGTAGTCATAATTTAAGGTCGGTGAGGCGGCGGTCAGGGTGGCTGCACAAGTCAGTCGTTACCTCGCGAAACATCGCGTCTAACGCTTGAATTTCAGCCTCGTCGAGCATATCACGCCGGAACAGCCAGACAACTTCTAATTCAGAACCCGTCTCGGTGATTTCACACCCCAAATCAAAGCGCGCTGTGCCCGTGGAACGCATGCGCAATTTGGTCGAAATCCGCGGCAAAACCACATCTGGAACAGGATGATTCTGCAACGCAAACCGCACATCAAAAAGCGGATGCACCACTCCGGAAGGTCGATCTCCCGCCACCTTCGCTATTTCAGCAAATGGCATGGCATTCGCAAAACAGTCAACCGCCCTGAGATGCACCGCCTTCAAATGCTCAGCAAAAGCCCTCCCAGGATCCAGCTGTCCTCGAATCGGCACCACACCAGCAAAATAACCCATGGTTTGATGTGAAGCCGCCTTGTTGCGATTCGCCACCGGACTTCCCACCACCAAATCATCCGTTCCCTTCCACCTCCAAAGCGTCACCTGAAAAGCCGCCAGCAAGGTGCTGTAGAGAGTCGCCCCGTTCTTCTGCGCTAACTCCCTCACCGCCTTGGTCAGCCTTGGATTCATGGACGAAACCATGCGCTGCAACGGACCCTTGTTCCTCACCACCTCGGTGCACCCGTTAAAAACCTGCGGTGCCCCCTGCAACTGATCCCTCCAAAAACCCGCCCTCTTTTCAATCTCCGCAGGCTGCCAGAACGCCCGCTCAGACGCGGACCATTCGCTGTAGGTCTGAGGCACTGGCGGCAACTGGTCCGAAAGCCCCATCACCCCGGTCGCCACCACTTTGCGCATCCCCTTCAGGCCCATTACATACGCCGTCGACAAATCCTGCACAAAAACACCCAATGACCATCCATCAGCGATCGAGTGATGCACCGAAAACGCTAACACATGATCCCCCGCCCGCCGCTTCAACATGTCCACGCGGTAAAGCGGCCCCTGCACCAAATCGAAAGGCTTTTGGTAGGTCTCCTTGAGCACCTCTTCAAGGGCCTCAGGCCTCGCTTCAGCTGCCGATAACTCCCGATACCCCAACTGCGGCGTCGACGTCACCCGGATCATCTCCAATGTCCGGTCCTTCCCCGGCAAAAACGATACCCGGAGCGCCTCTTGGCGTTCCATCACCCTCCGCATTGCCCCTTCGCACTCCTCAGGCGTGATGCCCCCCGTGATCTCGATGAAGGCACAAATGTGATTCGCGGGGTCTCCCACCGGCACGGGCGACGTCTCCCACAACTCGCGCTGCGAAAACGACAGGGGCTGGAGGCGAATCTCTCCGCTCGCCAGCCACTGTTTCAGCTTTGCCCGATTATCCTGCTCCTCCATGAATCAGGCGCGTGCTGCCTCCACCTCGTCTCCAAGTGCACCACCCAGAAGGTTATCGATCTCCTCATCTGAAAGCGCATCCAGGTCCACTTCGGCAACTGGAGCAGACTCCACCACGACCGGCTTCGCCGCTGTCGCACCAGCATCCGAACCTCCAAGGTGCTCTGAGATAAGGGAAGCGATCTGTCCAATCGTCCTCGCCCGCATCAAACTCGTTGGTGGCAAAGCCACGCCCACCGAGCTCTCCAGTAGGTTTTCAATCTCAACCCCCATCAAGGAATCCAATCCAAGATCCGTCAGCGGTTGGTCATTGCGCAAACTGTCAGGTTTCACCCGAAGAACCGACCCCACAACATCCCGAACCGCTTGCCCAATCACGTCTTCACGCTCGTCCGGACCCGCCGATTGAATCTTCTGACGCCAGTCACTGCTACCGCCGCCGGCCTCCTGAACCTCAACTCCCGACTCAAAAATGCGCTGCACCAGCGGATTGTCCTGCATCCCCCGGAACGACTGACGCCACTTCGCCCAATCCACTCGAATCGCCGCCATCTGAGTCGCATTCGCCGTCAGGAACGACTCCATCAAAGAGGTCACCTCCTTCGGCGTCAATGCCGCTGTGCCCTGACGCGCCAGGAACTCCGCCACACGCTCATTGCGTGCCACATAACCTTCGCCGCCCAACACACCCCAGTTGATCGCCAGAGCCGGAAGTCCCAGCGCACGTCGATGATGAGCAAGCGAGTCAAGGAACGCGTTAGCCGCCGCATAGTTGCCCTGCGCCGGATTCCCAAAGATGCTGGAAACCGACGAGAACATTACAAAGCAATCCAAATCCATCGCCTTCGTCTCCTCATGCAACAACCAAGCTCCGTGAGCTTTCGGTGCCATCACCACACGCAAACGTTCAGGAGTCAGCGCGGACAATGGCGCGTCATCAATGACCATGGCCAGATGGAACACCCCTTTCAGAGGAATCTTGCCCGTTCCAGCCTTCTTGATCAGGCTCTTCACATCCTTCGGCACTCCAATGTCCGCCTTGATCACCGTGATATTGATCCCGTCAGCTGTCAGCTTGTCCACAAAGGCCTGGGCCTCAGGGGTGGACGCCCCACTGCGACTCGACAGCACCAAATGCTTCGCTCCACATTCCACCAGCCACTCTGACAACACTTTACCAAATCCGCCAAAACCACCCGTGATCAGGTAAGCTCCATCCGCCTTCACTTCAAATGGAGGCAATGGCGGCTCCCCGCGGTGCTGCACAAACGAATCAGCAAAGGCCACCACCACTTTCCCTGTGTGCTTGCCTCCAGCCATCAACCGGAAGGCCGCATCAATCCGACTCGCTGGGAATGAGCGATACGGCAGCGCTGTCAACGCTCCCTGCTCCACCAATCCGGAAATCTCCGCCATCAATTCGCGGGTCTGTTCCGCGTCCCCGGCAAACACCGCATCCATCGCGACCACATGGAACGAGGCATTGCGACGCAGCGCCCACAGCGGCAGACGCGAGTTCTGGTAGATGTCACGTTTGCCGATTTCGATAAACCGCCCAAACTCAGCCAAACAAGACAGCCCCATCGGGATCGCCTCCGACGCCAGCGCGTTCAGCACCACATCGACACCCCGTCCCGCTGTCAGATCCATCACCGTCTCTGTGAAGTCTCCCTTTCTGGAATCGATCACATACTTGACACCCAGGGTCTTCAACAAAGCACGCTTCGTCGCACTACCCGCTGAAGCGATCACATCAGCACCCAAATGATGCGCAATCTGAATCGCCGCCATGCCCACACCACCCGCGCCCGCATGCACCAGGATCACCTCTCCCGCTTTCATCCGAGCCACGGTCTTCAATGCATGCCATGCTGTCATGAACACGACCGGAAGCGTCGCCGCCTCCTCAAATGTCAAGTCACCCGGAATCGGCCTCACGTCTGCCGCACGCGCTAGACTGTGGGTTGCCAAGCCGAACACTGCCAGACCAAAGGCACGATCCCCTGGCGCTAGATGCTTCACTTCAGAACCCACTGCCACCACCTCCCCGGCAATCTCATCACCAAAAATGCGCGCATCAATGGTCTCCGCAGGATAAAGCGCCAAAGCTTTCAAGACATCCCGGAAGTTCATCCCGGCTGCCTTGACCTTGATCAGCACCTCATCTGGAGCACAAACTGGCATTGGGAACGCCGTGAACTTCAAACTGTCCAGCAATCCCCGCTCTTTCGATTCCAAACGCAGCGGCACCGACGCGTCCAACCATTGCTCACGCGTTGCAAGCCCACGCGACAAACGTTGGGCATAACGAGCTTCACCCCGCAACGCCACTTCCCGTTCCGAGTTCTCCATCAGCAGCTCATTCCAAAGCACTTCCAGATCCGAGTCAGCCGCCACAGGTGGCAGATCAATGCCACGGCAGGCAAAGTTCGGATGCTCTCCCAAAATCACGCGGAAAATCCCAATCGCTGGCGCTTGCGCCACGGCCGTCGCCCCCATCTCCGCCCCAACTGGCTGCGCCCCCCGAGTGACCAGATCCATCCGCAGTTTCGCCACCGCCATGGATTCCTCCAGGGCATGCGTCAGATGCAGCAAGGCGTCAATCCCCATCAAGGAATCGTCCGCACCCATTCCCGTCTTCTCATCCAGCGACCACAAATAAACCAGATGCTCAGGTGGTGCGTCCACCAACATCTCAGCGAACAACTTCTTGTAATCCTCGACCTGATCAGCACGCAGCGTATACGAATCGCCTGTCTGCTTGAAGGACTTGCCACGCTTCACCACTCGGCAACGGGCACCAGCCGCCTTCACTCGCTCAGCCAATTGCGAGCCCACACCGCCATCGTCGGCAAACACCACCCACGATGACTCAACACCTGCATCGGCCTCAAAAGCTTGCACCTCAGCATCGCCGACCTGCTCCGCCTTCCGAGCCAAAATCGCAATCTGTCCTTCGCCATCAGGCCCCATCAGACCCGGCATCGAAAGCGTTTCCGCAAATCCCACTTCGCGCAACACCGCCTCCCACTGAGCCCGCTGCAACAACGGTTGCTCGGGCCGCAAGTCACGGTCCGTGAGGTGCCACCAGCCACTCGTCAAACCAAACACCGCTTCCGTCCAAAGCTGCGGCGTCGCCACATCCATGAACATCAACGTCCCACTAGGCTTCAAGACCTCAAGAAGCCCGGCCAGGGTCACCCGCACATCCGCCACAGCATGCAGCACATTGGTTCCCACAATGAAATCATAACTCCCCTCCTCAAACCCCTGATCAATGGGCGACTTCTCCAAATCGAAGATCTTGTACTCGACCTCGGGATACGCCGCCAACTTCTGGTTGGCACTCGGAAAGAACCCGGCTGACACATCGGTGAACGTATAATGGTGCACCCCGCGCTCAATGAGCGGCAGCAACTGCGCGGCAAGACCCGCCGTCCCCGCACCAATTTCCAAAATGCGCAATCCACGCCCTTCAGGCAACTGACGAGCCGACTCTTGAACCGCACTCGTGATCGCTGCCATCCAGTGACTTGCCAGAAGCCCGTCACCATAAAACTGATCCAGCAATTCGGCCCCTGGCCCGCTGAACAAAATCTGCACGGCGTCTTTTTCGCCCCGCAGGATCGGACCCAGTTCCGCGCAAGTCGATTCACACAACAATCCTTCAGGCAAATGCCCCGGATGATTCTCAACAAAGTACCTCAAGAGGCCATTCGCCGACTCTGCCGCCTGAGCAAAAGCGGCCGTCGCCTTGAACTTGCCCCCTTTGCCCGTCAACAGCCCGCGTCCCACCAACTTCGACATCAACCGTCCAAAGACCGTCTGCATTCCCGGCGCAACACCCAGCGATTCCGCGCTGAATCCAGCCTTGAGCTTTTCACTCACTCCCATCGCCGCCAACCCGGACGCAATCTGCGCCGCAGCCAGTTCATCTTCCGCCTTCAAAACCCCCTCAAGCTCCTCACGTCCACGAACACTCAAAATCTCTTCGAGGGTGGCAGTCGCCGTCTTGTGAAGCTGTTTCAGCGGCACAGGAGCAGTCTTCGAAGGAGCAGCTGTCACTTGCGACCGTTCCCAATCCACGTGATACAGCAAGTCACGCCCGCCTCCTGAAGCACCAGGGCGACGCGCTGCCGCCATGCTGATCGCACGGAATCCATCCACCAGAACGCAAGGCTGGCCCGCGTCATCATAGAGCGCAATCCGCCCCTCAATCAGTTCCTCGTTGAAGTGCAGAACCCGTGCATTCACCCGACTCGACGCCCCCGGCGAACGCAAGAATAGGATCTTCGCAAATCGCACCGGCAGCTTCATCTTCGCCTTTCGATCTTCCACCGTCTTCGCCCCAGCCGAAAACACGTGCAGAGCCGCATCCAACAGCACCGGGTGCAGGGCATACTCGGCTGCTCGCTTCCCGGTGGCTTCCGTCAGCGCCACCTTGCCGGTGGACTTCCCACCGCCCGCTGCCAATTCCCTCACCGCCCGAAACTCTTCCCCGTAGCGCAGTCCCAGGTCGCTCATGTGACCGTAGAATTGACCCACGCCTTCCTCTTCCTCATCAGCCCCCGGCGCCTGCCAGACGGTCTGCGCAAACGTGGACTCGGTTCGCTCACTCCGCATGGAACCAACGACATGCACAGACCATGACGCCGCTTGCTCAAATTTGCTTTGAATCGTGAACGTCCGCTCATTCGGCTCATAGGTCAGTTCCATCGTCAAACCCGTCGGTGGATCCGGCAAAATCAGCGGTTTGCGAATTTCAAAATCCTCAATGGCAAAGGGCCGCCCCTCAAACAACTGCACCCCCGCCTCCAGGGCCATCTCAACAAAGCCAGCCCCTGGAAAAACAATGTGCGTGTCGACCTTGTGGTCGCGCAAATAGGACATGTGTCGGCTGTCAAAACGAGTCACCCAAGTCGGTGTCGCTCTCGGCATTCGCGAATCCAAGAGCCCCTTCCCTCCAGGAGACAACCGCCCATCTCTCAATTCACTCGACTCGTGCCACCAACGGCTCCGATCCCACGCATAGGCTGGCAAAGAAAGCAACTCACGCGACGGCGTCATCGCTGCAAAATCCATCACCACTCCCGCGCGATGCAGCGCTAGCACCGCATCCAGGAACGACTCAAACTCACGCTCACGGCGAACGGAGGCAGTCACCGGGGCTTTTTGATTCCGCGCTCCAAGACACTCTTGGATCGACATGGAAAGCGCCGGATGTGAACTGATCTCCAACCACACATCCACGCCAAAATCAGCCACCGCATTAACCGCTGACACAAATTGAACCGCCTGCCGAATGCCGCGCCCCCAATGCGCCGCCACACACTCCGCCCCGGAGCAACGCTGACCACTCACAGTGCTGAAAAATGGCACCGTCTCAGCCTCCGGCTTCAAGTCTTTTAACGCCGACGTCAAAGCATCCGCCGCCGGCTGCATCATCGCATGGTGGAAAGGATGATCCACCCGCACGAACCGGGCAAACACCGACCGCCCTTCAAGCTCCGCCTGGATCGCCTCCAGCGAACTCTTGGGCCCTGACAAGGTCAACGACTTCGGTCCATTGAAAGCCGCGATGCTCACCGTGCGATCATGTTTGGCAATCACCGCTGCCGCATCCTCTTCAGTTAAGCCAACCGCCAGCATGGTGCCATCACCACGCGCGCACTCATGCATCAGGCGTGCCCGCAGCACAATCACCCGCGCGCCTTCTTCAAGGCTCAAAATGCCCGCCGCACATGCCGCGGCAATCTCTCCCACACTGTGCCCGACAATCGCCGCCGGCTGAACCCCCTTCGACTTCCACAGCTCCGCCAATGAAAGCTGCATCGCAAAAATCGCCGGCTGCGCAATCTCAGTCTGCTGCATCCTCGAATCCGCTTCATCCCTCCCAAGTTCCTCCAAGAGAGAAAAGCTCGCATATGGCTTCATGGCCGCAGCGCAGGCCTCCATCGTCCGCCGAAACACCGACTCATGGACCATCAATTCCCGGCCCATCCCCCACCATTGCGGCCCCTGACCACTCATCACATAACCAATCCGCAACGCCCGCTCCGGACGCGGTGTGAACGAACTGGTGAATGGACTGCTCGAAGGATCTGCCGCATAAGCATGCAACTCCTGCACCAATTCTTCCGTCGTCCTTGCAAGCGAAGTAATCCGGTAAGCATGATGATTGCGCCGGGCTCCCAGGTTGTAAACCAGGGCAGGCAACATCGGCGATTTGCCATTGCTCTTCGAGTGATCCTCAATCCACTCGCTCAACCTCAGGGCTCCATCAGCCAGCGCTTTCTCAGACCGCGCTGAGAACACAAACGGCCATGCTCGTGACGCCGACACCGCCTCATGTTTCACCTTCTTCGGTGCGGGCGCTTCCTGCAAGATCACATGCGAATTCGCACCACCAAATCCAAACGAATTCACCCCCACCAACCGCGGCCCGGGAATTTCTGGAAACGCCTCCAAACTCGTCGGCACCCGCAGCTTCAGTGCCTCAAAATCAATGTGCTCACTCGGCGTGTCAAAGTGCAGACTCGCAGGAATCTGCCGATGTTTCAGCACCAGCAATCCCTTGACCAAACCGACCACTCCAGCAGCGGTCTCCAAATGCCCTAAGTTCGTTTTCACTGAGCCCATCGCCAACGGCACCTTCCGCGTCTCGCACAACGCCTCGGCCAGCGCGGTCGCCTCAATGGGATCTCCCACCGCAGTCCCGGTGCCATGGGCCTCCACATAGCCAATTTGGGCAGGATCAATCCCCGCATCTGCACACGCATCCTTGACCAATCGCGCCTGCGCATCCGGGCATGGCAACGATATCCCATTCGTATGCCCATCCTGATTCATGCTGGTTCCAACAATGATTCCGTGAATCGGATCACCATCCGCCAGAGCTTGCTCCAATGGCTTCAACAAAACCACACCAGCCCCCTCACCTCTCACGAAACCATTCGCCGAAGCATCAAACGCCGCACATCGACCATCCGGCGAAAGCATCCCCGCTTGCGAAAACCCAATGAAACCATCGGGTGTGATCATGATCGTCACCCCACCCGCCATCGCCATTTGGCAGCGTCCCAAACGCAGTTGCTCGCACGCAACAGCAACCGCCGTCAAAGCCGAAGAGCACGCCGTGTCCATTGACATGCTCGGGCCCTTCAAATTGAAGCAATAGGAAATCCTATTCGCCGCAATACTATGCGCGCACCCCGTCGGTGAATGTGAGCTAATGCCAGACCTGTCAGAAGACCCCCCTTGAATGTTCTGATAGTCATTGTGAGACACCCCCATGAACACCCCAATGTCCGTCCCATTTTCCAAGTCCAATACCACCCCCGCGTCCTCAATCGCCTCCCAGGCCGTCTCTAGGAGCAACCGTTGCTGCGGGTCAATGTATGGAGCCTCACGAGGCGAAATCCCGAAAAACTGAGGGTCAAACTGATCTATCGAATCCAGAAAGCCCCCACGCTTGGCAATCGATTTCCCAATGATTCCAGGTTCAGCATCATAAAACCGCTCCACATTCCACCGATCAGCCGGCACCTCGGTTACTGCGTCCCGCCCTTCGATTAATAATTTCCAGAAAGACTCTGTGTCGTTGATTCCTCCTGGGAACCGACAACCGATTCCGATGATTGCGATGCCTTCTTTTTGCATAAAATAGATCCGTCTGAACGGGGTGTCGATATTGCCGTCAAAAGTCGGCCAAAACAACCATTCTTTCGGATTCGGCCCGGTTTCACCGGGACCCTCTATTTCAGCCCTGCCAGAGTCTCTCGCCCACGCTGCTTGACTTCCTGGTCATCTTTGCCCGTATTGGGCATCTCCAATCCCTTCTCAATGCACTTCTTGGCCTCCTCCGACTTGCCCATCTGGGCATAGGTTCGCCCCAATTCGATATGGTGAATCGAGCGCTTCGGATTGAGTTCGATCGCTTTCTCAAAGCACTTCACCGCCTCCTCGTTTGAGGCAGGCGGCATCTCCCCATACAGCATCTTAGCCAGTGCCCGCTTCACCGTTCCCAACTCCGCGAGCCTTTGATGCCATCCCCCCAATATGTGCCAGGCGAAGTCCTTCGACGGATCCAATTCGATCGACTTGTCCACTGCCGCACGCACTTCACGCGAAGCCTCAACCTTTTCCTTGTTATCCAAAACCGACGCCATTTTGGCGTGACTGATAGCCACCGACAAATGCGTCTCAGCATCTTCAGGTGCCAAGGCCTGCGCCCGCTTGGCATAGTCTTTGCCCGTCTGGCTCAATTTGATCTTTTCGGCAAGCGTCTCCGAATCCGCCGCCCAGTGACGATACTGCCTCGCTATGCAAAGAAGCAGCCGGACGTTCTCAGGCTCGATCTTCTCCGCCTCCAAATAAAAACCCAGCGCCTCCTTCGGCTCAAACTTCTCGTCGTGCAAATCCCCCTGCTTCATCAGGGCGGCGACATTATCCTCAGCCAGAGTCAGCCCTGGAAGAGCCAAAACCGAAATCAAACCAATCCATTGAAACAAACGCATATCCGTAAGACGTGATTAGCCGCAAGAATGTTCAATTGTGACAATCTTTGCTCAAGTTCAAGCAAAATACGCCTCGTCGCCTGCCCACCGCTAGCCAAGGTCTCTCCGTCTAGGCAGCCTAACAAATCAAGGAAAGCCTGTCACTCACCAAACGAAATGAGTTCCAGTCGCAACGGATTGGAGGGCCCGCTTGATCCCATTCACGAAGCCTCTTTCTTGTAAATCTTGACGTCATAAATATGACCGGAACCAACCAAAATCGGAATGGAAAACTGCGTCCCAGACAACAGCGCGTTCATGTTCATCACGTGGCGATAGTCAAACCGCTTTCCGAACAATTCCAAGATTCGTGTGCTCGAATGGGGTCGATAAGTGTTCACAATCAAAGACCCGTCTCGGCGAGTCATGTCACATAGCCTCGCCACCAGATGAAGAGCCGTCGCAGGCTCTTCCATCTCCTCAAGCTCATGACGCTGCTCCGTCGTCTCACAGGTCGATCCCTGCAAATACTCAAGAATCCCCACTGCCGTTACCACGTCGAATGGATTTTCTTTGTCGATCCCCAGAGCAGCCTCGTGAAAAATGTCTTCCGTTTCCGCCCCAATCCCCGCTTCCGCACCAACCCCAAGCCTCCAGCCTCGCTTGACCGCCAGTTTGCCTAGCAGTCGACTCGATTTCGCCGTGTTCGACTCGTCGCGATCCGTGATCCGCGCGAAAATTCGCCCCGAATCATAGCCGTCGCGAATCAGTTGATCATAGGCCAAGATCAAGCTCAGTCCCGTTCCGGCCGCCAGGGCCTTGATGCGAATGTTCTTCCCTTTGTCCAGCCTCGCCTTCGCCTCAAGGTAGGTCGCTTTTGTCTCCAAAATAAATCGCAACTGCACATCCTTGCCCTGCACCGAATTGAAAAAGAGTTTATCCCAAAGCACCGCACCCGCCCGGATCTCGGGAACAATCATCATGTAGGGTCCATTCATCGGATCCCCACCTTCCACCAACGCCTCCGTCTCCTTGCTGGAAGACGCCAAAAGTGATCTGGCATACGGATGCTGTGACCGCTCCAAAAGACGATTCCGCACCTTGATCGAGTCTCCCTCACCACCCGCCTTCTCCCGTACGGTCGTTCGCTTCAAAAGACGGTAGCTCAAACGGGCCATCACTCTTTGTGGCAGGCTCGCAGGTTTGGGTGCCCCTACGCCAAACACCACCTGACTCAAGCTTGAAAAAATGGCGTCAGCCAACGCCTCTTGATCCTTCGAATACAGTGCAGCCACTGCCTCCATCGGACTGACGAGCCGTAGATCAACACCTCCCGACCCCGCACTTGGAGCTCCATTACCAAAAGACGATTGATTGCTTGGAATATCAGTCATTGACCCGGATTGTGCTACAACCCGAGTCAAGCGGCAACCCCATTTGATGAATCAACCGTCTCTCCCTGTTAAGGCAGGTCGGTTTGACCCATTAAGAAGCGATCGCACTCCCGGGCAGCGCCACGGCCTTCATTGAAAGCCCAAACAACCAGGGACTGCCCCCGGCGGCAATCTCCGGCGGCAAACACCCCGGGCAGACTCGTGGTGTACTTCTCGTGCTCCGCATTGATGTTGGTTCGGGCGTCGCGCTCAACATTCAGCGCATCGAGCAAGGGCTGCTCCGGTCCCAGGAAACCCATGGCCAGCAAAACAAGTTGCGCCGGAAGCACTCTCTCCGTTCCTGGAATCTTTTGCGGCCCGAAGTTACCCTTATCATCTTTTTTCCACTCAACATTAACGACATGCACGGCCTTGACGTTACCGTTCTCGTCACCTTCAAAGTGCGTCGCGGTAGTAAGATAGACCCGTGGGTCATCGCCAAAACGTGCGGCGGCCTCTTCCTGTCCGTAGTCCATCTTGTAGGTCTTCGGCCACTCAGGCCAGGGATTGTTGGCAGCACGAACAAGTGGCGGCTTCGCCATGATCTCTAGCTGGGTGACACTGTTGCAACCATGGCGAAGGCTTGTCCCAACACAGTCCGTGCCCGTATCCCCCCCACCAATGATGACCACATCTTTTCCATCAGCCGTAATGCCTGTGGCGGCGGCGTCCAGAACCGCCCGGGTATTGGCCGTGAGGAAGTCCATGGCAACATGGATGCCTTTCAATTCTCGGCCCGGGATCGGCAAATCACGCGCTTTCGTCGCTCCTGTGGCAACAATGATGGAATCGTAATCCTTGCGGAGTTGCTCAGCAGTGACGTCGGTGCCGACGTTGACGTTGCACTTGAAAATCACCCCCTCATCCTCCAGCAACTTCACCCGGCGGAGCACCACCTCGTTTTTATCCAGCTTCATGTTTGGAATGCCATACATGAGCAGCCCGCCAGGACGATCTGCTCGCTCAAAAACAGTGACCAGGTGACCCGCTTTGTTCAACTGCGCGGCGGCACTAAGTCCCGCAGGACCCGAACCAATGATGGCGACTTTTTTGCCAGTGCGCTTCTGCGGCGGCTCGGGCTTGACCCATCCCTCTTCCCAACCCTTGTCGATGATCGAGACTTCGATGTTCTTGATCGTGACGGGTGGATTGTTGATGCCCAGCACACAAGAACCCTCGCATGGAGCAGGACAAACACGGCCCGTGAACTCCGGGAAGTTGTTAGTCTTGTGCAGGCGGTCAAGAGCCTCATGCCAGAGGCCGCGAAACACCAGGTCGTTCCACTCAGGGATCAGATTGTTGATCGGACAACCACTGGCCATCCCGCTGATGAGCGATCCACTATGACAGAACGGAATCCCGCAATCCATGCACCGCGCACCCTGCTTCTTGAGCCGGTCTTCAGGTAGGTGCAGGTGGATTTCCTTCCAGTCATTGACCCGCTCAAGCGGATCGCGGTCTGAAGGTAGTTCGCGTTCGAATTCGATGAAGCCTGTTGGTTTTCCCATGATCTCTTATCTTTAAAAAGGTGATTTCTATTTTCTAATGCCGCCTGTTAGAATCCTAACCGCCACCAATTCGGGCGACGTCGCGTGCATTGGCCTCGAAGGCCGCATTGAGGGCATCGTCTCCGACAAGTCCGTCGTCTTTGGCCTTCTTGAGAGCTTTCAAGACGCGGGCGTAATCTCGAGGCAAGACTTTCACGAACTTCGGCAGCATTTGCTCCCAAAGAGCGATTACCTTAAACGCCTGTTGGCTTTTGGTCAGGTCAGCATGTTTTTTGATGAGTCCGTAAAGCTCATCGATTTCTTCTTTGTCTTCGAGAGCCAATAGATCCACCATGCCGCTGTTACACCGCGTCGCGAAGTCTCCCTTTTCATCAAGAACATAAGCGATGCCGCCACTCATACCTGCGGCAAAGTTCCGACCGGTGAGGCCAAGAACCACCACTCGACCACCTGTCATGTACTCGCAGCCATGGTCTCCCACCCCTTCGACGACCGTGTCCACTCCACTGTTTCGCACCGCAAAGCGCTCCCCTGCCATGCCGCGAAGGAAGAGTTCGCCACTGGTGGCGCCATACAGTGCGGTATTGCCAGCAATGATGTTTTCCTCCGCAAGGAAGGTACTTCCCTCTGGCGGATAGATGATGATGCGCCCGCCACTAAGGCCTTTGCCAATGTAATCATTTCCGTCGCCTTCAAGCTCAAGCGTGACACCTTTGGGCACGAAAGCCCCAAAGCTTTGCCCCGCACTGCCACGGAAATGCAAATGCACCGTATCTTCAGGCAAGCCATACCAGTGCCGCTTCGTGATCTCGTTGCCAAGAATCGTTCCAACGGTGCGATTGATATTCCGAATCGGAACGTCAGCCTTGACCTTTTCGCCCTTCTCAATCGCATCTTTGCAAAGAGGCAACAGCGTCGTGATATCAAGGCTTTTGTCGATCCCATGATCCTGAGATTCCGTGCAGAACCGTCCGATTTCAGGTCCCACTTTTGGGCGGAACAGCAGGTTGGAGAAATCGAGCCCCTTGGCCTTCCAATGCTCAACCGCTTTTCGAGCTTCCAACATGTCCGTGCGGCCGACCATGTCTTCCAACTTCCGGAACCCAAGCTGCGCCATGAGCTCGCGCACTTCTTGAGCAATAAAGGTCATGAAGTTGACGGTGTATTGCGGATCACCCGTGAACTTGGCGCGCAGATCCGGGTTCTGAGTAGCCACCCCAACTGGGCAAGTGTTCAAATGGCAGACACGCATCATGATGCACCCCAACGTGACCAGCGGCGCTGTGGCAAAACCGAATTCTTCGGCGCCCAGCAAGGCGGCAATCACGACATCACGACCGGTTTTCATTTGCCCGTCAGCTTCCACCACGATCCGCTTCCGCAAATCGTTCAAGACGAGCGTTTGATGGGTCTCGGCAAGACCAAGTTCCCAAGGAATCCCAGCATGCTTCACGGAGGTTTGCGGTGAGGCACCTGTTCCTCCATCAAATCCAGAGATGAGGACCACATCCGAGTGAGCCTTAGCCACACCGGCAGCAATGGTGCCGACACCAACTTCCGAGACGAGCTTCACGCTCACACGCGCTTCCCGGTTCGCGTTCTTCAAGTCGTGGATCAACTGGGCCAAATCCTCGATGGAATAAATGTCATGGTGAGGTGGCGGAGAAATCAACCCGACCCCAGGCGTGGAGTGACGCACCTTCGCAATCCATGGGTAAACTTTGCCCCCTGGAAGCTGGCCGCCTTCACCGGGTTTCGCACCCTGCGCCATTTTAATCTGAATCTCCTTGGCTTGAGACAGATAAAGACTGGTCACACCAAACCGGCCAGAGGCGACCTGCTTGATAGCGCTATTCTTAGAGTCCCCTTTTTCATTGGTCCAGGTGTAACGCTCCGGATCCTCGCCTCCCTCGCCCGTGTTCGACTTGCCGCCGACACGATTCATGGCAATCGCAAGCGCCTCATGCGCTTCACTGGAAATGGAACCATAACTCATGGCCCCTGTCTTAAAGCGCTTCATGATCGATTCAACGCTCTCGACTTCATCAATCGGCACAGGTGTCTGAGCCACAAAATCAAGCAATCCACGAAGCGTATACTGCTGCTTCAATTGCTCGTCGACGAGCTTGCTGTAGACCTTGAAGGTATCAAAACTCCCTGTTCGAACGGCTTTTTGAAGCGTGTGAATTGTGAGAGGGTTGAACAGGTGCGCCTCGCCTTCCTTTCGCCACTGGTAATCGCCACCGACTTCAAGCGTTGGTGAGTTAGCTTCACGGTCAGGGTAAGCATGGCTGTGACGCTGAATGGATTCCTGAGCAATAACATGGATGTCAGCGCCCTCGATACGGGTGCTGGTGTGCGTAAAATACTTGTCCACCACCACCTGGTTCAATCCCATGGCTTCAAAAATCTGCGCGCCGCGGTAACTCTGCATCGTCGAGATGCCAATCTTCGAGGCGACTTTGATGACACCCTTGGTCGCCGCTTTGATAAAGTTGTAGACCGCCTTCTTATGGTCCACGTTCACCAACAGGCCCTGACGAATCATGTCATCCAGCGTTTCAAAGGCGAGGTAGGGGTTAATCGCTCCACAACCATACCCAATCAAGGTGCAGAAGTGATGCACTTCCCGCGGCTCACCGGACTCGAGCACAATATCACACCGGGTGCGGTTACCCTGGCGGATGAGATGGTGGTGCAGACCGCCAACGGCAAGCAAGGCTGGGATTGGAGCTTTCGATTTACCCACCCCACGGTCAGACAGGATGAGAATGTTCTTACCGTCTGCAACCAGCTTGTCAGCCTGCGCACAAAGGTCATCCATTGCCATTTCGAGACCCTCAGCACCAGCTGTCGGATCAAACAAGATTTCCAGTGTCGCCGAGGAAAACTGCCCCTGAGCTATCCCCTTCAGCTTGGCCAGTTCCTCATTGCTAAGAATCGGCGTCTTCAGTTCGATGAGATGACAGCTCTCAGGCCGGGGATCGAGCAGGTTCCCTTCCGCTCCAATGGTGGTGACAGATGATGTCACAATCTCCTCGCGAATGCAGTCAATGGGAGGGTTCGTGACCTGCGCAAACAGCTGGTGGAAGTAATCATAAACCAGCTTCGATTTGTCTGAGAGGACCGCAATCGGCGTGTCCGTTCCCATCGAACCGATGGCTTCGACCCCATCCCTCGCCATCGGGGTCATGAGCAAACGGAGATCTTCAAACGTGTATCCAAAGGCAAGTTGACGCTGCAGAACTGTCTTGTGATCCACCTCAGGGAGAGAGACCGCATCCTTCACATCAGCAAGCTTCACCAAATGCTGGTCCAACCAATCGCGATAAGGCTTCTCGGATGCGATTTGCTCTTTGATCTCTTCGTCCGGAACGATGCGACCTTCGACCATGTTCACAATGAACATTTTCCCAGGCTGCAAACGGCCCTTGTGAGCAACGTTTTCAGGAGCGACAGGCAACACTCCAGCTTCGGAACCCATGATCACAAGATCATCCTTCGTGACGTAATAGCGTGAAGGCCGCAGTCCATTGCGGTCCAAAGTGGCGCCAATCATGGTGCCATCCGTGAACGCAACGGAAGCAGGACCATCCCAGGGTTCCATCAGGCAACTGTGATACTCATAGAATGCCTTCTTCGCCTCGCTCATGGATTCATGGCCACTCCAAGGCTCAGGAATCATCATCATCATGGCATGTGGTAACGAGCGCCCCGCTAGAACCATCAATTCGAGGGCATTGTCAAAAATCGTCGAATCCGAACCATCCACATTGATGACAGGCTTGATCTTTTGGATGTCATCTCCAAAGAGTTCTGACGCCAGCAGGGACTCACGCGCCTTCATCCAGGAGATATTGCCCCTCAAGGTGTTGATCTCTCCGTTGTGTGCAATGTAACGATACGGGTGCGAGCGCTCCCAGTTCGGGAACGTGTTCGTGGAGAAGCGCGAATGTACCAGCGCCAAAGCCGAATCCATGTCGGGATTTCGCAAGTCCTCGAAATAGGCACCGACCTGATGCGGCGTCAGCATGCCCTTGTAAACCAGCGTCCGACAACTCAAGCTTGGCGCATACCAAAACGTGTCCACCTTGGCGAAACGGATCGCCATGTGCGCCATTTTTCGGATCACGTAAAGCTTCCGCTCAAAGGCCACCTCATCCGCCAGAGCAGGGCCCCGGGCGATGAAAACTTGACGCATGAACGGCTCACTGGCTTTGGCGGACTTGCCCAAAGTGCTGTTATCAGTCGGAATATCACGCCATCCAAGCACGGGACACCCTTCTCCAGAGGCAATCTTTTCAAAAATGGCCTGTGCCTCTTCACGTGAGGCGCGATCGGGTGAACAAAACAAATTGGCCACCCCATACTTGCCCTGCTCCGGCAGATTGATACCGACCTCCGCGGCAGCCTTCTTCAAAAAGGCGTCGGGGATCTGAATGAGAATACCGGCTCCATCACCAGTGTTCTCTTCCACGCAGGCACCGCGGTGGTCCAGATTTTCAAGAATCGTGAGCGCATTGGCCACGATTTCGTGGGATTTTTTGCCCTTCATATGACAGACAAACCCGACGCCGCAGGCATCGTGTTCGTTGCTCGGATCATAAAGGCCTTGTTTCGGTGGGAGTCCGTAATTTGTCATTTTAGCTCAAGAGGGTGGGTATTTAGACACAGACCGGGCTCAAGACAACCAGCAATCTCTCTGCCATGCCTGCCGATATCTTTCCGCCCTCATTTAACGCGGCCCCACCCCCTCGAGGATGTCTTGACGCTGATGTTTGAGATGGAAATATTCAGCTCGACCTTATCATTTTTGAGAATTTCTAGAGACCATAATCCTCCTCCTGTCGGAGACTCCCCCCCTCTGCTCGCTATTCCCTCGAATCGATCCTTTGAAATGGATTACCGCCCCCCTTCTCCTTGTCCACTCCATCCATCGGGTCGCCTCCAACAATTCGCCCAAAACCCCCACTAACGGATGGGAACCACTCTAAATCCTAGGAGACATTCACTTTTGCCTCGCTCTCGCCTTTCGTTTTGGCTTAGAATCGACAGGGGAAAAGACTTGTCAGTCATTACGCCAAATGAGCCACGAACCAGGAAAGCCAAGAGTCACCATTCCGAAGGCACCCAACCAGCCTTCAATAAAGAATGACGCAGCCTCTCTGGAGGAATTGCCGCAGAGACAGCAACAGGCCTCGGCTCACCGGGTTGATCTTGATGCCAAGATCGAAAGATTACTCGCCGCACAGGCTGAGGCCAATGCTTCGGTCGCGCACTATCGCGAACTCTATGATCTCGCACCGCTCGCCTACGTGATCGTTAACGAATCAGGTGACATTGTTCAGGCAAACACCCAGGCTGCTGCCATTTTAGGGGTTCCTCAGAAAAATTTGGTCAATCAACCGATAGCCAGTTTTATCTATCTGCAAGATCAAGACGTTTATCGTCGCCAAACCACCAAATCCTCCCAACCGAATGCCTGCGAACTACGCATGGTTAAGCCCAACGGTACTTTTTTCTGGGTCCAACTGGCACTTTCGACCACCCAAACAAACGGTCACCAGAAAACTCGAATGGTATTCAGTGACATATCAGACACCAAATTGTCCATCAAGGCCCTCCAATCGAGCGAGGAACTGTACCGCCTAATTGTCCAAACGGCTCAAGAAGGCATCTGGCGCATCAATTCGTCATCTTTGACGGACTATGTCAATCCAATGATGGCACAGATGATGGGCTACGCACCAGAAGAGATGCTTGGACGCCCTATCGATGATTTCTTGGATGCCGCAGGTCGCGCCCGGTTGGGAGAACTCATCAAGCGCAGGAAAGAGGGTGTGGCGGAGCAGTTCGAGTTCGAGTACTTGCGTAAAGATGGCTCGAAACTGGGAGCGTTCGTTTCTACCAATCCAATCACCAATAGCCTGGGCGAATATGTCGGAGCGGTGGCGCTCCTCACCGATATAAGTAGCCACAAAGCGGCAGAGGCGGCCCGCCGCGATAGTGATGAGCGTTACAGAACACTCTTTGAGAATGCTGGCGATGGCATTCTGATCTTGGAGAGGGATCGCTTCATTGACTGCAACGCTCGCAGCCTGGAAATGTTTGGCTGCTCCAAACGCGAAGACATCATTGGCTTCCCACCATATAAATTCTCCCCAACCAACCAGCCCAACGGTCGCAATTCGATCGAGTTCGCGATCGAAAAAATCTCATCTGCCCTTTCAGGTCTCCCACAGTGCTTTGAATGGTTACACACGAAGCTGGATGGAACTTCATTCCCGGCTGAGGTAACTCTCAATAAAGTCGAAAGTGGTGGCAGAGTACTTCTGCAAGCAATCGTTCGCGACATTACTGAGCGCAGACAAACTGAACTCGCCCTCAAAGCTTCTGTTGCATTCAACCATAGCTTGATCAGCTCAATGCATGACGGATTTGCCGTGCTCGACGCACAAGGCATTCATATCGTGGCCAATCCAGCGCTCTGTTGCATGACAGGTTTCTCTCAAGAAGAACTCACCGGCACCGCCCCGCCATTCCCCTACTGGCCTCCGGACGAACTTGAGCGCATTAACGCCGCCTTCGTGGAGACCATGAGTGGAAACTTCAGGGATATCGAATTGAACTTTCAGCGTAAATCGGGGGAACGATTCCCCGTGATGATAAGCCCGTCCTGCGTCAAAAATAGCAACGGGGAAACGGTTAACTTTCTGGCCACCGTCAAAGACATCACTGCCAGAAAGCAAGCCGAGACAGCCTTGGCTCATACCACCGATATGCTCAAACGCACGGGTAGGATGGCGAAAATCGGAGGTTGGGAGCTGGATCTCAATCCCAAAAAACTTTTCTGGTCATTGGAAACTTGTACCCTGTTCGAAGTCGACTCCCTTTCTGCCCCGACTCTGGAAGATGCGATTGCCTTCTACGCCCCGGAAGAACGGCCAAAAATCGCCGCCGCTGTGCAGTCCGCTATTAATCATGGCACGGCTTATGACCTCGAATTGAAGGTCGTGAGCGCGCGAGGAAGGACCTTCTGGGCTCGCTCTCAGGGATCCCCAGTGATCGAAAACGGAGTCGTCGTCAAATTGATCGGCACCTTTCAAGATATCGACGAGCGAAAACATGCTGAACTGAAGTATCTGCGGGAGCTCCAGTTTAACGAAACCTTGGTGGATCACACATCTGCAATCATTGTTCTGCTGGATCGCCAGGGAAACATGGTCCACGTCAACCAGGCCACCGTCGA
>CANETF010000040.1 GCA_947440575.1 Verrucomicrobiaceae bacterium
AGGATGGGGGTGGGTTCGATGTGCAGGCGGGCGTTGGTGAGTGAGGCGAGGGAGAGGAGGAGCTTGATGGGGGCAGCTGGAGGAGGGGGGGTGCCTTGAGGGATGGGGGTGGGAGGGAAGAGGGCGGACTCGAGGTCCGGGGTCCAGTGGATGTCGGCGTTGGAGGCGGCGAGGTTTTCGAGGTGCCACTTGTGGGTGGAGTGATCGAGGCGGGCGGCGGTGGTGAGGGAGGGGAGGAGGATGTGGCCGGGTTTGGCGTTGAGAGGGCGGATGGCGAGGGAGTCGAGGGTGAGATGGTGGCGGCCGAGCTGGGTGACGGGTTGGCCGGGTTGCCAGAGGATGTCGTGGGCGTCGTAGGCGGCGTTGAGTTGGAGAGCGATGGGAGGAGCGGCGGGATGGGAGGGGAGGCCGTCGGGGGCGTTTAGGGTGAGGTTAGGGACGGAGGTGTTTTCAATGACGACGCCTTTGAACCAGGAGGGGAAGGGGGTGGAGGGTGTGGAGGGGGAGTTGGGTTGGGGAGGCTGGGTGAGTTGGGTGAGGAAGGTGCCGAGGGCGGGTAGCAGTTTGAGATCGACGGGGGCGGGGGTGTTGAGGGAGTGGATGTGGAGGAGACCGGTTTCGGGGATGAAGGAGAGCGAGAGGGTGAGTTCGGGGAGGTTGAGCGTGGAGCCATCCGGGGTTTGGAGATGGAGGTTTTGGAGATGGAAGGTGGCGTTTTTGAGTGAGGGAGGATCGGTAGGGGAGAGGTGGAGTTGGGTGAGGGCGTGGTTGAGAGTGAATTCGAGATGGGGGGTGGTGGCGTCGCCCTCGAGTTGGAATTGGAAGTCGTTGAGATGGATGGATTCGATTTGGAGGCGTGGGAGGGATGGCGCGGTGGCAGTGGTGGGTGGAGGGGAGGAGGGAGCGAGCAGGGAAAGGAGGCGGGGAAGGCTGGCGGCGGAGGTGGTGAGGTGCAGGCCGTCGAGGGAGATTTGACCGAGGTTAGAGCGGTCGGTGAGGAGGGTTTTCCAGTTAGAGAGGGAGGCGGAATGGAGGGAAGCGAAGGGTTTGGGGGAATCCTTTTCGCGGAGGGCGAGGTCGGAGAGGCGGATCTCGTCACGGGTGAGGTCGAGGTCGCCGAGTTGAGATTGGAACTGGGGCAGAGCGCGTTGGAGAGCCTGCTGGAGGTAGGAGGTGCGACTGTGCCAGAGGTGCCAGGCGGCGAGGGACAGGAGAGCCGTGGAGAGGAGGGCGAAACCGAGGAGGTTCAGGAGGAACCTTTTTCTGCGGTTTCGGGGCTTGGGCTGAGGCGGGGGAGGGCCGGATGGGGGCGATGCTGAGGAGGCCGACGGCGCGGACATGAGGATGCTTACGCGAACATGAGCGGGGTTGCAATTTGTGACTTATTGGGAAGGTGCATATTGGTGGAGTTCAGGTTGAGATGTTCGGAGGTGGCGGCAGGTTGTGTGGAAAGATGATGGGTGGACTTTGCAGACGCGTGTTGATTTTGCTGATCCTGAGCGGGGTGGCGGGGGGAGTGCTGTATTTGAACTCGAAAGCGTTTGAGGCGAGATGGAAGGGGTATCTGCTGGGGCAGTTGGATGAGCGCGGGATTTATGTGGATTTTACGAAGCTGAGTTTTGGGGTGTCGGGCAATGTGGTGGCGCGCGATTTGCGATTCTACAATGATGCGGGGCATGAGGAGTTGTTGGCGTCGCTGGACCGGGTGAAGGTGACGTTTGACATGGGTCAACTGATCAAGGGGAATCCGAGGGTGGAGGGGTTTGAATTGGAAGAAGCGAATGTGGCCCTGCCGGTGGATCCTGAGCGGCCGGATTTGTCGGTGATTGAGTTGGGGAATTTCAATGCGAGGGTGTTCTTCAGGGAGCGGCGATTGCAAGTGGTGCATGCGAGTGGGAAGGTGGCGGGGGTGGGGGTAGATGTGACGGTGGATTTGCAGATGGCGTCCTCGCCAAGCACTGAAGCGGAGAAGCGGGCGGCGCAGAAGGAGGCGGAGAGGCGATTGGAGTTGCTGAGGGAGTATCGGTCGCAGATTCAGTTGGCGTTGGATTGGCTGGGGCGATTTGATTTCAAGAATGCGCCCCTGTTAACGGTGGACATGAGGGGAGCGACGAATGCGATGGAGGCGCTGGAGGTGAAGGTGGCGTTGGAGGCGCGGGAGTTTGAGTATCAGGGGTATCAGTGCCGTGAGCTGGCGGTGGAGGCGGGTTTGATCAACGGAGAGGTGGCGGTGAACCGGTTGACGCTGGTGGATGACCTGGGGCACTTGGATGCGAGGGGAACGTGGCGACGGGGGGAAGAGGTGGTGGATTTTCGGGTGACATCGAATGCGGATTTGAGATCGGCGGCGGAGGTGCTGGCGGGGACGTCGGCGCTGAGGGAGGTGGTTTTTTATGATCAGGGGCCGAGTTTGGCGTTGGAGGGGAAGTGGTATTTTGGGAAGACGGGAGCGGCGATGAAGCGACCGATGGATGTGCGCGGGGAGATTCACTGTCCGCGGTTTGCGAGTCGGGGGGAGGTGTTTGAGGGATTGAGCGCGAATTTTGGAGTGAGTGACGAAGGCATTTATGTGCGCGATGGGATGCTGCGGCACGAGTCGGGTTCACTGGGGTTGCAGGTGTTGCTGCATGAGAAGGAGGGGATGAAGTATCGGGCGACCTTGCGCATGGATCCGTCGGTGTTTAAGCCGTTTGTGAAGTTGGAGCAGACGCGGGCGTTGATCGACCGGTTTCACTTTGAGAAGGATGCGAGCATTTATTTCAAGCTGGAGGGAGCGGGGCCGACCCTGAACTTTTCGGATTGCCGCAACCGGGGGCATGGAGAGATGCGCGGGATGTCGCATCAGGGGGTGGCGTTTGAGAAGGTGGATGCGGATGTGGAGTTTCAGGGGCCGGAGTTGATTTTTCGGAATGTGAAAGCGGAGCGTGAGGATGGATTGGGGGAGGTGGAGGAAGCGGTAGTGCAACTGAAGGAGCGGTGGGTGCGGCTGAAGGGGGTGAGGTCGAAGTGTGATCCGGTGCCGATTTTGAGGAGTTTTGTGCCGAAGATCGCGGACGTGGTGGCGCGGTATCAGTTGCCATCGGAGACCTTGATAAATGTGGATGGGGTGTTTGGCTGGGGTGGAGTGGTGGCGTCGGATGCGCGGGTGGGATTTGCGTCGCTGGAGGGTTCCGGGGTGTATGCTCTGGGAGGGATTGATTACAAGATCACGGCGCCGCAGGGGGAGTTGCTGTTTGTGCGGGACGAGTTGCGGTTTGATGTGAACGGGAAGCTTTTTGGAGGGGCATTCAGCGCGAAGGGGGTGACGGATTTGTCGCCGGAGCGGGATGAGTTGGACGTGGTGGTGCGAGCGGATGCGTTTGAGTATGATTTGTTCGGTGAACGGATGCGGTTTACGAATGCGAATGCGAAGGTGGCGGGGCGAGGTCGCGAGATCACGTATGATGTGACGACGAATCGTGCGGGGGCACCGGTGACGGTGAAAGGGCGGATGGCGACGGTGGATCCGATCAACAACTATGATGCGGAGGTGACGGTGGATCCGTTCCGGTGGGAGGTGTTTGGAGAGATGCTGGATTTCAACACCACGAAAGCGGTGTTGAAGAGTCGGGCGGGGACGGTGGAGTTTGATGTGAAGGCGAAGCTGTTGATGGGCGAGTTTGACGCGAAGGGGGGCGTCACGACGAAAGGCAGCCAAGTTTCGTATCAGGGGCACATGGGGGTCAATGCGCTGAGCTTCAAGCAGTTCTCAAAGGTGTACACGCCGAGCTATGAAACGGAGGGGGATTTGACGGGGCATTTTGATTTCGCGGGGGTGTTTGGAGACTGGAAGACGTTGAAGGGGGATGGGGTGGCGATCATTGTGAATGGCAACCTTTATGCGGTGCCGATTCTGGGGCCGCTGACGCCGTTGCTGGGTGGTTTTTTGCCGGCGCCGATCAAGGGGTTCAACGTGGCGAAGGAGGCGACGTGCACGTATCGCGTGGAGAATGGTTTTGTTTACACGGACAACCTGGAAGCGTTGACGGCGGCGTTCCGATTGGTGGCGAAGGGGAACGCGAACTTCATTGAGGACAAGGTGGCGTTTGACGCGCAGGCGCGGATACGGGGATTGCCGGGGTTGGTGTTGCGACCGGTGAGTGAGTTGCTGGAGTATCAGGCGCGGGGGACGATTGGAGATCCGGCTTGGAAGTCGCGGCTATTGAACTTTGGAGGTGGGGCGGCGAATACGGAGGCGCCGAAGACGCCTGAGGTTCCAAAGGCGATGGAGGAGGAAAAGAAGCGATTGCGGCTGCCGAGTTTGTTTCGGCCGGGAGCTAAGTAGTTCAGAACTCCGCGATTGGAGTCTCTATTTTTCGGCGATGAAGACGTCGACTTGCTGGCCGACGTAGAGGGGAGTGTCTTTGGGTTTGGGGAGGCGGTAGATGACCTGGAGGACGCGGGTGTCAACGCGTTCGGTGCTGGCGCCGGTGAGGGAGGCTTTGGGGACGACGAAGGGTTCGATGCGTTCGAACTCGAGCGGGTAAGGAGTGGCGGAGTCGCCTTTGAGGAAGGCGGTGGCGGCCTGGCCGGTGCGGATGCGCATGGCGTTTTGTTCGTCGACATCGACACGGACTTGGAGGGTGTCGACATCGCCGAGGATGAGGGGGGCGGACTTGTTTTGGCTGGAGGCGTATTCGCCGGCGCGGATGTTGACTTGGAGGACGGTGGCGTCTTTGGGGGAGCGAACGGTGAGGCGTTCGATGAGGAGTTGGGTTTGTTCGACATCGGCCTTGGCGGCTTCGAGTTGAGCGCGGGCGGCGAGGACTTCGGCTTCGGAGATGGCGAGGTCGTTGGTGCGGTTGGTGACGTCGTCCTGGCTGATGGCGCGCTGATCGGTGACGGACTTGAGGCGGTCGAGGGTGGCGCGGGCTTTATTGAGTTGGGCGAGGGACACGTCGAGATTGGCCTGGCTGACGGCGATGGCGGCGTTTTGTTTGCCGAGAGCGGCGCGGAGTTCGCGGTCGTCGATGACGAGGAGGACATCGTCTTTTTTGACTTTGTCCCAGACGCGGACTTTGACTTCGCTAATGATGCCGGGAGCGGGGACGCCGATGGCGACGTTTTCACTGAGGGCCTCGATGATGCCGGTGGCGGCGACGCCTCCTGAGTAAGGTTTGACGGGCGGGGTGACGGGGGGAGGGGGGATGGTGGCGTTGTCCTGGCCATGGATGGTCTGCATGACGGAGGTCATGACGATGACACCTGCGATGGCGAGGATGAAGGTGGCGTAGCGTATAAGGAGGGCGAGTTTCATCCGTGTGCGAGGTTTGCGATGTGGTCAGGGAGAGGAGAGGAGCCGTCGGCGTCGTGGACGTTGGTGACTTTGCCATCGTCGAGGGAGGCGATGCGATTGGCGTGAGAGAAGATGCGGTTGTCGTGGGTGACGATGAGGACGGCGCGTTCGGGGCTGCGGGCGACTTGTTCGAAGATCTCCATGACGAGGAGGCCGTTTTTGGCGTCGAGAGCGGCGGTGGGTTCGTCGCAGATGATGAGGCGGGGGTCGTGGACGAGGGCGCGGGCGATGGCGACGCGTTGCTGCTGGCCGCCGGAGAGTTGGGAGGGGCGTTTTTTGGCGTGCTCGCCGAGGCCGACTTGTTCGAGGAGAGCGCGGGCTTTTTTTTCGGCGAGGCGGGTGGAGCAGCCTTGGATCAGGAGGGGCACGGAGGCGTTCTCGATGCAGTTGAGGGTGGGGATGAGATTGAACTGCTGGAAGATGAAGCCGATGGTGTGGGCTCGGAAGCGGGTGATGGCGGCCTTGGACATTTTACGGAGGTCATTGCCGAAGACTTCGAGTTGCCCGTCGTCGGCGGCGAGGGTGCCGGCGATGATGCTTATGAGGGTGGTTTTGCCGCAGCCGGAGGGGCCGACGAGCATGGTGATATCCCCACAGCGGACATCGAGGTCGACGCCTTTGAGGACGAGGAGCTTGGTGCCGCCGTCGCCAAAGCTGCGGGTGACGCCGCGGATGCGGGCGGCGAGAGGGGCGTCGGGTGATGAAGCGGGGTCTGACACGGGGGGGAGGAGATTAGCCGCGGAAGACCATGGCAGGTTCGAGACGTGAGACGCGCCAGATGCCGATGAGGGCGGAGAGGCTGCAGATGAAGAGGATGACGCCGAGGACCGCGAAGGGGACGGACATGGGCATGTAGAAGGGCGGTTGTTTGTTGGTGAGAGCGGCGCGGGCGAAGAGGCCGGTGAGGAGCATGCCGATGCCGTAGCCGACGAAGCCGACGGTGAAGGCCTGGGTGGTGAGCATGGTGCACAGGGTCCAGTTGGAGGTGCCCATGGCCTTGAGGGCGCCGAGGTGTTTCATGTTTTCCATGACGAAGCTGTAGAAGGTCTGGCAGGAGATGGCCATGCCGACAATGAAGCCAACGACGACGGTGATGCCGAAGGAGATGGGGATGCCGGTGTTGCGAATGTACCACCAGACAGTGGTGGTGTTGAAGTCTTTGTCGGAGGAGCCGAAGCCCTGGTTGGTGAAGGCGCGGAGGCCGGTCTGGCGTTCGATGTCGGCGACGGCTTGTTCGACGGAGACGCCGGGACGTGGCGCGGCGATGACGGCGGAGAGCATTTTGCGCTGGGGCGGGGTGTATTGGAGGGCGCGCTCGTAGGTGGTCCAGACGTAGGGGCCGCCGGTGAAGGACATCATGGCGTCTGCGATGCCGACAACGCGGGCTTCCTGGTCGTTGAGTTCGAAGACATCGCCGAGTTCGACGGGGCGGCCTTTTTCGACGGCGAGGCGTTTGCGGCCGAGGTCGTCGATGATGACGGCGTGGGGGAGGCGGAGGTCTTCGAGGCGGCCCTGGCCAGGTTGGAGTTTGGGCGGGGCGCCGGCGAGGGTGGTGGCGTCGATGCCGATGAGCTGGATGATTTTGAAGTTGCCGTTGGCGAGGCGGACGCGCTGGATGCCGGAGTAGATGGGGGAGGCCCAGGCGATGCTGTCGACGGAGCGGACACGGGCGACGTCAGTGTCGAGGAGGGGATTGGTTTCATTGACCTGCTCGACTTGTTTTTCGACGACCCAGATGGGAGCGGGGACGTTTTTGAGGGTGGCGGTGGTCCAGCTCATGAGGCCGCAGAAGACAGCGGCTTGTTGGGCCATGAGGAAGGTGGCGAAGACGAGACCCGCGATGAGCATGAGATACTTGCCGGTATCTCCGAAGAGCATTTTGAGAGCGAGGCGGAGCATCTTGGGTAGAGGGACGAAACTCGGAGATCAGTGACCGAGCAACGAACCACCCATATTACGCCGCTGGAGAGGCCGTGGGTAGTGGGAATTTGGGCTGGGAGCCGCAGGGGCCTTTTGTTATGCGGCTAGCAGGGGGGTGCCGTAGGGGAGGTCGTCGGGGAGGGGGACGAATTCGCTGATGCGGGCCCAGAGGTTGGAGAAGTCCTTGTTGACGTCGCCGGAGAGGCAGTCGGTGATTTCGCCGCCGCACTCGGGGTATTTCATGACGACGTCTTTGAATGAGAAGTCGGGATGGTAGAAAGCATAGACGAGTTTGCGCATGTTCTCGATGCTGAGGCGGATGGTGGCGCCGTAGTCGGTGAAGCGCTCGGGGGAGAGGTCGCCTGCGAGGAGGCCTTTATGGATTTCTTCACCGGCCATGACGCCGGTTTTGAGGGCGAGGAGGACACCGCTGCTGAACACGGGGTCGAGGAAGCAGAGGGCGTCGCCGACGAGGAGGAGGCCGGGGGAGGCGCAGTGGCGGGAGTGGCGGGAGTATTCGCTGGTGACGTGGTAGCCGCCGGTGGCGTGGCCGGCGCTGAGGTGGTCTTGGATCCATTCGTTTTCCTGGACCTCACGATTGAAGATGGCTTCGGGGTCCTTGACGCCGTCGCGAGTGAGGTATTTGCCTTCGGCAACGACGCCGACGCTGACCATGTCGTCGTGTTGGGGGATGTGCCAAAACCAGCCTTTGTTGGGAACGAAAGCAACGGTGGTGGCGCCCTCGTCCATGCCGGGCTCGCGTTTGGAGCCTTTGTAGTAGGTCCAGACGGCGATTTTATTGAGGTAAGGGTCTTTCATGCGCCAGCCGTTGAGGTTGGAGGTGAGGGCTTCTTTGCCGGTGCAGTCGAGAGTGATGGGGGCGCGGTATTCGGAGGCGACGCCGTTGGCGTCTTTGACGCGGACGCCAGCGACGCGGCCGTTTTCGTGGATCAGGCCGGTGACGGTGGTTTCCTCGATGATTTGGGCGCCTTTTTCACGGGCGTTGTCGAGCATCATGAGGTCGAACTCGGAGCGGACGACCTGCCAAGTTTGGGCGATGGTGTCTTTGTCGTAGCGGGTGTGGAAGTAGAAGGGCTGGGAGCGGCGGCCGTCGGTTTGGACAAAGGTGACGCTGTATTTTTTGACGAAGTTGGAGGCGCGCATTTTGGGCAGCATGCCGAGGCGCTCGAGGGCGTGGAAAGTGAAGGGGATGAGGGATTCGCCGATGTGATAGCGGGGGAATTTTTCGCGTTCGATGATGAGGACGCGGTGGCCGTATTCGGCGAGGATGGTGGCGGCGCTGGTTCCGGCGGGACCGGCACCGATGATGAGGGCGTCGTAGTTCATGGGATCAAAGGTAGTGGTGTTGTAGAGCAATAACGTCTGTGGATGTGATGCTTGAAATCATAATTGAGTATCTGAATGATGCTTTTGGGGTATAAGATGGGAACTGCTGTGATGAGTCGGGTGGGGAAAGGTGGCTCGACAAAAGGTGGGAGAGGTGGTAGTGGGTTTGGTTCCGCCGGGGGCTAAGAGGCTTGGCGGTGAGTGCATACGAGAATGTCCCAACCTACCAAGAAGAAAAAGGTCAGCCGCAAGGAGATCATCAATCTGAGTTCTGCGGAGCAGTGGCAATTGACGAAGGAGACGGTGGTCAAGCTGGGCCGCTACATGAAGCCGTTCAAGTGGCGGTTTGCGCTGGGGGTGGTGCTGGGGATTTTCAGCGGGCTGTTCAATGCGGTGATGCTGCTGGCCTTCAATCTGATTTTTTCGATTGTGTTGAAGGGGGAGACGAAGATTTTTGGTCAGGGGTTTGATGTGCCGTTTTTGGGCAAGGTGAGTTTGGCGCAGTGGTTTCCGCTGAAGGATGACGGGGAGCTGGGTTTGGGGGGGCTGATTCTGGCGTGTTCATTGATCCCGCTGCTGATCTTTTGCCGGGGGATGTTCACGTATTTTGGGAACTACTGCATGCTGTGGGTGGGGAACAAGGTGTTGTACAAGCTGCGGAGTGATGTGTTCACGAGTTTGTTGAAGCAGTCGCTGGGGTTCTTCAACCAGTCGAAGACGGGAGATTTGATTCAGACGGTGTTTAACCAGTCGCGGGTGGCGCAGACGAATGCGGTGAGTTTGGCTCAGATCATTGTGCAGCGGCCGGTGGCGATCCTGGCGATTTTGGCGGTGCTACTCATGAAGGATTGGTTCTTCACGTTGATGAGTTTGGTGGTGTTTCCGCTGTGCATTTTTCCGGTGATCGCGATTGGGAAGCGGGTGCGGAAGGCGGGGGCGAACGAGGAGCATGAGGCGGGGGCGCTGATGTCGGTGATGCACGAGAGTTTTGTGGGCATCCGGGTGGTGAAGAGTCACGCGCGGGAGGCGTATGAGGTGAAGCGGTTCAATCGGGCGAACAAGTCGATGCTGGACAACGTCATGCGGTGGAGCAAGGCGTCCGAGGTGGTGGGGCCGATCGTGGAGACGGTGGCGTCGTTGGGGATTGCCGCGGGGTTGGTTTATGCGGCGAAGACGGGCACGATGGGGGCGGAGGATTTCTTTTTGATTGTGATCGCGCTGACGCAGATTTATCCGCCGGCGAAGGACTTGAGTAAGATTCAGATTTTGCTGCAGAAGGCGATTGTGGCGACGAGCACGGTGTTTGATGTTTTGGAGCGGGAGCCGGATGTGAAGGATGCGCCGGACGCGGTGGTGCTTAAGGATGCGAAGGGGGCGGTGAGCTTCAAGGACGTGACGTTCCACTACAGTGATCCGAAGGGGAATCGATTGGAGCGGGCGGCGGTGACCGGGGTGAACTTGGAGTTGGAGCCCGGGAAGTTTTACGCGTTGGTGGGGCCGAGCGGGGCGGGGAAGAGCACGTTGTTTTCGTTGTTGCTGCGGTTTTATGATCCTGATAGCGGATCGATTTCGGTGGATGGGGTGGACATCAAGCAGATCACGCAGGGGTCACTGAGGGATCATATTGGCGTGGTGAGCCAGGACACGTTTTTGTTTCACGACACGATCTTGGAGAACATTCGGTATGGGCGGCTGGATGCGACGGATGAGGAGGTGATGGAGGCGGCGAAGAAGGCGCATGTGCATGACTTTGTGATGGGGATCAAAGGGCAGTATGAGGCGGTGGTGGGTGACAGCGGGTGCAATCTTTCGGGTGGGCAGAAGCAGCGGGTATCGATTGCGCGGGCGATTCTGCGGAACGCGCCGATTTTGCTATTGGACGAAGCGACGTCGGCGCTGGACACGGAGTCGGAGAAGATCATTCAGGAGGCGATTGAGCTTTTGTCCGAGGGGAAGACGGTGATCGCGATTGCGCACCGGTTGTCGACGATTTTGGAGGCGGATCAGATTGTGGTGATGCAGCAGGGGAAGGTGGAGGGGATGGGGCCTCACCATGAGCTGTTGCGGGCAAGTGAGCTTTATCAGCGGCTGTATCATTTGCAGTACAAAGAGACGGCGGAGCGGATGGCGGCGATGGCGGTTTGACGAATTATCCCGAACTCCGCGATTGGAAGCGGCCCATCCGCTACCCCCATTGCCGTTCCAAGGCTCCGCGTCTGTTGCCCGGTATCGTTTAGCCTAAAAACGGAAATGGCTGAGGGGGAATCTGCCGTTGTCATTGGCCCCACAAGGCTTCCCGCTTCTCGGGTGGCATCATCTTATCGATGCAACCGCTGCGAACCGGGAAGCCTTGTGGAACCAAGCACGACGCCATCTTCATCCCTTTCCATTTCCGTTTCTAGGTTTAGATACAGGGACTGCGAGCCGCAAAGCCTTGGAACCGCAAGCGAGGCAGCGCCTAAGCCACTTCGAATCGCGGAATCCGGGATTATTTGACGAGGGTGCTGGGGGGGTGACCGTGGTAGGCGGTGAAGCTGCGGGAGAAGTGGGCGGGGCTTTTGTAGCCGAGTTCGTGGGCGACGGCTTTGACCTGGATGCGGGGTTGGCGGAGGAGGATGAGGGCCTGGGACATTTTCAGGCGTAGGAGACAGTGGTGGGGGGTCTCGTGGGTGAAGCGTTTGAAGAGGCGGGTGAGGTAGCTGGCGGTGACGTTGCAGGCGGCGGCGGCTTCTTCGATGCTGGTGAGGCTGGGGTAGTGGCGGAGGAGGTGGTCGCGGCAGCGGGTGAAGGTGGTGTGGGCGGCGTCGGGTTCGGTCTCGGAGGTTTGCAGGAGGGCGCAGAGGCTGAGGGCGTGCTCGGCGGCTTTGGAGGCGGCGAGGTCGGCGAGCGGGGTGCCGGTGAGGGCGTGGTCGATGATTTGCTCGAGGAGGGTGGCGATGCGGGTGGGGTCGTTGACGCGCCAGAGGGTGCCGGGTTTGAGTTGGAGTTGGGTGATGAGGCGACGGGCGGCGGGGCCGTGGAAATTGAAGAAGAATTTGACGAGGGGCGCGGCGGGGTCGCTTTCGATGTGATGGGGAACGGTGGCGTCGAAGAGGAAGACGCTGCCGACGGAGACGCTGTGGCGGGTGTCTTTGAGGACGACGGTGCCTCGGCCGCGCCAGACTAATTCGAGGGCGAGGAAGGGGAATTTTTGGCGGTCGATGACGAAGTCAGGGGCGCACCATTCGCAGCCGCCGCCGACAAGGGTGAGGGTGTCGGGGGTGTGGCGTTGCTTCCAATCCGGGTAGAAGAAGCGCCGGGTGCTGGTGACCTGGCGGGAGAAGTAGTCGGCGTCGGGGTGGGCGGGCACGTTGGATTTCGGATTGCGGATTGCGGATTGCGGATTGGGGAGTGGAGGAGGGATGAGACTGGCAGAAAGAAGTGGGTGTGAATGGGGGGACGTAGAGGGTTTGTGTGGGGTGAAAGGAACGTGGGGGCGGGTTTAGTTGTTGGGCGATTTTGCCTTCTGCTCAATCTGCTGTAATCTCATGGCCTCTGGGGTTCCCATTTGGTACTGGTCTTCGTGGTAACTGACACCGCCCTTGGGCCAAGAACAGCCACAGAGACGATCGACGTAGGTGATTGAGCCGTCATCGTAGACTATCCATCCCCAGCCGGCCCATTCGTCAAAGGTGTTCATGAACTCTCTCAACGTTCCCCTTTTTAGATTCAGCTGACCTGACGGGACCTCTCTGGAAGATGATTTTCTCAGTCTGACAGTGATGCCCTTCTGGGCGAGGCAGGCCTTCATCTTTTCGTAGGTTTCGTCCAGCTTCTGGGCTGTCACCGTTCCCGCATCGAACTCCAGTTCTGAAAGAATCTGGATTGTCTTCTGGGCGGCTGCGGATAGTTCTCTGGGTTTCTTTTCCTGTGCTGAGACGCTGACTACGCATGCGATTAAACACATAGCTACAGCAAAGGGCATGCGAAGAGAACTCATGGGGCGTTTTTTGTGGGTTGAGTGATAGAAGTGGGCGCAAAGGCTAATTGGTTTTTTGCGGCGACTGAGTGGGGTATAGGCGGTTGTCGGCAGTGACTTGGTGGGGGTAGCATCACGGTGTGAAGAAAAAGTATTTGATGAGGAGGCCGATTCCTGCGGCTGTGACAGCACCTATCCAAAAACTGATCTCCGAGAGTAAAACAAAGGCACCGCCGTGTTTGCTCAAATGGCAATCCCAGACGGGTTTGTATCGGCCTAGGGTGATGGCCCATCGAACGATCTCGCCTAGCCAAATGAATGGTACCTCGATTGCACTCCGAATGAGCGCGAGCAGGATTGCGCCGAGCATTTCAAGAATGATGCTCATCGGGTTTCATTGGGGGAGGGCAGGGACTTCAATGATCGGCTTGTAAGGGCTCATTTTTCGAGGGGATTCGGCAAGGCGATTCCGGGTCATGCGATCATCGACTCGGGCTAGGAATGGCCCGATTACGGGAGGGTTACTCTAGGGTGATGGCGGGGAGGAGTTGGTGGTGGGCGGATTGGGCGGCGGTGGGGGTGCGGGCGTGGATGCGGAGGAGGAGGTCGCCGGGTTGGATTTGGGTGCCGGTTTTGGCGATGTGGTCGAGGCCGACGGCGGGGTCGATGGGGTCGGTGGCGCGGGCGCGGCCGGCGCCGAGTTCGAGGACGGTTTGGCCGAGGATGCCGGCGTCCATGCGGGTGAGGGTGCCGGTGCGGTCGGCGCGCAGTTCGTGGATGACGGGGGCGGGGTGGGTGGTGGTTGTGAGGGTTTCGAGGGTGGCGGGGTCGCCGCCCTGGGCTTCGACCATTTGTTGGAAGCGGGTCCAGGCGGTGCCGTCGCGAAGGCGGGCGGCGAGGGCTGCGCGTGGGGTGGTGGTGACGGCGGTGGCGAGGTCGAGGATGATGGTTTCGAGGTCGGCGGGGCCGTGGCCCTGGAGGCAGGCAACGCATTCGGCGACTTCGAGGGCGTTGCCGGCGCTGTGGCCGGTGGGTTCGTCCATGGGGTTGAGGAGGGCGGTGGTTTCGACGCCGAGGAGGTGGCCGACGCGGACCATGGAGTCGGCGAGGGCTTGGGCTTGTTCCCGAGTTTTCATGAAGGCGCCGGAGCCGTGTTTGACATCGAGGACGAGGCGGTTGAGGCCTTCGGCGAGCTTTTTGCTCATGATGGAAGCGGTGATGAGGGGGATGGAGGGGACAGTGCCGGTGACGTCGCGGAGGGCGTAGAGTTTTTTGTCGGCGGGGCAGATGTCGGCGGTTTGGCCGATCATGACGCAGCCGAGGGAGGACATGATTTGGTGGACGCGGTCGATGGGGAGTTGGGTGGTGAAGCCGGGGATGGACTCGAGTTTGTCGAGGGTGCCGCCGGTGATGCCGAGGCCGCGACCGGAGATCATGGGGATCCACAGGCCGTCGCAGGCGAGGAGGGGGGCGAGGACGAGGGAGGTTTTGTCACCGATGCCACCGGTGCTGTGTTTGTCGACGCGGGGTGGGGCGTCGGTGGGCCAGGTGAGGACGCGGCCGGAGTGGAGCATGGCGTCGGTGAGGGCGCTGATTTCTTCGGAGGACATGCCTTGGAAGAAGATGGCCATGGCGAGGGCGCTCATTTGGTAGTCGGGCATGTCGCCGGAGGTGAAGGCGGCGATGAGGTGGTGGATCTCGTCGGAGGAAAGGGGGTGGCCTTCGCGTTTGCGTTCGATGAGGGAGGGGATGTGCATTTAGGACAGGATTTACAGGATTTTTGTGGGATTAACAGGATGATTGCGGGTGATGAAGAAAGAGGTGGTAACACGATTTGCGCCAAGTCCGACGGGATGGTTGCATTTGGGGCATGTGTTTGCAGCGCGGGAGGCGTGGCGGGCGGCGATGGAGGCTGGGGGGCGGTTTTTGGTGCGGTTGGAGGACATCGATGGGACGCGGGTGCGGCCGGAGTATGAGGCGGGGATTTTTGAGGATTTGAGGTGGTTGGGAATGACGTGGGAGGAGCCGGTGAGGAAGCAGAGTGAGCACTGGGGGGATTATCGGGAGGCGCTGGGGCGCCTGGAGGCGATGGGGTTGCTGTATCCGTGTTTTTGCACGCGGAAGGCGATTCAGGAGGAGGTGGCGCGGATGGGGCAGGCGCCGCATGGGCCGGATGGGGTGCTGTATCCGGGGACGTGTCGGGGGTTGAGTGTGAGGGAGCAGGAGGAGCGGATGGCGGGTGGGGAGGGGTATGCGCTGCGGCTGGATGTGGCGAAGGCGGTGGCGCGGGTGGGGGAGGAGCTGAGATGGCGGGATCTGGGGCGGGGGGAGCAGGTGGCGCGGCCGGAGGTGTTTGGGGATGTGGTGCTGGCGCGGAAGGAGGTGCCGACGAGTTATCATCTGGCGGTGGTGGTGGATGATGCGCTGCAGGGGGTGACGCTGGTGACGCGGGGGGAGGATTTGTTTGAGGCGACGCATGTGCATCGGTTGTTGCAGGCGTTGCTAGGGTTGGCGGTGCCGGAGTGGCGGCATCATCGGTTGATGGTGGATGAGAATGGGAAGCGGTTGGCGAAGCGGGATGAGGCGCGGTCGGTGAAGAGTTTGCGGGAGATGGGATGGAGTGTGGGGGAGGTTTTGGGGGTGGTGGGGTAGGGTTCTCGGTTCTCGGTTTGGGGTTGTGATGCTGGTTGGGCATTTGTGCGATGCTAACTGTCTATTTTTGTTTTCACTGGGAGTGATGGTAGAATGTGCGGATGGTGCCGAGGGCGGGGCCGGGATTGATTATGAGTAATTTGCATTTGGCAGTTCAGTTTTTTCTTCAGCTTGCGGTGATTCTGCTGGCGTGCCGGGTGGTGGGGGCGATTGCGGCAAGATTTGGGCAGCCGCAGGTGGTGGCGGAGATGATCACGGGGGTGTGTTTGGGACCGTCGCTGTTTGGGATGTTGGCGCCGGAGTGGCAGGCGTGGTTGTTTCCGTGGGATGTGACGCAGAAGACGAGGGACACGAGTTGCTATTTGTTTCCGGCGTCGCAGTTGGGGTTGGCGCTCTATATGTTCGTGGTGGGGATGGAGTTTCGGGTGGACATTGTGCGTGAGAAGTTCAAGAGCAGTGTGGCGGTGTCGGTGGCTGGGATGGTGACGCCGTTTTTGTTGGGAGCGGGGCTGGCGTGGGTGTTGTTTCATCACACGGACTTGTTTCCGGAGAAGACGAAGTTGAGCGAGGCGATGCTGTTTTTGGGGGCGTCGATGTGCATCACGGCGTTTCCGATGCTGGCGCGGATCATTCATTTCAAGGGGCTGACAGGAACGACGATGGGGACGGTGGCGATTGGGGCGGGGGCGATCGACGATGCGATGGCGTGGGTGCTGCTGGCGGTGGTGTTGGCGAGTTTTGATGGGGACATTGGTCACTCGATTTACAACATTGGGGGAGCGGTGGGGTATGTGACGGTGACGCTGCTCATCATTCGGCCGTTGCTGGCGTGGGTGGCGCGGTTGCTGGTGAAGGAGGAGGTGCTGACGGAGGCGGGGCTGGTGGTGGGGCTGGCGATGATGGCGCTGGGGGCGTGGTTTACGGATATGATCGGGCTGCACGCGGTGTTTGGGGCGTTTGTGATGGGGGCGGCGATGCCACGTGGGGTGGTGACGCGGGATTTGATGGCGCGGATTCAGCCGCTGACGGTGGCGTTATTGCTGCCGTTGTTTTTCACTTACTCGGGGTTGAACACGAAGATTGGCCTGCTGAATTCGTGGTTCTTGTGGGGGATGTGCGGGGCGGTTTTGGTGGCGGCGGTGTTGGGGAAATGGGTGGCGTGCACTTTGGCGGCACGGGCGACGGGGATCTCGGGGCGGGAGGCGATGGGGATTGGGATTTTGATGAATGCGCGTGGGTTGATGGAGTTGATCATCATCAACATTGGTTTGCAGCGGGGGATTATCTCGGAGGGATTGTTTGCGACACTGGTGATTATGGCGGTGGTGACGACGCTGATGGCGTCGCCGATCTTTGAGCGTTTGGTGGGGAGTCGGGGAGGGAGGTAGGGGCGGAAGTTTTTGGCGACACGCCTGGGACAGGCGTGGTACTTTTAGGGGAGTTGAGGGATTGGGATTGCGTTTGGGCGGGAGGTTCGATAAAAAAGTTGGAATCGAAATAATATTCCGCCCGATGAATGTGATGCACTCCAGTTTGATTTTGGTTTTGACGGTATCTGGGTTAACGGGGCAGGAGGTGGCGGGAGGGCCGATGGAGTTGGAGCAGTTGCGGAAGGCGTGGAGGAAGGAGCGAATCTCATCCGGGAAGAAGGTGGATGCTGCGTATCTCGAGTCGTTGGAGACGATGAAGAGGCGACTGGTGAAGAATGGGCAGACGAAGGCGGTGGAGGCGGTGGACCAGGAGATTCAGGATCGTCTGGCGGTGACTGAGACCCGGGAAGGGCGGTTGCCTGAGTCGAAGTATGCGAAGGGGATGCCGCGTGAGAAGGTGGTGCTGACTGAGACTGAAAGAGTTGGGCTTGAGCACCAATTGGAGTCGGTGGTGTGGCGGGTGGATGAGGCGGGAGAGGGGTTGAGATGGTATTACTTTGAGAAGGGTGGCAAGGTGGCGCGTAAGTCGAAGATGACGGGCTGGTTGTGGACGGAGCTAGACGGGGAGTGGAAGGTGAATGAGCAGGGGGTGGTGACGGTGACCTACCCGAATGCGACCGTGCAGATCTTTAGGAGTGCCAAGGGGGAGCCGCAGATCAGCATGAACTTTGAGGGGACGCTGTCGGTGCGGCCGTTTTGGCGGACGGATTTGGAGTATCCGGGGGCGGGGAAGGAGTGAGTGGGGGAAGTGACCAGTGATCAGTGATCAGTGATGAGAAGTCGTCAGTTTTGAGTGGGGAGTGGGGGACGACGAGGACGAGGACGAGGGGGAGGAGGAGGAGGAGGAGGATTGGGTTAGTCTTGGTCGGAATCGGCGTCGGTGCCGGTGGATTTGATGAGGGGGCCGAAGAGGATGGCGTTGGAGAGGAGTTTTTCGGTGCCGAGCCAGTGGCCGCGGAAGACGGGGTTGTCGGTGAAGAGGATGACGTGGCCGGCGTCGACGGGTTTGATTTGGAGGGGGGTGGTGCCTTTCATAAGGTCTTGATTGGCTTGGGAGGCGGATCCTGAGACGAGGGGGGTGCTGGTGTAGCGAAGGGGGTTGAGGTAGGGGCTGGTGGCGGGCTTGAGGAAGGTGGTGCCGTCGCGCATGAGCTGGATGTTGGGGCGGCCGGTGAAGCCAAAGGCGAGGGGATGGGTGGGGTCGAAGGAGGCGGAGACGATGATGCCGTTGAGCTCTTTTTCGGTGCGGCGTTCGGCGGCTTGGTCGTAGGGTTCGGGAGAGGCGGGCTTGGGTTTGTCTTTGGAGTCGGGAGAGGCGGGCTTGGGTTTGTCTTTGGGGTCGGGAGAGGGGGATTTGGCGAGTTCGATTTTGCACCAGTCCTGGGTGGCGAGGGAGGAGGTGGTGGAGCCGATGCTGATGAGGCAGCCGCCGGATTTGACCCAGGCCTGGAGGGCGGTCTGGGCGGTGGCGGGCAGGGCGGTGAAGGAGGCGCCGGGGAGGATGACGGTGGTGAAGTCGCGGAGGAGGGTGGAGTTGATTTGAGGTGCGTCGACGCGGGTGATGGGGGTGCGGAGGATGAGGTCGAAGTGGTGCCAGAGGTCGCCGGCGGTGGTGGAGGAGCTGGCGGTGCCTGTGACGAGCAGGATGTCTTTTTTGGTGATGGGTTGGAAGGTGGGGCTGCCGAGATCGGGGACGGTGCCTTGGTAGCCGGTGGCGAGGGCGTGGATCGGGAGGGTGAGGGATTCGGCGAGGGTTTTTAATTGGGCCCGGAGGGCTTGGGGGGTGATGGCGTCTTGGGTAGTGACGGGGATGACGATGCTGCCCTGGGACCAGGTGGTTTTTTTGCCGTCGGTGATGGTGGTGAAGGGGCGGGTGGCGGTCCAGCAACGGATTTTGGAGTTGAGGAGGTTGAAGAGGGCGGTGGGGGCGTGGCACGGGGTCCAGGAGAAGACGTAAGCGTAGGCGGGGTCGGGGCCGATGAGGGAGCCTTCGGGGGTGAGGCGGGGGTTTGCGGCTGGGGCGGGGACGGTTTCGAGTTCGGTGTGGAGGAGGCCGAAGGCGGAGGGGAGGTGCCAGGCGGAGACGTCGTAGAAGGTGCTGCTTTCGAACTTGGTGCGGGTCTCGAACATGGCGGTGAGGAGCCGGAACTGGCGTTGTTTGACCGGGACGATGAGGGTGGTGGAAGCGGGGAAGGTTTTGTCGCCTATTTTGAGGCTGTCGGCGGGGCGATGGGAGGTGATTTGATGGCGGGTGAGGAGGGTTTGGAAGGCGCTGAGGCGGGCGGGATCGCCGGGGGCGGAGAAGGCGTAGGATTGGGTTTTGGAGGCGGCGGCTTCTTTGAGGGCGTCGAGGTAGAAGGTTTGCTGGTAGCCGAGGAAGTCGGTGCGCAGGGCGTGGGCGGAGCGGAGAGTGGAGAGGGAGGTGACGAACTGGTTGCGAATGGTGAAGGGGAAGGTGAGGAGGCCGTGTTCGGTGCTGGTGTGGAAGCCGCGGGAGCTGGCCTGCTCAAAGAGGACGCCGACGGAGCCGTTGACGTCGGGGTAGGTGGAGCCTTTGCCGATGTAGTAGTCGTCATAGGATTCTCCGGTGTAGTAGAGGGAGCCGATGGCGTCGAGGGCTTTGGCGTGTTCTTGCGCCATCTTTTCGGTGAGGGTTTGATTGGCCTTTGGGGTGAGGGGGTGGACCATTTTGGCGATGCCGGGCTGGAAGAAGTAGGTGCGGTTGACGTTGCCCATTTCGTGGTAGTCGGTGACGATGTTGGGTTGCCAGTCGTGGAAGAGTTTGAGTCGGCCCTGGGACTCGGGGTGGACGGCGGGGAGCCAGTCGCGGTTGAGGTCGAACCCGTAGTAGTTGGGGCGGCCATTGGGCCAGCCTTCCTGGTGTTCGCGGTCGCTGCGGTGGGCGCTGGGATGCTGGCCGCGGTGGCTGTTGGTCCAGGAGGAGAAGCGCTCGAAGCCGTCGGGGTTCAAGCAGGGGTCGAGGATGACGATGGCGTTTTTGAGGAAGTCGGTGGTGGCTTGGTCGCGGGCGGCGGCGAGGTGGTAAGCGAGGAGGGCGGCGGCGTGGGTGGCGCTGGGTTCGTTGCCGTGGATGCCGTAGCCCATCCAGACGACGATGGGGGCTTTGGAGAGATCGGTTGCTTTTTCGGGGGTGGTGACGCGGGCGATGTGGGCCTGGCGGAGGGTTTCGAGTTGGGCGTGGTTTTCGGGGGCGGTGATGGCGAGGTAGACGAGGGGGCGGCGGCCGTGGGAGCGGGCGTATTCGGTGAGGGTGACGCGATCCGATTTGGCGTCGATTTGTTTGAGGTAGTCGATGAGTTCGTGGTGGTGGAGGTGCCAGTCAGCGAACTCGGAGCCGAGGGCTTGTTTGGGGGTGGGGATGGCGGGGTCGGGGTTGGCGTCCTTGGGGAGGTAGTAGTCGAGGGAGGGGACTTCGACGGCGCCTGCGGAGAGGGTGAGCAGGATGAGGCAGGCGAGCGTGCGCATGACGGGAATGGGGAGGGATGCCGGGGCCTTGGAAAGGCTATGACCTGGTGAGTTATTTGGCGGCGGGTTTGGGTTTTGGGCGGTCTTGTTTGGGGTGGCCTTCGAGGGTGATGGGGTGGACGGTGGCTTCGGTGGGGAAGTCTTCGGGGAGGTCGGCGGTGCGGGTGCAGGCGCCGGTGGCGGCCCATTCGGTGCCTCTTTGCAGGGTTTCGTAGAAGCCGAGGCAGAGCATGGAGTAGTCGGCGTGGCCGAGGGTGGTGTGGAAGACGCGGCCTTTGCCGTAGTTGATGACCATGAGGCTGGGTTCTTTGACGGCGGTGAGGTCTGAGGTGGCGGCGGCGAGGATGGTGACGTCTTCGGCGGGGCCGCGGAGGCGGCTGTAGAGTTCGTCCTGGGTGTGGAGCCAGCGGTGAGGGAGGCCTTTGGTGATGGGGTGGTCCTGGGTTTGGACTTCGACGACGAATTCGTGCTGGGGGCCGTGGGCGCCGCCTTTGCCGGGGGTGGTGTCGCGGAAGAGTTTGCCGTCTTTGACGTAGAGCCAGGGGCCGGATTTTTCATCGCGCCCACCCCAGCCGCCGACGCCGATGATGCGGTTGTATTCGGGCCAGTCGCCGAAGGCGTTGTTGGCGGCGTGGACGGGGACGAAGCCGCCGCCGTTTTTGACGTAGGCTTCGAAGGCGGTGCGGACGGTGTCAGGCCAGGTCTCGCCGTTGTAGTTGGAGACGACGACGTCGTAGGCGGTGAAGTCGGGTTTCCAGGCGGCCCAGGCGTCTTTGGGGGCGCCTTTGGGCGGGGTGGAGGAGACGGCGACGGTGAAGGCGCCGGAGGATTCGAGGGCGTGGCGGAGGACGGGGGTGGTGATGTCCCACTTGTGGTTGTTTTGGCCGTCGAGGATGAGGGCTTTTAATTTGGGCTGAGGGCTGTTGGCGAGGGTGAGGGAGAGGAGGCAGGTGAGGAGGGGGAGGAGGAGGCGCATGGTTTTTTTGTTCTCGGTTCGCGGTTTGGTGTTCGTGGTTCGCGGTTCGCTGTTTGCGGTCAGTGGTTAGTGGTTAGCGGTTAGTGGTTAGTGGTTAGTGGTTAGTGGTTAGTGGTTAGTGGTTAGTGGAGGGGCGTCACGCGGAGCGATGACGGGCACTGTACGGGTGTTTGGGGGTCGAGGGGTAAAACGGGGGGAGTGGGGCTGGGCTTTCGGGGACGAAGTCTGGCGACTTCGCTTATGAGGGGATTTTGAGTGGGGTGGGGTGGACTTGGCAAGTCCCTTTCCTTGGGGACGAGGTTTGGGGACTTTGGCTAGGACGTGGGTTTGGGTTTTTGGAGTTTGGCGTAGGCTAGGAATGCTAGGCCGATGAGGATCATGAAGAGGGTGAGGAATTGGCCTTTGGTGAGGCCGAAGATCGGCTCGGCGCCGCTGTCGGGTTGGCGGTAGTTTTCGAGGGTGATGCGGGCGATGGCGTAGAGGAGGAAGAAGAGGCCGGTGAGGATGCCGTTGGGGAGTTTGGGGTATTTGATGCGGAGGGTGAGGAGGATGATGGTGATGAGGAGGCCTTCGCCGAAGGCTTCATAAAGCTGGGAGGGGTGGCGGGGGTGGAGGAGGTTCTCAAGCTGGGGGCGGCCGCCGGCGTTGTCTTCGAACCAGCGGATGATGTCGGGGCTGTGCTGGAGCTGGGGGGGGAGGGCGATGGGTTGGCCGCCCTGGGCGAGGTAGTCTTCGTGGTGGAGTTCGGTGGGGAATTTGACGGCCCAGGGGACGGTGGTGACGCGGCCAAAGAGCTCGCCGTTGATGAAGTTGGCGAGGCGGCCGAGGAAGACGCCGAGGGGGGCGCCACAGACTAGGGTATCGCCGAGGCCGAGCCAGGAGATTTTGTGTTTGCGGGCGTGCCAGAGGCAGAAGAGGGCGACGCCGGCGATGCCGCCGTGGCTGGCCATGCCGCCCTGGTTGATGAGGAAGAGGATCCAGGGGGCGCGGATGAATTCGTCGAAGTTGTAGAGGAGCATGTAGCCGAGGCGGCCGCCGAGGACGACGCCGAAAAAGGCGATGAGGGTGATGAAGTCGGCGACTTGATCGGGCTTGAGTTCGGAGAGGCCGCGCTCGGCGAGGAAGCGCATGACGCGGTAGGTGAGGTAGAAGCCGAGGACGTAGGCGAGGCCGTACCAGTGGATGGCGAGGTTGCCGAAGAGTTTGACGACGTGGGGGTTGAGGTCGTGGAGGTAGTAGGCGGGGTGGGGCATCGGCGGGTGGGGGAAGGTGGCGGGGAAGGGCGGGGGTGCAAGGGGGTTTGAACGTTGAACTTCGAACGTTGAACGTCGAACTTTGAAGGATGAAAGGGCACGCAGAGGCGCGGAGAGGGGGAGAGGCGCAGAGGGGGAGACTGGGGGAGTGATGAGTAATCAGTAATCAGTGGGGAGAGGGGAGAGGGGGAACCACGAATGGCGCGAAGGGCACGAATGAGGTGGGGTGAATGGGGGGTAATCGGGGAGAAAAACTGGCACTGTGGCGGCATCGGAGTAGAATGGTTGAATGAAATCGGAATTTACTGCGATCATTGAACCTGCGATTGAAGGTGGGTTCTGGGCTGTTTGTCCTGAGGTGCCGGGGGCTAACGGGCAGGGTGAGACACTTGAGGAGACGAGGCAGAGTTTGGTCGAAGCGATTGAGTTACTGTTGGAGGATCGTCGTTCTGATTATCTTCGGGGTCTTCCAGAGGATGCCATCCAAGAAAAGATTCTTGTGGGATGAAACGCAGGGATTTGGAGCGGCGACTTCGGATTGCCGGCTGCTTTTTGAAGCGTGAAGGGGGCAGTCATTCCATTTGGATGAATCCGAAGAATGGGGTGACGGAGACTGTTCCGCGGCATGGCGAGATTAAGGAGGCGCTGGCTCGGAAGATTCTGAAGCGGCTTGATGCGGAGTGAATGGGGAAAAATGGTGAGCGAGAAAAGCCTTGGATTTGAACTCGGGGGGGCGGCCTTTGTTAAGTGAAAAGTGGCGGCTGTGCCGCGTTGGGGGATGGAGGGCAGGAGTGCCCACGCTCCTCTTGTGTGAGCGAGCGGGTGGGGTCGAACAGAGAAGGGGGTAAGCGCCCGTAGTTCCCAGTATGCTATCGCCAGCAATGGATTGGAAAGGGGTTACTGCGCTGTGGCGGGCGACGGTATCTTCCACTTGGAGGGAGAAACTACGTCGATAGCTCCGTCTCGATAGCTGACGAGGTATCGTTCCCTTGAATCTCCCCAGTAGTTTATGGGGTCGGGGGAGGATAGAATCCAACCCTGTGCGGTGCCATTCGGGAAATAGAGCCATTCTTGAGGTGGTGAGGATGGAGATTGCTGAAACTTGAGTTCTGCAAATTGAGCGGCGTTCAGTTCCTCGGATTCGACCAGTTTAGCGAGTGTTTCAGGGTTTTGATCTTGGTGGAACTCAGTATACTCTTTAACTGCATAGGTGAGTTTAGAAAGACGGCCCATTTGGCCCATGGACCAATCGCTCACTCGATGGTGATGATGTTGCCTGAGGAAGATCGCTGGGAGAACGACTGCAAAAAAAGCCATTACAAGCCGTGTTATGCAAGCCTTTCGAGTCATGGCGGAGTTGGAGGTGTCATCAAGAAGGGCCTGCAGAGCGGGTCGTTAATACAGGTTGCACCGCAGTCACGGGTGATAGATTTGCTCAAAGAAGTAAGCTTCGCTGGCTGTGCCGTTGTTTGAAAGGGTATAGGCTTGAAAGGCTTGTTCTGGTTGGTTTGGAGTGACAATCATGTGTTCCAAGTTTCTGTTGGTTACCCAAGGGGCTACGGTGGCGCCGACCTGGGGCCACCATGGAGCGTAATCCAGAGCGGTGTCTGGTCGGGTATTGTATTTGAGGCGCGAATCAAAGGACGCCTGTAGGTCTTTCTGGGCTTGTCCTGCCAATTTGGGATCCGTGATTTGATAGCGGCACAAAAAAAAGGCCGTCTGTGTTGTCTCTGTTCGGTCGGAGAAGGTGAATTTGATGGTGGCTTTAGATTCAACCAACCAGACATCGTTTAAGCGTAGGCCCTCCACACGTGGGATAGCATTCAATAACGCTTGATCGCCTTGGTCGGTGCTATGCAGGTCGATTGTTCGGCCGGCGGATATTGTTTCGCTAGTGTTCCAGCGAACGATTAATGTCTTTGCTGTCGCGTATCCAGCTGAGAGGAGCCAAGCAGCATTTAATGTGATGATTAAGATACTGATGAATTTTGCGAAGCGAAATGCGAGTATCTTCATACGCTGCCAAGCTCTTTGACTCAGGGATTCTAAAGTCGGGGCTTCCGCATGGAAAGGATGATTTGAGACGCCCTTAGGGGACTTATGAGATCATCTTGGGTGGAGGAAATGATTATTTTTCGGGTAGGGGGAGTTGGCGGAGTTGGAGGTTTTTTTCGAGGGTGAGGGTTTTGAGGGTGGATTGGGGGTAGGTCCAGGGGGTTTGGTCTTCGCTGGTGTAGAGGATGGTTTTGGTGCGGGTGGCGGCGAGGGCGACGGCGGCGGGGAGGTCGAGGGTTTTGAGGATGTTCAAGTAGTGGGCTTCGCTGGTGGTGAGGGTGGGGGGGAGGTGGTGGAGGTCGAGGCGGTCGAGGGGGTCTTCGAAGAGGGAGGCGAGGAGGGTGTTGACGGCTTGGGTGCCTTCGGCTTGGGCCCAGAGGCGGGTGGTTTCGAAGCCGGCGATTTGGCGGATGCTTTGGAGGGCGCGGCGGATGTCCCAGGTCTGGGTGGAGTGGAGGGTTTCGCCAAGGAGGGGGAAGCGGCGGAGGCGGTGGGCCTGGGCTTTCTCGCTGCCTTCCCAGGCGGTGGGGCCGATGCCTCGGGGGCTGAAGTAGATCATGGCCCAGGGGTTGGCGGCGAACATTTTCTGTTCGGAGTCGAAGGCGGTGTCGTCCTTTTTGACGAAGGGATAAGATTCGATGAGTTTGCCGAAGCGGGTGTGGTAGGTGTTGCAGAATTGGTCCCAGCCGGATGGGTCGAGGACGTTTAACACGGC
>CANETF010000041.1 GCA_947440575.1 Verrucomicrobiaceae bacterium
GAACCCTTGATTCAAGGCGCAGCCGGAATGCGACTCTGGCCAAAGGGGTTGCTTCGAGCTTTGTCGGACTGGTGCCAGAAACACGATGTATTCTTGATCCTCGATGAGGTCATGACGGGTTTTGGCCGAACAGGAGCCATGTTTGCTTGTCAACAAGAAGGCGTGGTGCCGGACTTCATTGCCTTGGCAAAGGGCCTGACAGGCGGTTACATGCCGCTGGCTGCCACTCTGACATCAGAGCGGGTTTTCGAGGGATTCCTAGGCAGAACCGAAGACGGGCGCACCTTCTACTATGGCCATAGCTACACGGCAAATGCTCTTGGCTGTGCGGCGGCCTTGGGCAGTTTGCGCGTGTTCCGGGAAGATCAGGTTTTGCTACACCTGCCCGCCAAGATTGCTCGACTGGCCAGCGAGTTGAAACGTTTCGACGCGCTGCCTTGGGTGGCAGAAACACGTCAGTGCGGTCTGATCGCTGGAATTGACTTGGTGGCTCAGAAAGATCCCAAGAAAGCATTCGAGCCTCGGCAACTGGTGGGCGCCGCAGTTTGTGCCGCCGCACGTGACCTTGGGCTCTTAACTCGGCCTGTCTTGGATACCCTTGTCCTGATGCCTCCTTTGGTAGCCACTGAGGATGAAATCACCCAAATGGCCGACGCCTTGTTCAATGCTGTCACTATGGTATGCGGGGTCAGTCCACCAGCTTGCTTTTGATGCTGGACGAAGGAGGGGGGCGCAAAGTGACTCCTGGAGGAGTCGGCTCAGATGTTGCTTTTGGAGCGTTTGCCGAGGGCGCCAATTTCTTCAAATCATTAACCGCATCCTGAGCTCCGACCTCGCTTGCTGTGCCTCCTTTTAATGAACCTTCAATGATTTCGGATGGTTGCGCTGAGGCTTTCTGCGTTCGCTGCCAAAGCGCTTCCCCTGAAAGATGAGCAAAGGTGCCCCCAACAGCCATGGATCCAAGGATAAAAACGGCCGCCTTCAACCACATGGGTGTCTGATCGCGCGGCACCTCAAAAGGAGTCGCCGACGTTCCACCTGGAGGATGTCGACGCGCCCAATCGGGTTCATCCGGCGGAGTCAATTCGTCACTACCACCCGTAAACAAAATCTCCGCAAACCCAACGTTGGGCTTGTCTGGCTTGGGCGTCGAAAGACCCTGCGTTAACGCCATGCCGCCAAGGGCAGAGGCAATCGCACCACCAGGAAGGGTTACCTCCATGGGCGAAGGTTCATCCTTGGCAGGAGGAAGAGGAGTAGACCCCGACGTCGCCTTTCCGGACGGTTTGATCTCCGTGATTGGCGTCGCCTTGGCGGCGGCAATGGGCTTCACACTGTCGTAGTGATGAACGATCCGGGCAAAGCGCGACAGAAACTCGGCACGTGAGCTTGGCCTTCCTTCAATGGTCCGGGTAAGTTCGTCGTCGAGGAGTTTTTCAACCGTCTCGCGCTCTCGACCCTTTCCAACCTCAACTGCGGACAGACTCGCTCCAACCGGGCTCTCAATGCCAAGCAAAAAACGTCCCACAGCTGCCATCCACCCGCCGTGCCAGCGAGTTGTCACCTCAGCGGAAGTGATCGCCCCAGGGGGCAAAAGCAACCCCGGGTCTGTCCCTCGCCCTGCCATGCTGGACAAACAGGTATGCGCCCGCAGAACAATGGAAAAAGACGGCCAATCATTGAGTTTGGACTTGATGAGCTTGGCACTACGCGCATCGCCCCGTGCACCGCCGATGAGCAAAAACAAATCTTCAAGCCGAAGCTTCTGAGTCGGCAAGTGCGCACTATCGAGATCCGTCAGCGCAGAGTCTAGTCCCGCAAGCACCAGATAAGCCTCCTGCACTTCAAGAGCCGCACGTTCACGCAGCAACTCCGCGAGGCTGATTCCCTCGACAATCTCCTCAGCCAGACAAGTCACGTTGTCCGCCTCGTGCACCATCGCCACAGTCGCCAAGTGAGCGTGATCGTTCTTCCGTGTCAGCTTTTGGATCTGGATGGCCAACTCTTGAAAACGTCGCCCGACAATCCGTGCAGGAGGAATCTGCTCCACCAGCACAGGCCGACCGGCCTTGGTCAGTGTACCGCGCATCGAATAAGGATTGGTCATGTCCAGCCGCTGTGACTGGATCCGCACTCGATTCACCACGGCCCGCGCAACATCCTGATAACTGACCAGCAATGGGGCGATGAGAGCCCGTGGCTTTTGCGGTGCTGGAATCTCTCCAGACAAGTGTTCAGGCGCGATCTTTTGCAGTCCATTGCGCAATTCAATCATTTGCGGCACCAACCCGGGACCCGCCGCATCCAGGCAACCTGCCAGCAATTCAGTGAAATCCGCCGCCAGCAGGGGATGGTCCGGCAAAGTTGGACTCCCACCTGACTGCTCTAGCAAAAACGAGCGCAGGAATTTGCCCTGTTTTTCAAAGTTACTTCTCTGAGCCCGTCCGCGAGTCGCGTTAGCTGTTGCGACGGGCGCTAGCCGATAGTCGGACGCAACCACGACCAGCGACTGCGTCCCAACTTGCACCACACGCAGACTGTTGAGGGGTTGCTGGGGCAAATAGTCGCCTCGACTGCAAACGGCGGCTGCGGCATCCAAAGCGCGACTGGCAAGCATCACCGCCAGCCAACCCGGCAACTCCTGCTGTCGGTTGAGATAAGCTCGCAACGGCTCGCCATCAGCAACACCCGTAATGTAAAAGGGATTTCCCTCATCCTCGCCAAAATCCACCATTCGCGCCATCAACGGGTGCCCAAGCCCACGAAGTCGACGGCAGGTGTCTTCAAAGGCGGCTTTCTCCCCCAGTGGGTGGAGCATCACATGGCACGCGACAAAATCCAGCCTCACGGTATCGAAAGCCAGCACCGTCACTTTCTCGGCAGAACGCTCCAACTCAACGTTCGTCCCCGCGCCATCCTGGACGATGAGATAGTGTCTGAATTGATGGGGCTCTGACATGACGCGATTCACAATACCTAAGCAATCGCTAAGGGACCTGAAGAATCCGCTACTCCACTGCCTTTTCAAGGGCGGATGAACCGGAACGCTGCATTCTTGCGAATCCTCCCTTTCCACCGTAGAGAACCCCCATGAACACTCATCTTCCACCCGTCCCCGATACCGCTATCGGCTTCAAAGAATGGGCTTTCATCTGCGATGCCCTCACCCAAGGCGTGCAAAGTCTCATTCTGCGTAAAGGCGGTATCCACGAGGGTCGGGGCGGTTTCGAGTTCAAAAACCCCGCCTTTTTCCTTTTCCCAACCTGGTTTCACACCCAAGGAGCGCGGCTGCGCTGGGTCCCCCCGGCAGCTTCAAAGCCAGGCTACAGCAGCGATGTGGGTTATGACCCAACAACCCAAACTTTCTCTTCTGAGGACTCCAGGACAACCGTGGATATCGATGGTTTTTGCACTCTCGATCAAACCTGGCGGGTAACAGATTGGGAAAAGGTCGCTGCACTCACAGACCTGCATGTTTGGAATGCAGACGTTGTGCAGGAACGTTTCGCCTACGATGAAGAGAGCTGCCTTCATATCGCTCTCGTCCGGGCTTGGAAACTGCCCACTCGCTGGACATTCCCATACGAAAAGCGTTTCGGCGGCTGTCGCTCCTGGGTTGATCTTCCTATTGAGGGCGTGGTGGCGCTGAGCACTGCGGCACCTGCCATCGACGACAAAGCGTGGCAAACACTCGCCTCCGAGGTTCGCTCCATCCTCGACTGACCTTTCCGCGAAAACTACCGTCGAGTTCCGTGAACAAGGCGGGCACAGTTGACAAAACTTCGGACGACCGGATAGAAACCCCTTGCGGGCAGCTCGTTCCCCGATAGAATTCCCGCCCCTTCGCCCGGACGTCAAACCCGCCCGCAAGCGTTGGATTTAACCTCAAACAAGTTTGCTCCTCCCGGATCGGTGTCCGCACCGAGCGCCTTCACCCTAAACCAGTGGACGTGCGGGAAACAAACGCCTCAACTAAAATACATGTCAGATCAAGTCCTCGCCGAACTCGTCGAAGCCGGAGTCCACTTCGGCCACCAAACCCGCCGTTGGAACCCCAAGATGAAGCCTTTCATCCTGGAATCCCGGAACCAAATCCACGTCCTCAATATCGAGGAAACCGTTAAACAAATCGACGTCGCTGCCGAGTTCCTCAGTGAACTGGCCGGCAAAAAGAAGAAGATCCTCTTCGTCGGTTGCAAACGCCAGGCTCAAGAAGCTGTGCGTGAAGCAGCAGAAGCTTGCGGACAATTCTACGTCAACCACCGCTGGCTCGGTGGCATGCTCACCAACGTGGAAACCATCCGCAAAAGCATTTCCCGCCTCAATTACCTCGAGGAGATCGAGAAGAAGCCCGAGTTCAAGGCCATGTCCAAAAAGGAACTCGCCAGCCTCAACCGCGAGCGGATGAAGCTCGAGCGCAACCTTCGTGGCGTTCGCGCCATGGATGGACTGCCGGACGCTCTCGTCATCGTCGACTCCGCCCGTGAGCACATCGCCGTCGCCGAAGCCCGCCGCTTGAAAATCCCGATCGTGGCCCTCGTCGACACAAACGCTGACCCAGACATCGTGGACTACCCCATCGCCGCTAACGACGATGCCATCCGTTCCATCCGGGTCATCCTCCAAAAGCTCATCGACCCCGTCATCGTGGCGATGGCGGACGCGAAACGCTAATTCTGGAAGCCTACTTTAATCCCGGGCGCAGCTTTGATCGGCCCGCCCGGGCTTTTCATTCTGACTGATTTGTCACCTACCCCCGCTCGCCAGCCAACCGACTTCCGGCCAACTGTCGAGCCCTTTACCCAATACCTCATTCCCACCCACTTTTACTACCATGGCTGAAATCACCGCCCAACTCGTTAAAACCCTCCGCGAAAAAACCAATGTCGGCATGATGGAGTGCAAAGGCGCTCTCGCCGAAGCCAATGGCGACCTCGAACTCGCTGAAACCATTCTTCGCAAAAAAGGCATCGCTAAGGCTGAAAAGAAAGCCGACCGCCAAGCCAAAGAAGGCATCATCTCCTCCTACATCCACCTCGGTGGCCGCGTCGGCGTCCTCATCGAAGTGAACTGTGAAACCGATTTCGTCGCCAAAAACGAAAACTTCCAAGCTTTCGTCAAGGACATCACCCTCCACATCGCAGCCGCAAATCCGAAGTATCTCTCCCGCGAAGACGTCCCCGAGGCTCTCGTCGCCAAGGAAAAAGACATCGCTGCTGACCAAGTGAAGGGCAAGCCAGCGAACATCGTGGAGAAAATCGTCGAAGGCAAAATCGAGAAAATCTTCTCCGACCTTTGCCTGCTCGAACAAACCTTCATCAAGGACGACAGCAAGACCATCAACGACGTCGTCAAAGGCAAAATCGCCGAGTTGGGAGAAAACATCGTTATTCGCCGTTTCGTGCGCTACGCAACTGGCGAAGAAATCTAATTCTCGGTTTACAGGAAACACCCCCTTAATCCAAAGGCGGATCTGGCAACAGATCCGCCTTTTTCATGCTCTGATGCCCTCACAACATCGGCTTTTCGCCAACTACTCCCTCTCCTGAAACACTCGCAAAGCTTTGGCGAGCTCTTCCGCCGTGTGTTTGCCTTTGATCTCAGCCATCTTCAAATTAGCCAACTCATCGCAGCGCTCATTGTCCGCCACGCCGGCATGGCCCTTGACCCACTTCCATTCGATTTGATGGGGCTCGCAAGCCGCATCCAGAGCCATCCAAAGGTCGGCATTCTTGACCGCCTTCTTGTCCTTCGTCTTCCAGCCATTCTTCTTCCACCCTGCCAGCCACTGGGTGATGCCGTTGCGCACATACTGCGAATCCGTGTGCAAAACCACCGCACAAGGCTTCGTCAGCGCCTTCAGGGCATGAATCGCCGCTTTCAACTCCATCCGATTGTTCGTCGTCGCCATCTCCCCTCCACTCATTTCCTTCGAGTGTTTGCCAGATCGCAACACGGCCGCCCAAGCGCCCACACCAGGATTGCCCCAGCAACCACCATCAGTGTAAATCACTACAGCTGAGGCCCCCGCAGCACTCATACCGTGGCGCTGGCCTCCTTGATTTCCTCCAACTCCGCCCATCGATGCATCTTCGCTTCCAGCGCGCTCTTTTTTGCCTCCACCTCTGCCAAAAGCATCGGCGCCTTGACGGCGTGCTCAATGTAAAAGGCTGGATCGTTCAGCTGCGTCTCAATGCCCGCAATCGCCTCTTCTAGAGCCACGATTTCAGATTCAATCGTTTCCAACTCCCGAAGTTCCTTTTGCGTAATCTTTCGCGGTTTCTCCGTCTTCCCCTTTCCGCCCATACCCTTCGCCTTGAACCCCTGTGCCAAAGCCAGCTCCGCCGCCGCCGTCGCAGCTCGCTTCTCCTGGTAATAACTGTAGTTCCCCGCGCACAAATGCAGCCTCCCACTGCCTTCAAAGGCTAGGATTTGATCACACACCCGATCCAGAAAATAGCGATCGTGGCTCACCACCAGCACACAGCCCTTGAACGCCAGGATCGCCTCCTCCAAAACCCGCATCGTCTGCAAATCCAGGTCATTGGTCGGCTCGTCTAAAATCAAAAAATTCCCACCGCGCCGCAAAATCTTCGCCAGCAACACCCGGCTCTGCTCCCCCCCACTTAACTCCTTCACTCGCATCGTCGCCCGATCATCCGCAAACAAGAACCGACGCAGGTAAGTCCGCACATGCAGCTTCTCATCTCCAAACGCCACAAACTCCGAATCTCCCGCCACCTCCTCCATCACACTCTTCGTTGGATCGAGTAGCAGTCGCTGCTGATCCACATAATTGAACACCGTCTTCTTCCCAATTTGCACCACCCCCTCATCCGCTTGACGCTCACCCATCAACTGTCTTAGCAAGGTCGTCTTCCCCAGCCCGTTCCTCCCAATGATCCCCGTGCACGTCCCTGGTGCGAAGCTCAAGTCCAGCTTGCTGAACAGCCAGCGCCCATCGTCCACCCGCGCCCCAAGCCCAATCGCGTCCACCACCACATTCGCCAGCGGCGGCGCAGGTGGAATGATCAAATCCATCACCAACTCCTCCTCCGGTGCGGCCTCCCCAGCCACCCGCTCATACGCATCCAGCCTCGATTGCTGCTTCGTCCCTCTTCCCTTCACCCCCGCCCGCACAAACTCCAGCTCATGCCTTAGAAACACCTGCCGCCGGCGCTCCTGATTCGCCTCAATCCCCTCCCGAATCGCCTTGCTCTCCAAAAAGTCACTGTAGTTCCCCGGATGACTGTAAAACACCGCGTCATCCACCTCCAAAATCCGCGTCGCGATCCGGTCCAAAAAATACCGGTCATGCGTCACAAACAAAACCGCCCCTGGAAAATCCTTCAAATAACCCTCCAACCACACAATCGACTCCGCATCCAAGTGGTTGGTCGGCTCATCCAGCAGCAACACATCCGGCTGCGCCACCAACGCCCTCGCCAGCGCCACCCGACGCTTCTCCCCTCCTGAAAGACTCCCCACCGCCCGCTCCGGATCCGGCGCACCGAGCTTGCTCATCACCGAATCAATCCGCGTGTCCAGATTCCACCCATCCAGCATCTGGATCTGGTGCAAAAGCTCCGCCTCCTGGTCACCCTTCACATCGCCCGACTCATAGCGCTCCATCATCCCCAACAGGTCCGCCGCCCCCGCCCGCACATTGTCCAAAACCGACGCCGCTTCATCCAAGGTGAACTCCTGCGCCAAATACCCCATCCGCAACCCCTGCCTTCGCGACACCGTCCCTCGATCCGGCTGATCATTCCCAGCCAGGATCCGCATCAAGCTGCTCTTCCCCCCGCCATTGCGACCCACCAACCCCAACTTCTCCCCCTCATGCAAAGCCATCGCCGCCTCGTTAAAAACCACCTGCAACCCGAATTGCAGGCACAAGCCATTGACTGAGATCAAAGTTTGGGTCGTAGGAGCAGCAGCCATTTAGGTCAAAAAGAAAACAGGGACAAACAAAGGGCCGCCACCATGCCCCGCCCAGCCCGGATGTCAAAGCAGCACCCTCATCTCAATGGCAGTCCCACCCTCCCGGAAAAAGTCACCGCCCCCCGCTCATTCCCAAGTAAACCTTCGCATACCGCCTCCCCAATTCCCGATACGACTCCGCATCGAAGTGAATCTTATCCCCTTTGTCCTTCAGGCCCTCTGAGGAAACAAACGCCGCGTTCGCCACCCGCTTCGGCAGAGCCTGGTGCGCCTGAGCCACCATCTCCCGCTCAGACTCCCAAGGTTTGCCATCAAATCGACCCATCTGCCCCACCACAAACGGCACCTCAGGTGCCCCGGTCGCCACACGAAAACGGGCAATCAGAGCATGCAGCTTGGCTTCATAACTCACAGCCAACTCCGGCTTCGAATCACTCTCCCCTTGGTGCCAGAGAATCCCTTTCAAAGTCCCCGCAGGCAGCGCCACCTGGATCCGCCGCATCATGTCATCCCACGGGAAACTTCGCGTCGCCTCGTCAAACACCCCCGGCTGCCAGGTATCAATCGGCGAGCCCCCCACTGCACACGGAATCAACCCAATTGTCACCCCGGGCCGCGCCTCCGCCACCACCTCCCCGAACGTCTTCCCCAGCCCCACCCCCGCCGCCACCTTGTCAAAATGGATCGGGTCCACCGCCGACACCCACTTCCCCATCTGCGTCAGCGTCAGCACCCGCGGGTGCGCCACCCGGTCCACCTCCTCCACCACTCCCCGCCCCGCCATGTTCGATTGCCCAACCAACAAAAACAAATGAAACTCCCCCTTCGCAGGCAGCACAACTTCATCGCCTCGAACGCCAAGCCCGAAACACAAAATGGCGAAAACAACGAAACCGAGACGAATCATCCGATAAAGAACCATCCTGACCACTCCCCTCTTTCGAACCTGTTTCACTCCCTCCCAAAAACCCTCCACCCAAACGCGGGGCACCATTCCCAAATCCGTTTGAAGCCAGACACGCTTCCAGCCCGTATAGTCTTTTCGTGCCCTATTCCGCCCCATCTCCCATGTCCGACCTCACTCCCGTTGACCCCATCGACGCCGCACTCGAATCCGGCGAAAAGCGCGCCGCCTTCCTCCCCTACCCCGCCTCCCGGCTCGCCGCCCGCATCGTCCCCCAGGACCTCACCAACTTCAAATCCCGAGGCATCAGCCGGGTCGAACGCGAACTTCAGCAGGAACTCGTCGAACTCCGCGAGCGCTACCTCAAAGTCATCGACGCCTTCAACTGGAACAAACTCATCTACGAATGCCACATCGGCTTCGAACCAGTCATCGGCGAGATGTACCACCTCTACAAAATGCCCTCCGGCCACCAGCTCAGCATGATCGGCCCCGCCCAATGGCATCAAAAATGGGTCGGCTCCTTCCGCCTCAACGCCGACGGGCGCTGGCAAATGGAAGATGTCGCCGAAGACTTCGACTTGCGCGCCTGGGTCGGAGACGTCCATGATGGCGATGCATGATCTCTTTTTCCGCCTTGGGTGAAAAACTGGGAGGCCCCTGTGGCATCCAGGAGTTGATGGAAGACCTCGGTCAGGCCATGTCCTCCCAACCCGACATGCTCATGCTCGGCGGCGGCAACCCGGCCGCCATCCCCGAAGTGCAGTCCCTCTGGCGGGATCAATGGCGCCACCTCCTCGAAATCGAACCCGACCGCCTCGACCGCGCCATCGTCAACTACGATCCTCCCGGCGGCAGCCCCGCCTTCCGCCGCGCCATGGCCGCCTTCCTCCAGCGCGAGTGCGGCTGGACCTGCACCGAAAAAAACATCGTCGTCATGCCCGGTGGTCAGGCCGCCTTCTTCGACCTCTTCACCCTCCTCGCCGGTCACGACGGCAAGAAAAAAATCCTCTTCCCCATCGCCCCCGAATACATCGGCTACGCCAACCAAGCCCTCCACCCCGACGCCTTCGTCTCCATCCCCGGCGCCATCGAAGAACTCCCCGACCACACCTTCAAATACCGCATCGACTTCGACCGCCTCCGCGCCGCTCTTACCCCCGACATCGCAGCCCTCTGCCTCTCCTGCCCCACCAATCCCACCGGCAACGTCATCACCCCATCCGAGCTCACCACCCTCCGCGAAATCGCCGCCGCCCATAGCATCCCCCTCATCCTCGACCAAGCCTACGGCATGCCCTTCCCCGGCGCCATCTACACCGACTGGACACCCGTCTGGGACGAAAACCTCATCATCTCCATCAGCCTCTCCAAGCTCGGCCTCCCCGGCGTCCGCACCTCCGTCATCGTCGCCCACGAGCGCGTCACCACCGCCCTCGCCAACATGAACGCCGTGCTCGCCCTCGCCAACGGCAACATCGGCCAGGCCCTCCTCCTCCCCCTTCTCGAAGGCGACCAACTCACCCGCTGCGCCAGCGACATCATCCGCCCCTTCTACCAAACCAAAAGCCAACTCGCCAACCGCCTCCTCCGCGAAGCCCTCGCCGACCGCGTCCCCTACGCCCTCCACGCCAGCGAAGGCGCCTTCTTCCTCTGGCTCTGGCTCAAAGACTGCCCCATCACCGCCGCCGAACTCTACCAGCGCCTCAAAAAACGCAAGGTCCTCGTCGTCCCCGGTCACTACTTCTTCTTCGGTCTCGCCGAACCCTGGCCCCACGCCCACCAGTGCCTCCGCATCACCTTCTCCCAACCCGAACCCATCGTCCGCGAAGGCCTCCAAATCATCGCCGAAGAAGTCATCGCGGCTTATGGCAGCTGATCCCGAACCCTTCCACCGCTTCATGCAGCGGGCCCTCTTCGACCCCCAAAGCGGCTACTACAGCCGAAACATCCAAACCGTCGGGCGCCAAGGCGACTTCAGCACCAGCGCCACCCTCTCCCCCCTCCTCGGCCAAGGCATCGCCCACTGGCTCAAATCCGCCCTCACCACCCATCCCAACATCCGCAGCATCATCGAAGTCGGCGCCGGCTCCGGACAACTCATGCGCCAGATCCGCCAAAACGTCGGTTGGTGGACCCGCCGCCGACTCCACTGGCACATCGTCGAAACCTCGCCCTCCCTCAAAGCTCAACAGCAAAACCTCCTCCCCGCCTCCTCAATCCACTGGCACTCCCACCTCGAAAGCGCCCTCCAAGCCTCCGACGGCCACGCCCTCATCTACCACAACGAACTCCTCGACGCCTTCCCCTGCCGCCTCCTTCAAAAAACCCCCAACACCTGGCAGGAACTCTGGCTCCACTTCTCCCCAACTGGCCACGTCACCGAAGAACTCCGCGACTGCGAACCCATGCCCTGGGCCTCCGCCCTCTCAACTGACACCTTCCCCACCGGCCAGCGCATCGAAGTCCACGCCTCCATCCGCGACTGGCTCACCACCTGGACCCCCCACTGGAAATCCGGCCAAATGCTTACCATCGACTACGGCGACACCTCACCCGCCCTCTACCATCGCCGCCCACACGGCACCCTCCGCGGCTACTTCATGCAGCACCGCATCGAAGGCCCCGCCCTCTACCAAAACATCGGCCGCCAGGACCTCACCGCCGACATCAACTTCACCGACTACCGCACCTGGACCCGCGACCTCGGCCTCCACGAAACCTTCTACGACACCCAGTCCACCTTCCTCCAATCCCAAAACGTCACCCCAAAAACCCCCGCCGACCACCACCTCCTCCACCCCGACGGCCCCGGCACCGCCTTCAAAGTCGTCATCCACCAGCGCTGACCCTTTCCTTCGCCCCCAAGCATGCTAACCTTAGCCATCGTGGACCCCTTCCAAGAACCCCTCAAAAAGAAAGTCGGCGGCAGCCTGTCAAAACTGCCCCCACTGCAACGCCTGGAGATGCTGCGCCGCAATGCGCTTCTCCTAAAAGGCGGTCGCTGGTCAGCCCCTCCTAATGATGGAACCCTCGTTCGAAAAGTTGTTGGCCTTGCTCGCTGAGGCAGGCGTCGCTTTCGTTTTGGTGGGCGGGGTCGCCGTCACCATTCAAGGCTATGTCCGGCTCACCGAAGACGTCGACGTTTTGGTCGACGACGACCCTGAAAACCTGCGCCGCCTTTTGACCACCCTCTCAACGTATGGCGAGGGATTCGCCAGTGAACTTTCCATCGCAGACTTTACTGAAGAGGAGGGCGCCATCCGCATTGTCGAAGAGTCAGAGCAATGCCAGATCGATGTCTTCACACGCATGACCGGTCGTCGATATCTCGACGTGCTGGCAGACGCTGATTCCTTCATGGTGAAAGGCCATTCGATTCCCGTCGCTTCAAAAGCCGCTCTGATTGGCTGGAAAGAAACTTCCCCCCGGGAAAAAGACCGCTTGGACGCACTCGCCCTCAAGCGCCTTATGCACGACCCCGAGACTTTCCGCTAGCCCTGAACCTCCTTCTGCCCACAGTCGCCCCTCCCCCTCCATGCTCACCAAACGCATCATCCCCTGTCTCGACGTCAAAGAAGGCCGTGTCGTCAAAGGCACCCAGTTCCTCGAACTCCGAGACGCCGGCGACCCCGTGGAGTGCGCCAAAATCTACAACGCCCAGGGCGCCGACGAACTCGTCTTCCTCGACATCACCGCCTCCCACGAAGAGCGCAAAACCATGATCGACGTCGTCGCCCGCACCGCCGCCTCCTGCTTCATGCCCCTCACCGTCGGCGGCGGCATCCGCACCGTCGCTGACATGCGTGAAATGCTCCTCGCCGGCGCCGACAAAGTCGGCATCAACACCGCCGCCGTAAAGACCCCCCACGTCATCGACGAAGCCGCTGAAGCCTTCGGCTGCCAGTGCCTCGTCGTCGCCATCGACGCCAAACGCAACGCCCACGGCTCCTGGACCGTCTACACCCACGGCGGACGCCACCCCACCGAACTCGACGCCGTCGAATGGGCCGCCGAAGTCTGCCGCCGCGGCGCCGGCGAAATCCTCCTCACCAGCATGGACGCAGACGGCACCAAAGCCGGTTACGACATCGCCCTCACCCGCGCCGTCAGCGAGGCCGTCACCATCCCCGTCATCGCCAGCGGCGGCGCCGGCAACCTCGACCACATGGTCGATGTCCTCAAAGAAGGCAAAGCCGACGCCGTCCTCGCCGCCAGCATCTTCCACTTCGGCGAATACACCGTCGCCGACGTCAAACACTACCTCGCCACCCACGGCCTCCCCATGCGCGAACTCGCCAACCTAGCCTGATTTACTCCTCACCGCCCCACTAGGAACGCATCCCGTCGAAAGAAACACACGCGCAGTCCGGTTTCAGCCGCGCATGAAACTCCTGCCCACCCTGCTGGCCCTCGCCCTCACCGCCTCCCTCAGTCTCGCCGCCCAGCCCAACATCATCTTCATCATGGCCGACGACCTCGGCTACACCGACACCGGCACCTTCGGCAGCACCTACTACGAGACGCCGAACATCGACAAACTCGCCACCCAGGGCCTCAAACTCACCAGCCACCACCACGCCCAAAACTGCCAGCCCACCCGCGCCGCCCTCATGAGCGGCCAATACGGCCCCCGCACCGGCATCTACACCGTCGGCGGCATCGACCGCTTCGACTGGCAGACCCGCCCCCTCCGCCCTGCCGACAACGTCACCAGCCTCCCCCTCAACATCACCATCCTACCCCAGCCCCTCAAAGCCGCCGGTTACGCCACCGCCATGTTCGGCAAATGGCACCTCGGCGAAAGCGGTGGCCACCACCCCGGCGACCGCGGCTTCGACGAGGCCCTCGTCTCCGACGGCAAACACATCCACTTCCAAACCAACCCCAAGACCGACATTCCCAAAGACGCCTACCTCGCCGACTTCCTCACCGACAAAGCCGTCGACTTCATCCAGCGCAGGAAAGACACCCCCTTCTTCCTCTACCTGCCCCACTTCGGCGTGCACTCGCCCTATCAAGCCAAAAAAGAACTCATCGAAAAATTCAAAGCCAAGCCCGGTGTCGGCGGCCACAACGACCCCGTCTACGCCGCCATGATCGCCAGCGTCGACGAAAGCGTCGGCCGCATCATGGCCAAACTCGACGAACTCCAGCTCAGCCAAAACACCGTCCTCATCTTCACCAGTGACAACGGCGGTGTCGGCGGTTACGAGCGCGAAGGCCTCATGAAAAAAGGCGGTGACGTCACCGACAACACCCCCCTCCGCAGCGGTAAAGGCAGCCTCTACGAAGGCGGCACCCGCGTCCCCTTCATCGTCCGCTGGCCCGGCATCACCCAACCCGCCACCACCTGCAACATCCCCACCATCCACGTCGACCTCTACCCCACCCTGGTCGAAATCGCCGCCGCCCAGCCACCTCCCGGCCAACCCCAGGATGGCGAAAGCCTTGTCCCCCTCTTCAAAAACCCCGCCACCACCCTGAAACGCGACGCCATCTTCCAAAACTTCCCCGGCTACCTCGGCGCCGGTGCCAACACCTGGCGCACCACCCCCGTCGCCACCGTCATCAGCGGCGACTGGAAACTCATGGAGTTCATGGAGGACAAACACCTCGAACTCTACAACCTCAAAGACGACATCGGCGAAACGACCAACCTCGCCACCGCCCAATCCGAAAAAGCCCAGGCCCTCCTTACCAAACTCCACACCTGGCAAACCGAAATCAAAGCCCCCATGCCCACCCCCAACACCCCGAAAACTTCCCCTGCCAAAGGCAAAGAGAAGGGCAAGAACAAAGGCAAAAAGAAAGCTGCCTCGGAATAGTCACTCGTCCCCCACCCACGACTGCGTCAAATACGCCAGCGTCGCCACCATCGCCGTCTCCGCCCGCAAAATCAACGGCCCCAGCGTCACCGGCTGAAACCCCGCCGCCACCGCCGCCTGCAGTTCACCCTCCAAAAAATCCCCCTCCGGCCCGATCAACACCATCGCCCGCCTCCTCCTCTCCCCCCACTCCCCCACCGCCCCCGCCAGCGACCTCACCTCGCCGAACAACGCCGGCACCAGCTTCAATATCTCTCCCTCCGAATCCCCCAGCGCCTCCCCCAACATCACCGGCGCCCGCAACTCCGGCAAAAACGGCGTGTGACACTGCTTCGCCGCCTCCAGCATGTGCCGGCGCCACTTCGCCATCTTCTTCTCCCCCTGCCCCGCATCCCACTGCACCACCGAATTCGCCGTGATCACCGGCCTCACCGACGCCGCCCCCAGCTCCACCGCCTTCTCCAGCAGCCACTCAAAGGCCTCCCCCTTGATCAAAGCTGGCAGTACATGCACCTCATGCCCCAGCGCCGGATGCCGCATCTCCGGCTCCACTTGCACCTCCACCACCTCCTTGCGCGCCACCGCGATCCGACCCCGCGCCACCCGCCCGCACCCATCAAACACCTCCACCTCATCCCCCACCCGCTTCCGCAGCACCCGCGTGCAGTGATGCGCCTCCTCCTCCCCCAGCCGCATCACCCCACCCTCCGACCACTGGTCGGCAGCAAGGTAAAAGCGGCTCAATGACATAGCCTCAGGTCAAACAATCGGCCCCAAGTCCCCAAACGCCCGATCATACTGCGCCAACTTCTTCAAGTACACCGCATACTCCGTCTTCCCCAAACGCTCCGCTGTGTCCAACAGCTCCTTCTTGCTGATCCACCGCTTGTTGTACGCAATCTCCTCCAAACACGCGATTTTGAGCCCCTGCCGATGCTGAATCACCTTCACAAAATCCGTCGCCTCCGCCAGCGCATCCGGTGACCCCGTGTCCAGCCACGCCGTCCCCCGCCCCAGCACCTCCACCCGCATCTCTCCTTTGTCCAGGTAGATGCGATTCAAATCCGTGATCTCCAACTCACCCCGCTTCGACGGCTTCAACCCCCGTGCAATCTCACACACCTGCTCATCATAAAAATAAATCCCCGGCACCGCATAGTTGCTCTTCGGTTTCTCGGGCTTCTCCTCCAAAGAAATCGCTTTCCCACTCGCATCAAACTCCACCACCCCATAGTCCTCCGGCGTCGCCGTGTAGTATCCAAAAATCGTCGCCCCACTCTCCTGCTCCCCCGCACTCTCGATCGCCTTCCGAAACTGCGATCCATAAAAAAGATTGTCCCCCAGCACCAGCGCCGCCTTGCCCCCATCAATAAATTCCTCCCCAATGATAAACGCCTGCGCCAACCCCTCCGGCTTCGGCTGCTCCGCATACTCAAACCTCACCCCCCACTGCGATCCATCCCCCAGCAGCTTGCGAAAATTCGGCAAATCATGCGGCGTCGAAATGATCAAAATCTCACGAATGTCCGCCAGCATCAGCGCCGAGATCGGATAATAAATCATCGGCTTGTCATACACAGGCATCAATTGCTTGCTGACAGCGATAGTAAGTGGATAAAGCCGAGTGCCGGAGCCCCCAGCCAAAACGATGCCTTTGCGGTTGGACATAAGTCGTCACCAAAGCGCAATCCCCACCCCAACGCAAGTCACCGACTCACCCCACCCCGTGGAGCGAGCCCCTGGCTCGCCCGCCCACCCCCATTCGTGCCCATTCGTGCCATTCGTGGTTCAGATCCGCCTTCCTCCACTCCACTCCACTCCACTGACCACTGATTACTGATTACTGATTACTGATCACTCCCTACCAACCCTCGCCACTCCCCACTCTCCCAGTCCAAAAACTCCAGCGCCCCAAACTGCTTCTTGTAGTCATACGCACTCGACCCCTGGGTCGCATACCCCGGGTAATACCACCGGCACCCCCGCGCCCGGCTGTGCTCGATCTCCTTCAGCATCGTCAACACCCCCAAACTACGCCGCCCCAGATCCGGCTCAAAAACCCCATACACCGAAGACGACGCCTCCACCCCCACATCCAGAAAACTCAGCGCCACCAGCTCACCCCCCAGCGTCACCCGACACTCCACACACTCGCACGGCACCGTCGCCGGCTCCGCTGAAAGAAAACTCCCCAGCCCCGCTGGCACATTCCGCGTGAACCGCCCCTTGTGCCGCTCAAACAACGCCTCCGCCTCCTCACTCCGTTGCGCCGGTTGAAACACCACCTCCACATCCGCATTCCGCCGCAGCACCCGCCGCTGACTCTTTGAAAACTCAAACCGCTCCAAATCGATCCTCAAAGGCCAAATCACATCCACCCCGCCCGCCTCATCCTCCTGCGTCCCATACCGGAAAAACAGCGCCCCAAAATGCCGCCAACCCGCCGCCCAAAGCCGATCCATCAGCTCCGCCGGCACCCGCTCCATCATGAACGCATCATCAATCACAACCTCCCAATGCCACAAACCCCGCTCTTCCACCAGCCCCGATCCTTCAGCTGCACAGCGGCCACGCAACCCAACCCATGTCAGGTTCTCAACTACTTCCGGATCCCAATCTCCTCCACCGGGATCGCTTCAAAACCCAGCTTGAAGGCTGGCGACTCTGGCTTCAGCCTGAAGTCGTCGTTCTTCCAATCCACGAAGAGCGGATCAGCGACGAGACTGTTCTTGTCCCAGCCCTCGGCTTGCCAGGAAGCCCATTCGTCAAGTGGAGCGCATTCGGTCAGGCGAAGGTCGTCGATGAAAACTTGGCCCTTCGGCTCGTGGCAATCAATGCGGAGCCAGAAGTGCTTCATCCACGGCTTCCAGTTCGCTTCATTCTCGCGGGGCATGCGACCCGTGACTTCGACCTCGCTCCACTCAGGCGTTGCAGTCAGACTGACACTTTGCGTCTGCCAGTAGCCTTCCCCGTTTTTGAAGGTGGCGAGGGCGAAGCCAAGTTTCGCGGTGGGTTCGGTCGATTTGATACGGAGACGCACGCGATAAGCAGCCCCCGGCCTGATGGGCACATCGGGACCGTGGAAAACGGTCTTCGTATTGCCGGGTTCGGTGCCAAAGGCACAGTCCACTCGCAACGCACCGTCCGCTCCAACGAGTTGCACGTCCTTGTTGGGACGATGGTTGAAACCCCAGCCTTTGATGGTGTTGCCATTGGCCACGCGGTCAAAGTTTTCAGTGAGCAACGGCTCGCCCGGCTTGTCAGGCCCGACTTTGTTGATGCCGGTGACGACAGGGTGGCTGCCGTTCCAGGCAAGGTTGTGATCAATGGTGTTCCACTTGGCCGTGGCGTGGCGGATGTCGCCATACTTCACGCCAGCGGTGTCGCTGAACAGAATGTTTCGCTGGAAGCTGTTGCCGCTCATCATCGTGCCGTCGTCGCGGATGGCGTCCTTCGGATGCAAATCCATCCCCCGCATGCTAGTCCAGGCGAGCTCCCCGGCGACGGATTCGTAGCCTTTGGTCATGGTCTCGAGATGGTTCGCGTAATAGCGGTGCTCTCTGTTCCAACCGTGCAGATCGAACTGAAACTTCCCGCCGAGGGCAAAGACGTTGTTTTCGACAACGCAATCCCGCGCGTTGTGCATGTGGATTGGCGTGTAGGCGACCCGGTAGACGATGTTGCCGATGATATCGAGTCCGCCCGTGTTGTCGTCAGGGTACAGTCCAAAGGTAAACCATGGATGCTTTAAGCCACCCGCCTCCTGCCCGCATCCGATGACATCGTGAATCAAATTGTAGCGCCACTTGCTGCCACGACTGCTGATCCAATCGCGACCGCCAGTATAGATCGCACCGCCGTCCTGCGTCTCCAGACAGAGATGATGAAGGTGGTTGTATTCGACGATGAGGTTGTTCCCTCCCATTTGCACGCCCATGCGCGGGCCATCGTGAATGTGGCAATGCCGCACGGCTTGGTCCACGCCACTCATCCTGACTCCGCACGCGTTTTTATTGAACACACCCATGTGATGGATGTGGCAGTCCTCGACGCTGTGTCCGGGACCCGTAAGCGTTTTGCGATCTCCGCCACTGAGGCTGACTCCATTGCTGCCAGTGTAGCTGATCTCGCAGCGTGAGACACGAACGTTGCTGCCATCGCTCACGCTGACACCACTGCCGTTGAACGCACCCACCTTCGTGATGAGGCACTTTTCGACAAGGCAATCCTCCGCCCGCTCAAACGTGATGGCGCTGCCGTGGCAGCCGGTAAGGGTAAGCCCGCGAATGGTGATGCTTTTCGCCCCTTTGATCATGAAGAAGCTGTCGCAAATCGGCAGCCTCACCTCGCATTGATCGATGGGCTTGACCGGCCAGAAATACAGCGCGCCCGTGTGCTTGTCGTAAAACCATTCGCCAGGAGCATCCAGCTCTTCGAGCGCGTTCTGAAAATGATACCGATTGTGGGGATGCAGATCGTAACCACAGTCCTTCTTCAAAGTGAGCTTTCGAGTCTGCGGATCAAGCGACACCACCGGCTCAATGAAATTCCACCAGCCGTATTGCGCAAAGATATCGATCTCCACATCCTCAGGATGCGCCCAGGATGATCGAACATCCTCGGGCTTCACATACAGCGTGCGCTTCCAAAGATGCCCCTCAGGAGCTCCCGCTGGCGGAAACGCAGCCACAAAGGCCCAGCCTCCGTAGAGTGGGTCCTTCGCATCAAAGTTCGGGTAGCGGGCGAGAATCTGGCGCTCGCCATCGCACAGCAGTTGTTTCGGCAGAAAACCTTTCGGCAGCAGCTTGGAAACTTCCGCCTTCACAATCTGCCCGTCATGCGCCGACCAGCCGGTGATCAGTGGCCCACCCGCCAGGGTGCTCTCGGTGCCTGCAATCGTGAGACCCGAATCCTCGAGACCCAGTGAAATCGGCTGTTTTAGTTCAGTGATGCCTTCCGGCAAAAGGATCGTCGCCGATTGCCCTGGATTTGCTTTTCGGGCCTCCCGGATTTGCGCCACCGCCTGACTCAAAGACACCTCGCTGGACACCTGAATCTCAAGCGCGAAACAGAAAGAAGGAAGAAGACCAAAAAGGGAGAGAATAGAACCACGAAACATCGCGCGGATCATATCATGGTCTGCGCGCTCGACAAATGCCTCCTCAGTCGACTTCCCTCACCTCACTGCCCACCATAAAGACACTGCAACCCAATCTCCACCGAGTGCTCCCCATCCCCCACCCAAATGCTCCCCTCCTGAATCGTCACCTGCAAATCCATCGACCGCTTCGCCAACGCCCCCAGCGCCTCACTCTGCTCCGCAGGCACCTGCCACACCGTCAGATTCTTCGCCCGTGTCATCTTGTTCGCCAGCCCGCTCCACCACACCCCACTCGCCGAACCATAACAATACACCACCACCCGCTCCGCCCGGCTGCTCACCCGCAGCAGCAGCTTCTCATCCGGTTGCCCCACCTCGATCCAATCCACCAGCAATCCCGTCAAATCCTTCCGCCACAGCGGCGGCTCGTCCGCATCCCACAAATCCTTCCCAAACTCCAAATACCCCCGATCATTCGTCGGCGGCGCATTCAAGGCAAACGCCAACACCCGCACCATCATCCGCTCATCCGTCTCCGAAGGATGCCGCGCAATCGTCAGATTGTGATCGCTGTATTCATTGCGATCCAAGTCCGAAACCTGAACCGCCACCTTGTAAATCGTCGCCTTCAATGCCATGCCCCAACCCTACCCAGACGCGCACCTGGAACAAGTCCCGCCTTGCCAAGACGCGCACGAGAAAGGAGCGCGGACACTCTTGTCCGCATCTCAACCCAAGCGGCCCAGCCGCCTAAGTTGTCAAAAACCGACAACCCCGTCCGCTCTCTCTAAAACCTCACCTGCGCCCCAAACACAAAGTTCACCCCCGGCTGGTTCACCCCCGAACCATGAATCCGGTACGCCTCATCCGTGAAATTCTCCACCGCCGCCGTCAGCAGCAGCGCCTCATTCACCTGCCAACCACTCCGCAGCGTCGCCACCGTGAATCCCGGCGTCCCCCCCGGCGGAATCCGCTGCGTGTCGCCCCTGTCGCCAGTGCTCAACCGCGTCGCATCGTCCACCATCTGCACCGTCCCCTCGACAAACCAGCGCCGCCCCGGACTGTCCCAACGCAACCCCGCCAGCCCCGTCAATGGCATCAGCCGACTGAACGGCTCCGTCACCTGGCGCTGCGACGACGTCGGGAAGCCCTCCACCTCACCCTCCTGCCACGTCAAATTCCCAAACAACGTCCAGTCATCCGTCAACTTCACACTCAGATTGCCCTCAATCCCCTGCACAAAGCCAGATCCCCCATTGCGCCTCGTCACCTCCACCTGATCCTCCCGCAGATTCCCCGTTGGCGCACGCACGATCAAATCCTGAATGTCCGTGTAAAAATACGCCACACTCCCGCTCACCTTTTCCCCCACCCAACGCACCCCCACTTCCCAGTTTACAAACTCCTCCGGATCCAGCCCCGCTGCCGGCACCTCAACTTCGTTCGAACGCGCCACATCAAACCGGCTCACATCCGAAAGATTCGGCGCCCGGAACGCCTGCGATACCCCCCCAAACACCCGCAACTTCTTCGCTTCATCCACACTCCATTGCAGCCGCGCACTCCCGCTCAAATCCTGCCACGCATCCGACTCCGAATACACCCGACCCGACTGCGGATCTTCAATCTCACCCGCCTCCGCCTTCGCATACGTGTATCGGCCTCCCAAAATCAAATCCAGCGAATCACTCAACCGAATCTCATCCTGCACATACACCCCCAACAAATGATACGCCGAATCATCCGCCACCGGACCCTGCGCCCCCACCTTAGTCCCGTCCGAACTCCGTGAAACCCGGAACGCCCCCACATCATCATAATAATAACTCGCCCCATAGCTCAGCGTCCCCAGTGGCGACTCACTCCGGAAATTCGCCGCAATGCCCCAGGTATCCACATCAAACCCCTCCAAATCGGATCGCCCGCGCGTCCGCTGCCGCTGCCGCTCCTCGCTAAACCGCTGGTGGGACACCGTCACATCGTAATGCTGCAGCCACCCATAATCCCGATCCGACTCCAGCCTGACATAAGTCAAATAGCGATCCTGATCAAACACATGCGCCAGCTCCTCGCCCACCTCAGAACCCGCAAACGGCACCGCATAAATCGTCCGGTGCGTCCGCCACACATCGTCCTGATGAAACTGATTGTGCGCCAAAATCACCTTCGTTTCCGGCTCCAAAAACACCTCCATCTTTAAGTCCACCCCCAGCTCATCATAGCCCGTGTTCGGTAGCCGCCCCAACCCCCCCGCCTGCAAATCCCCAAACGTCCGCCCCGTCACCCCCACATGCACCCCGTAGCGATCCGCCTCACTCACACTCCCCTCGATCCGCCCCATCCAGCTCCGCTCCGCCGTCGCATACCGAGTCGCCATCCCCCCCGTCGCATAAACCCCCGGCCCCTCGCGATACACCGGCCCCTTCGTCAGCGCGTTCACCACACCGCCCACCGCATCACTCCCAAACAGCACCGACCCCTGCCCCTTCACCACATCGATCCCATCCAAACTCAACGCATCAATCAAACTCCAATACTGGTTCGGCCCCTCCCGAAACACCGAGTTATTGAAACGCACCCCGTCAATCATCACCAAATTCCGGAAACCCGTAAACCCCCGGATAAAAGGCGACCCCATCCCTCTTCCCGTCTGCTGCAACATGATCCCCGGCTGCTGCTGCAACGCCTCCGGAAAACTCGCCGCCTGCAACTCGCCAATCCGTCGATCACTCACATGCGCCGCCGAATACGGCACATCCACCAGCGCCGCCTCCGCCAAAGTCGCCGTCACCACCACCGGCTCCAACAACGGCGCCACCTTCGCCTCCTCACCTTGCGCCCACACCGCTGCCATCACGGCTCCGGCAAAAAAAATGCCGTGCCACTGTTGCCTCACCGTCACTTGAAATTGGGATTGATCTGTTTCCATGCAGACCCCAAGCCTACAAGCCGCCCTCAAAAACGCCAAGCACCTCGCTAGGTCGAATATCGCCCACACCCTCACCCCAGTGGACAAAAACCAACCACCCACACCCTCCACACTGGACGCACCCGCCCCCACCTGACAAGCTACACCCCAGCGCCTCCGGTCATGTCCCACTCCCCCACCCATCGCATCGCCACCTGGCTGCCCCTCAGCCTCGTCGCCTTCGCCTTGCTCGGGTCCCTCATGCTCGTCGCCGTCTTCAAACGCTTCGCCGAACGCGAAGACCGCATCGCCTTCAGCGCCCTCGCCCAGGCAAACGCCGCCTTCCTCAACCAATCCACCCTCCCCCGGAGTGAACAAATGGCCGACCAACTCGCCAAACTCCTCGGCCTCTCCGTCTGGTTCCAGCAAGCCCGCCAACGCATCGGCAACGCCCCCCCAAATCTCCCTCCCACCCTCCCCGCCGAAGCCCAACCCCGACAAATCAACACCCTCCTCGTCATCGGCATCCTCCTTCCCTCCAGCGATCCTCCCACCAGCATCTTCTTCGCCCGTCCCGCCCGCCCCGGCTCCGCCGTCTTCCTCCGCCCCGACACCTGGCTCACCCTCGCCGCCTTCTGGCTCCTCGCCGCCCTCTTCGGCATCCTCATCGCCCGCCGCGTCACCCGCCCCCTCAGCCAACTCGCCCGGGCCGTCCCCCTCCTCGGCCAAGACCAACCCCTGCCCGCTCTTCCCATCCACCGCTCAGACGAAATCGGCCAGCTCGCCCTCAGCTTCCAATCCACCCACACCACCCTCGCCAGCGAACGCCAACGCCGCACCGAGGCCGAGCGCCTCGCCATCCTCGGCCGCATGGCCACCTCCCTCGCCCACGAAGTCCGCAACCCCCTCGCCGCCATCCGCCTCCACGCCCAACTCCTCGAAGGCGCTACCGAACCCGAACGCCGCCAGTCCCAACAGCTCATCGAAAGCGAAACCACCCGCATCGAAGACCTCGTCTCCCAGTGGCTCCACTTCGCCCGCCCCTCCCCGCCCGTCCTCACCCCCATCAACCTCGCCCACCTCCAGGCCCGCACCTGCCAGCTCCTCCTGCCCCAGGCCACCCACGCCGGCGTCATCCTCACCCCCGCCCCCACCACCACAGCCCCCACCGTCCTCGGCGACCCCAACCGCCTCCACCAGGCCCTCTCCAACCTCATCCTCAACGCCATCCAAGCCACCCCCGCCGACGGCAAAATCGAACTCTCCCTGCACTCCACCGACACCCATCTCACCCTCCAAATCGAAGACACCGGCCCCGGCTTCTCCCCAAACGCCCTCCTCCACGGCAGCGACCCCTTCTTCTCCGAACGCGAAGGCGGCATGGGCCTCGGCCTCGCCGTCGCCCGCGAAATCGCCCACGCCCATCGCGGCGATCTCTGCTTCCAAAACCAAAACCCGCCCCCCGGAGCCCTCGTCACCCTGACCCTCCCTCTCTCCCCCCAAGCCTGACCATGCCCCCCCACCGCATCCTCATCGTCGAAGACGAGCACGCCATCGGCGCCGCCCTCGCCACCGCCGCCCGCCGCATCGGCCTCCTCCCCGAACTCGCCCCCACCGCCCAGGCCGCCCTCCAAGCCGCCCAATCCACCCGCTTCGACGCCGTCATCCTCGACATCGGCCTCCCAGACCTCAGCGGCCTCGACGTCCTCACCCGCCTCCGCGCCCAGGACCCCCGCCTCCCCATCCTCATCATCACCGCCCACGCCACCCTCGACCACGCCATCACCGCCCAAAAATCCGGCGCCACCCTGTACCTCACCAAACCCCTCGACCTCCGCCAGCTCGAAACCGCCCTCCAATCCCTCCTCCTCACCCACCCCGACCCCCCACCCTCCCCCAACCCGCCCGACTCCCCCCACACCGCCAACCTCATCGGCAGCGCCCCCTGCCTCCAGCCCGTCTTCATCGGCATCGCCCGCGCCTGCACCAACCCCGTCCCCACCCTCATCACCGGCCCCACCGGCTCCGGCAAAAGCCTCGCCGCACGCATCATCCACGCCCACCGCACCCCCTCAGGCCCCCTCACCATCCTCGACTCCCGCCAAATCACCTCCCCCGACACCCTCCTCCACCACCTCAACACCGCCCCCACCCACAGCACCCTCCTCCTCGACGACATCGACCTCCTCCCACCCCCCGTCCAGCAAACCCTCGCCACCCACCTCGCCTCGCCTCTCCCCACCACCCACCTCCTCGCCACCACCC
>CANETF010000042.1 GCA_947440575.1 Verrucomicrobiaceae bacterium
ACCACCATTTCCGCAGGCACCTTGTCTGTGGGAAGCGGAGGGACCGGCGGCTCGATCGCAGGCGACGTGACCAACAACGCCACTCTCGCCTTCAACCGCTCGGATGCCTTGACCTATGCGGGTATCATCAGCGGCACGGGAGCGGTGACGAAATCCGGCGCAGGCACGCTGACCCTCACAGGGTCCAATACCTACAGCGGTGGCACCACGATCAGCGGCGGAACGCTCACCGCGGGTAACAGCAGCGCTTTCGGCACGGGCGCGCTGACGATCGGGGCCAACACCGTCCTGGATCTGGCCAACTACAACATCGCCAATACCCTGACCAATAACGGCGGCACCATCCTCAACGCAGGCACGATATCAGGCGGTGACTTCAGCGGCGGCACGACCGACTTGTCCGGATCCAACAGCACGGTGACCGAAGTCACTGGCACGGCGACGGTGAACGTCTCCGGAACGGATACCACCATCACCACCGTCTCCGGCGGCACGCTCAACGTCACCGGCGTGGATGCCGCCATTACAACCATCTCCGGCGGCACGATCAACGTGAACGCCGCTGGCAGGGGTGCCAACATCACCACCGTCTCCGGCGGCACGCTCAACGTCTCCGGAACGGATGCCGCCATCACCACCATCTCCGGCGGCACGCTCAACGTGAACGCCGCAGGCACGACGATCCAATCCTACAACGGCGGGAATGTCGCGGTGGGTGCCACACAAACCGTTACAATCAATGAGGGCATGTCCTCGGGAAGCCTCTCTGGCGAGGGCGGCCTGGCCAAAGCAGGCACGGGCACGCTCACCCTCACCGGCACCAGCACCTACACCGGAGCCACCACCGTCACGGGCGGGGTTCTCGTGGTGAATGGTGATATTTCCAGTTCCGCCACCACGGTCGGAGCCGGTGCCACCCTCGGCGGATCCGGCACCATCGGCGCGCTCGTGGTTCAAAGCGGTGGGACCATCGGCCCCGGCAACAGCCCGGGCACCCTCACGGCGAGTGGCAATGTGATCTGGCAGGCCGATGGCAACTACAATTGGCAGCTCGTGGACGCCCTCGGCACCGCAGGCACCGGCTGGGACACCTTCGTCATCACCGGGGCGCTGGATCTCACCGCCCTCTCGTCCGCGAATCCCTTCAACCTGAATCTCTGGTCGCTCTCGTCCGCTGGTGCCACGACTGGCGACGCGCAGAACTTCTTCAGCGGCGGGAATTTCTCCTGGACCATTGCCACCGCCTTGGGCGGGATCACGGGCTTCAACGCGGGCGGTTTCGACATCAACACCGCCGCCACCAACGGCACCAACGGATTCACCAACGACCTAAGGGGCGGCACCTTCTCGCTGGCCGTGGTGGATGGCAACAAACTCAACCTCTTTTACGAGTACGAGATCAGCGCCGTCCCCGAGCCGTCGTCGATCCATCTCGCGCTACTCGGGCTCTGCTGCTATGCCGGCCTGCTCACCCGCCGCCACCTGAAGCGCGCGGCGTAAGGCGTAAGGGTCAGACCCCCATGACACCGATCCCTGTGTGCGGTGACATGATAAAGCGCGCCTGAGTATTGAAAGCGAACCTGTCGGGGCATGGAAGCATGGCTGCCCATCAGGGCCTCATCTGTCAAGAATCGATCCTTAGCCTGATCTATTCATGAAACTCTACTACGAGTTGTCATCGTTCCTCAGGCTGTGCGGTATGGCTGTGCATGCCAAACGCCGCTGGCGCGGTAAGGTGCTGCTGCAAGCCCGCATTGGCGGCGTTGGGTGGGCGAAAGCGGATGTGGCATAGGTCGCAGGAGATCGTGCCAATGAAGCCGGACGGCAGTGTGATCGAGTTCCAGGTAAGGCTTTGCGGTTTGGAGGTGACTACCCGCTGGGTGCTGAGCTGGGGTCGCAAGGCGCAGGTCCTGGGCCCGCGGGCACTGGAGAAGCGGGTCAGAGATGAGTTGCGAGCGATGGCCAGTGCGGCCGATAAAGTCTGAACGGTGGGAGTGGCCAAGGCAGTTCGCTGCGGCCACCCGGCCCAACAAGCAAGACATGGCTTTCTGCCAGAGCGGTGGAACGTTCAAGCTGGCCGTCCGCCTGCGTTGGCGCGTTCCAACCCTGAAGTCGGCTCAGTGTCTCCACGGCACGCGCCCGCACCAAAACTGGCTGACTTGAATCTTCTGCAGTCGCCCCGAGCAAGGCGAGTCCTTGTTTCCGGGTCATCACCCCCGCCCTCGCTGCTTCGACTCGTCTGGCGTCAAGATAGAGGGAGACAGCGGAGGTTCGAACAACCTTTGCTGTCTCCGTCTCTGAGGGATTGGGAGAGTAGCCAGCCGATCGATACGCCGCTGCTTGGCGCATGCCGGAAAGATAGGTGTCGCAGAAAAGGCGCAGGCGTTGAAGCAGATCCTCCGCGGAGAAGGAGACCGCGCTCAAGTGCAAGGGGGATCAACCGCCCCGCCGGATCGGGGGGCAGGGTGGGGAGAAACACAGGCAAGGAAAGCACCTCTGAGGGCCGAAAGGCTGCCGCTGGAAGGGGTCGGGATGCACACGGGCCGGCCGGGGCGAAGTGCACACGCCCCGCAAACCTGGGCTTTTGAGGTCTGATGGAATGCAAACGCAGTGCGAACGATAAGAAAGAGGCGCTCGTTTGAGCGCCTGAGTTTCTCTTGGAAGCCTTATGGGGTAAGGTGGTGGGCAGAGCTGGATTCGAACCAGCGTAGGCAAAGCCAGCAGATTTACAGTCTGCCCCCGTTGGCCGCTTGGGTATCTGCCCGTTTCCTCAGAGAGGAGTGGGGAGTAAAGGCGGGGCGGGGGCTTTTGCAAATGGATTCTTTGTGAACTGGAGATTGTTCTGACGGGAGGTGTTGAACTTGAACTCCGAAGTTGGAGGCACCGCCTCCGGCCGCTCGAACTTCGGAATTCGGGTGGAATGGCTCGACCCGCCAAGCTCCAGGTCGAGTCTAGTTTGAGGAGAGTGATTCCGTGGTGCCGGAGGTGGAGCGTGGGGTGGCGTGGTAGATGACAACGACGTCGCTGGAGGGTCCGGAGGGGGAGAAGTCGTTGCCGAGGCCCAGGGTGTGGATTGAACCGGCTTCGACGCCCATCTCGATGAGTTGCTGACGAACATCCTGGGCGCGGCGTTCGGAGAGGGAGCGGGCGTAATCCTGGGGGAGTTTGGGTGAGGTGTATCCGGCGATGAGCAGGCGGGTTTTGTCTTGCTTGCTCTGATCAGCCACTTTGCGAAGGCTGATCAGGTGACGACCACTGATGGTGTGGTGATCGCCGACGAAGCTCAGTGCCGGGCAGGCGGGAGTGAGGTTTCCTGCAAGGGGGGAGGCGAATCCATCGCGCGAACCGAGGGCGTAGACGACCGCGGCGTTGTCCTGTTTGAGCGTGCCACATGAGGTGGCGGTCGCTGCGATGATGAGAGAAAAGAAAAAGCGTTTCACGTGATGGTGAGTGGGGCGGATCAATTCATCCATCGGGGTTCGGAGACTTCGCCGAAGTCGCTGATGAGGAGGCGTCTTGAGTTTGAGACCAGATCATGGCGGTAGAGGTCGCCGTTTTCGGTGTAAATCAGGTAGCGGCCGTTCGGGCTGTAGGAGGGGTGGGTGGCGCCGCGTTGGATCACGCGGGTGCGGCCGGATGGATAGTCTTTGATGGCGACGACCCAGGACGCACGGCTGCGGGCGGTGAAGGCGACCTGGGTGCCGTCGGGTGACCAGGTGGGATCGGTTGCAAACCGATAGCCCACGTTAAAGCGTTGCAGGGCGCCAGGAGATTTTTCCGAACCGAAGTCGGCGACGTAGAGTTGCTGGCCGCGGCCTTCGTCGCTAGAGAAAATGAGGCGGGTGCCGGTGGGACTCCAGGAGGGGCTGCAGGGGACGCCGATGGATTCGGTGAGGCAGCCGGCGGAGTTGGTGGCGAGGTCGGTGACGAAGATTTCGGGGTTGCCGAGGAAACTCATCACCAGGGCGAGGTGCTGGCCATCCGGGGCGATTGAGGCACCGAAGTTGGCGCCCGGGGTGTCCGTGACGACGCGTTCCATACCGCCACCGAGGTCCATCAAGGTGACTTCCGGGAAGCCGGTGCGGTAGCTGGTGAACGCGAGCAGGGAGGCGTCCGGGGAAAGGGATGGGCTGACGGCGCCGTGGCGATGGCGAGTGACTTGTTGAATGTTACCGCCGTCGGCATTGGAGAGGTAGATTTGTTTGACGCCGGTCTTGTTGCTGACGAAGACGATCCGGCTGGTAGCGAGGCCGGGTTTGCCGGTGATGGCGAAGGTGAGGTCGTCTGAGAGCGCTTGGAGGTTTTCGTCGAGTCCGGGGGCGGCGTAGGTGCGTTCGAAGAGGAGTTTGCCGGAGCTATCCTTCAGGCGGCTGGAGACGCGTCCGCCGACTGAGTCACCGGAGAGTTCGAAGGAGGATTGAGAGGGATCGGCTTTGGTGCCGGGCGAAAGGACGTCGAAAGAGCGGGACTGTTCGAGTTCCTCGATGATGCCTTTTTGGGCGCTGGTGCCTGAACTGCCGGTGAAGGGAATGATGCTTAGGGCGGGGAGCTGGGGGGACTTCTCGGGAGCTTGACTTGGGTCCTTTTTCTTGCTGCCGAGACCCATGAAGGCAGGACTCTCGGTTGGCGCTAAAAAGAGGAGCGTCAAAAGAAGGCTGAAACGCTGGATTGCCTGGGTCATTCGATCTGGAACTGAATACGACACACGTAACGCGAATTTTGAAAAGAGGAAGGGAGGGAGTTGGGAATTTTGAGGGAGTCTGGCTTCACGAGGCGGCTTCGTAGGCGTTCGGCGACTTTTTCGACGGCAAGGAGCACGGAGAGATCGAGTTCGGTGGAGCCGGATGGAGCGACGAGGTCGGCTTGAACGAGGGCGAGGTCAGCGTTGAGTGAGATGTCGAGACGGGTGGTTCGCTTGGAAGGGGCGGTTTGTTCGAGGTCGGGAGGGGTCCAGACCTGCATGAAGGCCTCGTAGAGAGCTTCGTCGATTTGGTCGAGTTCGCTCATGGTGGCGGCGCTGGGGGCCGCGCTGGTGAGAGGGGAGGGCTGGCTGGAGGTGGCGGGGGGAGACAGGGTGCTTGTTGAGGCGGAGGTGACGCGCGAGAGCGTGATGTAGCGGGAGGCGTTGCGAGTTGCCGGTGGAGGGGTGGTCGCTGCGGTGGGGACGGAGGCGTTTAGGGGCAGGGGAGATTGGAAATCGGCGGGACGGAACCAAAGCAAGGCAGGTGACGCCGTCTTTGAGGAAGAGTCGGGTGGGGCCTGAGTGGGGGCGGAGCTGTCTGATGCGAGCCACAGGACGATGGCTGCGAGGAGGAGATGGCCGATCGTGACGCCGATGAGGGCGGGGCGAAGGGGTTCCAGGACGTAATGCCTGGCCTCGGGAGCAGCGCTGGCGGTTGCGGTCATGGAACGGTTGGGGCTGTCAGGCGAATGGCGGTGCTTTGGACGCCTGTTTTTTGCAGGATGGCCATGGGTGAGACCAGACGAGAAACTGGGAGATCGGGGGTCATTTCGATGATGACGCCGAGGTTGGGTTGGGTGAGGAGGGAGTCGGTGAGACGAGTTTCGAGGCTGATCACGGGCATTTCAGCGCCGTTCCAGAGGATGGCGTCGGACGGGAGCAAGGAGAGGGTAATGATCTCACTCGGTGTCGGGGCGGGAGAGGCGCTGTTAGCGGAAGGGGAAGTGAGCAAGGCGTCGGTTTGGGAGACCAGAGGCAGGGCGACCATGAAGGCGAAGAGCAGGATGAAGACGAGGTCGAGCAGGGGGGTGACACTGATCTCGGTGAACCATTTGAGTTGGTTGTGGTTTCGGGCGTGTCTCATGAGTGGGACTCGATGGGATGGGATGAAGCCAAGCCGGAGGGGGCGCCGGAGAAGGCGTCCAGGCCAATGGAGTCGAGATCGCTGATGGAAGATGGGAGGTCCGGGGTGGTGGTGCGGTGATCGACGAAATGGCGATCCAGGATGCTGGCGAAATCGGCGGAGAAATGCTCGATACGGGCGATTTGGAGGCGGATCCGAGAAACGAGGAAGTTGTATCCGAACATGCTGGGCAGGGCGACGACCAAGCCCGCGATGGTGGTGAGCATGGCGGAGGAGAGGCCGGGGGCGAGTGCACGGAGGCCGCCGCCATCGGCGATGCTGGCGAGGCCGCCAAAGCTTTCCATGACGCCCCAGACGGTGCCGAGGAGTCCGAGGACGGGGGCGCCGCTGAGGGCACTGGCGACGACGCCAAGGCCAGTTTCGAGACGGAGGGCGGCTTCGCTTACGGCGCGCTCCATGGTTTCTTTGACGGCGTTCATTTCACTGGGGGTGATGCGACCGGCGGATTGGAGGCGACGGCTGAAGTGAGCGTCAACGGTGTCGGTATTGAGGAGGTAGAAGGCGAGTTCGCGGCAGGCGTCGTGGTAGACGTGAAACATGGGGGCCTCGAGGAAGCGCTCGCCGGCTTGGAAGAGGGAGAGCGGATGGGGGCTGCGGCGGAGGTCGCTGCAGAAAGAAGCGTTGGCTTTGCGGACGCGTTTGAGGAGGAGAAACTTCCTGGTCATGGCGACCCAACTGGCGATGGAAAGAACAACGAGAAGACCGCAGATGATGAAGCCTGAGGGGGTGGCGTTATTGAATCCAAAGGAGAGGCCGGAAGCCAGGGGTAGCAGGGGCATGGCTTAATGCGAAGGGATGAAAGGGAAGTGGGTGAAAGGTATGCGAACGGAAACAGTTAACGGAGGTATGAGGTCATGCGTCAACCTGGAATTCGAGGGGTATAAAAGAAGAGGCGCAGGTTGGTGACAACCTGCGCCTCGAAAGGGGTGAACCCTAAATCAGGGAAACGGACTGATTACCAGCCTTGAGTGCGGCTGTAGTCCACTTGGGAGATGAAGCCGACTTGGGGTGAGAATTCTGAATAACCCCACCATGGGTCGAGTTGCTCTTTCCGGTAATACGGAGGGCGGTAGGTGCACTTGTAAGTGGGGAAAGGGAAGGTGACGACCTCATAGACGCCGTAGCCAAGGCGGACGATGGTGCGCTTGGTGCCTTCAACGACCATGTCACTGGCAGCGGCGTGGGCGCCGTCACTGCGATTGGAGCGGTCCCAGACGTTGATGATTTCGGAGGCGCCGTAAGCGAGGTTAGCGAGACCGCGGCTGAGTTTGCGGCTCCAGTTAAAGTGATGGCCGGGAGGGGATTGGATATCCGCCATGACGAGACCGCCAAGGACGAGGCCGGCGAGGAGAGTGAGAGAGAGACGTTTTTTCATGAAGACGTGATTAGTTACTCAAATAGGTAGGGTGATGGCAAGAGGGAAATGCGATTTCGGACAAAAGTTTTCCGGATGGCTATGAAAATTGCATCACATTGGCTGATTTTTAAACTTTTGCTTGCCAATGGTAGGGTGTGTGTTTTGTTCGTGGCCCTAAAATTGACCACAAACAACACCACCCTTTCACCAAGGCGGTGAACTGACAAAACCATGAGCGAAGTTACAGCACCCTCCCTTAACACCTTCCAATTGCATGAGAAGGACACCGGCAGCTCCGATGTGCAGATCGCGCTGCTGACGGGACGTATCAATTACCTGACACAGCATTTGACGAAACACTCGAAAGACCACTCCACGCGCCGTGGGTTGTTGAAGATGGTGGCTCGTCGCCGGAAGCTTCTTGATTACTTGAAGGTTACGGCAGAAGACCGCTACACGAAGGCGGTTAAGACGCTCGGTCTGCGCCGCTAGGACGACGATTTTGAAGTGGGGGTGAACTCAATGAGTCCACCCCTTTTTCGTTTGATCGTCGGGCTCTTGTGGCAGCGTTGAGGCCAGGTTAGTGCGCAGGATTTGGCGGTGAACCGCCGAATGGAAGCATGGCCCGAGACGGAAGCAGTGAGGCACCCCTCAGTCAGACGTCGATTGATATCGGTCCTGATTTTTTCTTTTCAAGGCGGCTGCCTATCTAAGCCGTCGCAATCCTTTCCCAAACCAAAACAAACATAATGAACATCCAAAACATCTCCTGCACACTGGGTGCGGGCACCATGACATTCGAAACCGGTAAGTTGGCCAAATTGGCTGACGGTGCCGTCACCGTTCAACTGGGCGAAACGCTGGTGATCGTCACCGCTGTTTCCGCGACCAAGATCAAAGAGGGTCTCGATTTCTTCCCTTTGACTGTTGAATACAAAGAAAAGGCATCTGCAGCAGGGCGCTTCCCTGGAGGCTACTTCAAGCGCGAAGGTCGGCCAACTGAAAAGGAAATTCTGACAGCGCGGATGACGGATCGTCCGTTGCGTCCTTTGTTCCCGAAGGGTTATTTTTACGAGACCCAAATCATCACCATTTTGCTGAGCGCGGATGGCCAGAATGATTCGGATATTCTCAGCATCAACGGAGCGTCCGCAGCCTTGTGCGTATCGGACATTCCGTTTGCGGGGCCGATCGGCGCGGTGCGCATTGGTCGGGTGGGCGGAGAGTTCGTGGTGAACCCGACGCACAGTCAGCGTGAGGAGAGCGATCTGGATCTGGTCTACGTGGGCAACAAGAACGACGTGATCATGATTGAAGGCGCCGCCAATGAGCTGGGCGAAGAAGAGTTCAAGAAGGCGCTGCGTTTTGCGCAATCTCAGGTGCAACTTCTGGTGCGTGCACAGGAAGAGCTGGCCGCGAAGGCAGGCAAGGCGAAGCGTGAGGCGCCGGTGATGATCGCCCGCGAAGATCTTTGCGAAGTGGCTTACCAGGTGGCGGGTGACCGGATTGAATCCGCGATTTATCGTCCGAGCAAGGTGGAGCGCGCGAAGGCTGTTGGTGCGTTGCGTGCTGAAGTGGAACTGAAGATCAAGGAGCTGCATCCTGATGCGAGCGCGTTCGAGATCAGCCAGGCGTTTGATTACCTTCAGAAGAAGGCTTTCCGCGTCAGCATTTTGGACAAGCAACAGCGTTGTGACGGGCGGACAGTGGACCAGATCCGTTTGTTGACGGGCGAAGTCGGTTTGATTCCACGGGTGCATGGTTCGGCCTTGTTCTCACGTGGTGAGACGCAAGCCGTGGCACTGGCGACCTTGGCTCCTGCTGACGAGGCGCAAGAGATGGACACGTATGCAGGTGGCGAAAGCACGAAGCGGTTCATTTTGCACTACAACTTCCCTCCGTTCTCGGTGGGTGAGACAGGCCGTTTTGGTGGTCAGAATCGCCGTGAGATTGGTCATGGTGCCCTGGCTGAGCGTTCGATCGCGCCAGTGATTCCTGCGCAAGACAAGTTCCCTTATGCGATCCGGATCAGCTCTGAAGTGATGGAGTCCAATGGTTCGACTTCGATGGCGACGGTTTGTTCCGGTTCGATGGCGTTGCTGGACGCAGGTGTGCCTTTGATCCGCCCGGTGGGTGGGATTTCGGTGGGTCTGGTGTCTGAGTATGACGACAACAACCAGATGAAGCGCTACTTGACGATGATCGACATCCTGGGCAGCGAAGACCACTTTGGTGACATGGATTTCAAACTCTGCGGCACGGACGTGGGTGTGACGGGGTTCCAATTGGACCTGAAGCTTCCCGGGATTCCGCTTTCCATTTTGGAAGAGGCCGTGGACAAGGCGAAGGTGGGTCGGACTGAGATTCTGGGCGTGATGAATGCCTCGATTGCAGATCCAAAGCCACTGAGCCCGCATGCACCACGCATCGAGATCGTGAAGATCAACCCGGACAAGATTGGTGAGTTGATCGGACCTGGCGGCAAGAACATCAAAGCGATCCAGGCGGAGTCCGGTGCAGACATCAGCATCGAAGACGATGGCACGGTTTACATTTATGCTCAGCGCAAGGAGTCTTTGGAGCGTGCGATTGAGATGGTCACCGGGATTTCCGCGGAAGTGGAGATTGGCAAGACCTACACGGGCAAGGTGGTCAGCACGACGAACTTTGGCGTGTTCATGCGAGTGGTTGGCAACAAGGATGGTTTGATCCACATCTCTGAATTGGCAGACTTCCGAGTGAAGGCTGTTGAGGACGTGGTGAAGATGGGTGACATCGTGACGGCCAAGTGCATCGGCATTGATGACAAGGGTCGTGTGAAGATGAGCCGCCGCGCTGCGATGAAGGATCTGGACGACAAGGCCGCCGGTGGAAGTGGTGAGGCGCCTGCTGAAAGTGACGAGGGTTAATCCCTGAAAAATTGACGAGGCGCGCTCTGGAAACGGAGCGCGCCTTTTTTTGTTCGTCGACGGAGTGAACGAGGGGTGCTGAGAGGGTGATATCCGGGTTCGCTATTTGGTTTTGAAGATGCTGCTTTGAATGATGGCGTGGATGAGGTCGCGGAGGGTGTGCTGGCGGGTTTTGGATTCGGCGACGAGGCGCTCGATTTCGGGGCGGTCGGCGAAGGTCATTTCACGGCCGGTGGCGAAGGCGAGGAGTTTTTCCGTCACGCAACGGGCGATGCGATCCTGGTCGGCGAGGAGGATTCTTTGGAGGTCAGCGAGGTTGTTGAAGGTGGCGCCTGAGGGGAGTTCGCCGGTGGAGTCGACAGGTGGACCGAGGCGGTAGCGAACTTTGCGACCCTGGACGGTGAGTTTGACTTGCTCGCCCTCTCCGATGCTGCGGAAGCGATCGCGCCAGCCGCCGATGACGTCGTAGTTTTCGAGGGCGAAGCCTGGGGGATCGATGATGCTGTGGCAGCTGTTGCAGGTTTCGGAGTTGCGATGTTTGTCGAGGAGTTCGCGGAGGGTGGAGGCGCCGCGGATGTCGGGTTCGACGCCGGGAATGCCCGGGGGCGGTGGGGGAGGTTCGGTGCCGAGGAGTCGATCCAGGACGAAGATGCCGCGCACGACGGGAGAGGTGTTAGTGCCGTTGGCGGAGACTTTGAGGATGCTGGCGTGGGTGAGGATGCCGCCGCGTTTGCTATCGTGAGGGAGGGTGACTTTTTGGATGTTGAGGCCGGTGACGCCTGGGATGTTGTAGTGCTGAGCGAGGCGAGCATTGAGCATGGCGAAGTCGCTCTGGATGAGGTTGGAGGTGCTGAGGTTTTGGGTGATGAGTTCGGTGACGAAGCTGCGGGTTTCGCGGAGCATGGAGTCGAGGAGGAGAGCGTCGTATTCGGGGTAAAGCTGTTTGTCTGGCGTGGTGAAGTCGATCTCTCGGAGGTTGAGCCAGCCATCGGTGAAGTCGGTGATGAAGCGGCTGAGGGTGGGGCTTTTTAGGAGGCGTTCGGTTTGGGAGCGGAGGATGTCGGGCTGGGTGAGGTTGGCCTTGAGGAGTTCGGCGTCCGGGGCGCTGCGGGTGAGGAAGTAGCTGAGGCGGGAGGCGAGTTGGAGGTTGTTGAGAGGGCCTGCGGGCTCCTGGAGGAAGAGGAATTCGGGGGAGCAGAGGACGGCGATGGCGGCGGAGCGCATGGCTACCAGGAAGTCGCGACTGGAGGCGAATTCGGTGTCGAAGAGTTTTTGATAGGGAGCGATGTCGGCGGGGGTGGCGGGTCGGCGAATGGCGGCGGTGATGAAGGCGGCGAGTTGGCTGTGGGAGTCGGAGGCAGGGTTGGGGGTATCGGCGGTAAAGGCAGGTTTGAAGGAGGCCCGGCGGCGATCAGAAGGTTTGGCGGGTGGGATTTCGCGGAGTTTGGCGTTGCCTAGGAGGAGGGTTTGGCCTTGAGGAGGCCAGGTGGTGATGATGGGGCCTTCGAGGGTGACTTCTTGGATGGCCATGCCCTCGCCGGGATAGCGTGAGGGACCGTCTTTGACAGAGGAATGGCCGTCGGGGCCGTTGAGTCCTTGGGGGCTGATCCAGATGCCGTTGCCTTGATTGAGATGGAGAGTGACTTCGACGGTGCCGGGTTTGTCAGTGGGGAGTTGGTGGAAGCTGTGGGTGATGTTGTCGGTGTTGCGGAAATTGAAGCTGCCGGTGATGATGGCGAAGGTGACGGGTTCGGCGATCTGGTAGCCGTAACCGGTGATGCGGAGTTTGTAGGTGCCGGTGGAGGGGGCGCGGAGGTTGGGGATGACGGTGCTGGGGAAACCGCCGTCATTGAAGACGACGATGGCGCCGTCGGGTTGTTTGAGCCAGTGTTTGCCGATGGCTTCTTGGTTGCGGTCGCTTTCGAGAGTTGCGCGCTGGGTGGTTAAGACGGGGCGCTGATCGGAGGAGAGGGCGGCATTGAGGGCGAGTTCTGCGGTTTCCATGTAGCGCAGCATTTGAATGCCTGAGATGGAAAGGGCGGAGCCGATGTTGTCGAAGCCTTGGGCGCGTCCGTCTTCGGGCAGGGAGTCGATGAGATTGACGTTGATGCCGAGGAGATCGTTGATGGTGTTTTGATATTCGCTGCGGTTGAGGCGGCGAAGGACAGTGCCTTTTTGGGCATTGTATTGGGTGGTGAGGTCGGTGCTGAGAGCGGTGGCGAAGGCTTGGAGTTCCGAGGGGGACGGTTGGGTCTTTTTGGGTGGTGGCATTTCGTGGGTGGCGACCCGGTCGAAGATGCGGACCCATTTTTTGAGAGTGGCGGGGGTGCTTGGGGTGGAGGTGAGGGTTGAGAGATCGAGCCCGCCTTTTTTGACATCGCTGTCATGGCAGTCGATGCAATGTTGATCGAGAAACGGTTGGATGGCGGGCGGGAGGGCTGAGGCGAGTGACGCCATCAAGCAGAGTGGTAAGGAGGTGAAGAGGAGGGCTTTAGCGGTCATGCCTGATTGATATCGAGGGTGCTGGTGCTGAAGCCGAAGTGGTCGGTCTCGACGCCCATGCGTTGGGCGAGGGAGACGAAGAGGTTGGAGAAGACGTGCTGGTCTTTGTTGATGGCGATGTGGCGGCCATGTTTGTAGCCGCCGCCGGCGAGTATGAGGGGGAGATTGGCGGTTTGGTGGGCACTGGCGTTGCCGAGATTGGAGCCGAAGAGAACGGAGGTGGAATCGAGGAGGGACTGGGCTTTGAGTTTGGTGAGGAAGCTGGCGAAGGCGGTGAATTCGGCGAGTTCGATGACTTTCAGTTCTTCGATTTTGGCTTCGTCCTGGCCGTGGTGGGAGAGGTTGTGCCAGTCGTTTTTGACGCCTTCGATTTCCGGGACAGCGTTCATGCCATTGAGGCGGAGGGTGATGGTGCGGGTGCTGTCGGTTTGGAGAGCGAGGACGATGAGATCCTGCATGAGGTTCATTTTGCCGATGGCGTCGGTTCGGGTCTGGATGTCGGTGGGCGGTTTGACGTCGACTTTGGGTTTGGGGCGTTGGACCCAGGCTTCGTTTTGAACGAGACGGCCTTCGAGGTCGCGAACCGCGGAGAGGTATTCGTCGAGTTTTTCCTGGTCGCGTTGGCCGAGGTTGGAGTGGAGTTTTTTGGCTTGGCCGAGGACGGTATCGAGGATGCTGCGACCGCGGGTGAGGCCTTTGACTTGGGCTTCGATTTCAGATGGGGTGCCATCGACGAAGAGTTGTTGGAAGGCGCGGGAGGGGGAGGGTTCGGCGGGGAGGGGGACGCCGCTGGAGGACCAGGACATGGATTCGCTGCCGGTGCCGAGGACGAGGCTGGGGAAGCGGGTTTGGGAGCCGATGTGGTCGGCGATGAGTTGGTCGATGGAGATGGTGTTTTTGAATCCAGCGAGGCCCGGGTGTTTGGCTGAAGTGAGCCAGGTCATTTCGGAGGTGTGACCGTTGGCGCCGTTTTGTTCCTCGTGTTGGAGGCCTGAGATGACGGAGAAGTTGGAGCGGAGGTTTTGGAGGGGTTCGAGGTAGGGGGTGAGGGTGTAGTCGGTGCCGGTTTCTTTGGGGAAGAGGAAGGGCGTGTGGAAGCCGAGGGTGGCGCACATGGCGAGGAATCGCGGGGGAGGCTGGGCAACGGCGGCCTGGGCGCGGGTGGCGAAGGCGGGCACCATGGCGTCGAGGAAAGGCAGAGCGAGGGCGGTGCCGGTGCCGCGGAGGAAGGTGCGGCGGTCGAGATGACGTTTGGTGGCAAAGTTCATGGTGGTGTAACGATTGAGTCGAGGGCGATCTGACAGGGAAATGGGGGTTGACTGGGGAAGGAGGGTTTCGTTAGATGGATGGATGCAGCGTGTTTTGATTTCAGAAAGTGGTCCAGAGTTTTCGCGGTTGGTTTATGGGACGTGGCGGTTTTTGGATGATCCGTCTTCGTGCTCACCGGAGCAGGTGCTGGAGCGGATCGAGGTTTGTTTGGATTTGGGGATTACGACACTGGATACGGCGGAGATTTATGGGTTGTACAAGGTGGAGGAGCTGGTGGGGAAGGCGTTGGCGCTGGATTCCGGGGTGCGGGACAAGGTGCAGATTGTAACGAAGAGCGGGATCTATGTGCCGTGTGAGTTTCATCCGGAGCGGACGGTGGCGCATTACAATGCGACGGCGGCGAGGATCGTGAAGAGCGCGGAGAAGTCCCTGCGTTTTTTGGGAGTAGAAACGCTGGATTTGCTTTTGGTGCATCGGCCGGATTGGCTGACGAGTGTGGATGAGACGGCGGAGGGGTTGAACCAGTTGCTGAGGGAGGGGAAAATTCGGAGTGCGGGGGTTTCGAATTACAACGTGCATCAGTTTGAGGCGTTGAATTCGCGGATGGAGCAGCCGTTGGTGACGAATCAGGTTGAGTTCAGTTTGATGCACATGGATCCGATTGATGACGGGGTGTTTGACCAGTGTCAGCGGCTAAGGATCAAGCCGATGGCGTGGTCGCCTTTGGCGGGCGGGCGGATGATGAGTGGAAGCACGGATGCGGCGGCGGTGAGGCTGCATGCGAAGGCGGCGAAACTCGGGTTGAAGTATGGGAACGCGACGCTGGATCAGCTTGCGTATGCGTGGCTTTTGGCGCATCCGGCGCAGGCGTTGCCGGTGATTGGGACGAACAAAGTGGAGCGGATCAGGTCGGTGGCGAAGGCGGCCGAGATGAAGATTGAACGCGAAGACTGGTATGCCTTGTGGGAAGCGGCGAAGGGGCACGGGGTGCCTTGAGTTGGCTTTGGTTACTTGAGTTTTTCGAGAAGGGGACCGGTGGCGGGGTGTTCGGGGATGGACTTCAAGGCTTCGATGGCGGCTTTGAAGTCGCGGTGGGTGCGGAGGGCCTCGGCTTGGTAGAGACGGGTGCGTTGTTGGTCGGGTGAGTGGGCGGGGTAGAGGCAGGCGGCGTGGTCCAGGAGGTTGGCGGATTCTAAGGCATCGCCGGTCTGGCCGGAGAGTAGACCGAGGAGTTCGATGAGGTGGGGGCTTTGGCGTTTGTCAGCGAGTTGGAGGAGTTTGTTTTTGAGTTTGGGGGCGTCGGACTCGTTGGGGTAGGCGGTGACGAGGCCATGGTAGAGGGCGTAGTCGCGTGAACGTCCCTCAGTGCCGAGGCGGGAGCCGAGTGGTTTTTTGAAGGGGCGATAGAGGGGGTCACCGAGCACGACTTGCATCCAGGAGAGACCGGGAGAGGCGAACCAAGCGGCTTCTGCGAGGGTGGCGCCGGAGAGGAGGAGCTGGTTGAAGAGATCGAAGTAGCAGGTGACGGCGAGGTAGGGTTCCCAGACGTTGCCGAGGGTGGCGGCGGCACCCCGAAGGAGGAGCGGGCCCGTCCAGTGTTCGGTGCCGCTCCGAAGATGGGCGGCACTGAACGAGTGGAGGTGACAGACGACGGCGCCGGGGGCGAAGCGGAAGGAAGGGTCTTCGAAGACGCCGCTGACGCGGTCTTGATACCAGCCGAAGTAGAGGGCGGTGTCAGGCAGGGGCCAGTGAGCGGGGATAAGATTGGACGAGCGGTCGACGTAGAGGGGGATGCCGTTTTTGCGATAGAGCGTGGCGCACTGGCGGAGCCATTCCTCGCCTTGTTCATAGGAGTCGTCTTTGAGGGCGAGGTCGATGACAGCGCGACCGGTGAGGCCTTCGTTTTCGATTTTGATGGCATCGTCGATCATGCGTTTGACGGTAGCGTCGTCGGGTCCGTCGAGGCGGGAGATAAGGAAGAGTCCGGGTGAGGAATCGTTCAGGTGGAAGGGGAGGTCGCTCTTGAAGAAGGGATTGGGGCTGAAGGCAGGGAGCGCGTAGGGTTCCATGCCGAGAAGGGCGAGTTCGCTGTCGACACTGGCTTCGTCTTCTTTGCCAGCAGCGGGGTTGGGCGTTTGGCGAAGGATGCGGAAGGGGATGCCCCGGATGAGGGCGATGATGCGGATTTGGCTGGATTTGACGCGTGTGGTGAGGGCGTCGTTGATGGCTTGCTTATCGCCTGTCTTCCACCAGTTGTTTTTTTCAAATTGTTTGCGGAGGGGTTCCCGGATCTGGGTATTGAAGTCGGAACGGGTGATGTCGTCGGTGTTGGAACAGGGGAGGGGGAGGAGGCGTTCGGCGGGTATTTGACGGGCGGCGGCGTAATGTTTGGCGAGCGCTTCGGAGCCCGGGAAGTCGGGGTTGAAGATGACGAGGGTTTCGCTGGCAGGGTTCCAATCGTCTTGTGCCAAGACATGAAATGGAAGGACAAGAATTAGGCAAGCGAGGTGGCGCCGCAGGAGGGTGCGGATGCACGTGTGAATGGCGCTGAAGGAATCAGTCATCCCAGGTCAAGGTGAGGCCATCATAGGCGAGTCTGACGTCGGAGGGAAGGGCAGGTTCGGCTCTGGCGTGCATGACTTCACACTGGAAGTGGGTCAGGAAGGTGCGGCGGGGTAGGACGAGGTCGCGGATGGCGAGGGCTTCGTCAAAATTCATGTGGGTGGGGTGAGGTGAGAAGCGGAGGGCGTCAATGATAAGAGTGTCGATGCCTTCGAGGGCTGAACGGGTTTCGGGGGACAGGGTTTTGCAGTCCGGGATGTAGGCGCAGAGTTTGCGGTCGTCTTGTTCGAAGAGGTAGCCGATGGTTTCGACTTTGCCATGGGTGACGGGAAGCGGGGTGACGTGGGTGTGGCCGAGGTTGAAGGGGCCGTGGATGGGTTTGGGGAAGGGTTTGAGGTAGCCGCGGTAGCGATTTTCACCATTGAAGGCGTATTCGAACATGCGTTCGAGGACGGCGAGGGTGGAGGCGGTGCCGTGGATGGGGATGAACTGATTCAGTTCGGGGGTGAAGCGGCGGAGTTCGTCAAAGCCGGTGACGTGATCCATGTGGGCGTGGGTGAAGAGGGCGGCTTCGAGGTGGCGGATGCCGGCGCGGAGGCATTGCTGACGGAGGTCGGGACCGGTGTCAACAATCCAATCTAGATCGGGGGTGCGCATCCAGACGGAGGAGCGGAGGCGATTGTCACGGGGGTCGGTGGAGCGGCAGGTTTCACAGTCGCAACCGACTGCGGGAATGCCGATGGAGGTGCCGGTGCCGAGAAAGGTGAGGGAGAGTGCCGCCATGAGATCAGATGAATCCCTTAGCGCGTTTGGGTGCCCGGAACAACCCCGGGTCGATGGGGGCTTACTTGATGTCTAAGATGGTGACTTCGCCTTTGAGAGGTTTGACCATGTTTTCGGTGACTTTGTTGAGGGAGGGGCCTTTGTCGTGGGGGGCGTGGATGTAGAGTTTGCGATTGCGCTGTTTGAATTTTTTGACCATTTCAGCGGCGGTTTCATCGTCGATGCGGTCTTGGAAGTCGGCGAACCAGTAGACGACGTCGGCGTCTTTGATTTCTTTGGCCATGAGGGCCCAGTATACGGAGGTGGAGGTGTTGCCGAGAGCGACGCCGCGATCGATAAAGAAGGTGGACTTGCGGTTGTTGACTTGTTTGTAGACTTCTTCGAGGGGCATTGGAGATTTGGGGTCGTATTTGAGGTTGGCGTACTCCCTGCCGATCATGCCCATGTCCTGCTTGCCTTGCCAGTATTGCCAGAATTTGTTGAATCGGGGGTCGGAAACGGGAATGACTTCGTCGGGCTTGTCCTTGATGGGGTTCATCCAGCAACCGAAGTAGAGGACCAGGGAGGAGTCGCGGCCGACTTTTTTGAGCTCTTTGACGACTTCGGGAAGGTAGCGGGTCATGGAGCGCGAGACATCCATGACGACAGCGATTTTGCGGACGTTGTCGATTTTTTTGCCGAACATCATGATGGAGCCAGCGCCGGAGCTTCCAAAGTTGGTGTCGAACGATCCCATGGTGGATCCGAGATCGAGAGTGGTGGCGGAGGGGTCGAATTCGACGGCTGGCATGGGCACTGCCGACGCATTGGTGGCGGTGGTGAACTTCATGCTGGCGGTCATTTGAGTGACCTGGGATTGAGGCGGTGGTTCAGCGATTTTTTTGGTGCTGGGGGCCTGTTCCTGGGTGGTGGGAGCGGAGATGGCGGTGATCTCGGAAGAGGGCGGGCCGGGGACGACGACGATCAAGACACCGAGAAGCAGGGCCAGGGCGGCGTGAACGATGATGGCCATGACAATGGCGGCGGCTTTTTCCTTGCCATGGTTGGGATTGGCGACAGAGGGAAGCTCGATGGCTTCGTCTGGCAATATGGGGGCATGAGTGAGGTCATCGAAGGCGACAGCCTCTGCGACGGCTTCTTCTTCGGTCACGACACTGGCGAATTCTTGCGTCGGTGGTGGTGTGGGAGCACTGAGAGCCACGGGGACAACGGGCTGGATGTCGTCGAGTTCGGAGGAGTCGGGATCTGAATGAGAGGAGGTATCAGACATGGGGATAGGAAGCGAAGGGACTAGTTCCTACCGTTTTTAGCGAGTTTGTTCGGATTTGACCAGAACGAAGTTCGGCTGGCTACTGCCCCAGGTGGAGGTATTCGCGGACGGTGTGGTTCATGGCGCGGCGGACGGGGGGAAAGGCGTCGGCGAGATGAGAGAGGACGGAGACCATGGCGAATTCTTCGGCCAAGACGTGCCGGCTGGCGGCCTGGAGGTGGGAGATGACCATGCCTTCGTAGAAGTCGAGACCGGGGGCTCCACGGCGTTCGGCGCGGCGTTTAAGGAAGTCGGGGTAGAGGCTGGTGAGGACGAGGAACTGATTGGCGCACTGGACGTGGAGGAAGAAGCGCTCGTGTCGGCTGGCGCGGTCAATGGAGTTGAGGTAGTCGTGGCTGTAGAAGCTTTCGACTTGGCGTTCGGCTTCCTGGCGGCCGCCGCTGGGGCGGCAGCCGTAGTCCGCGCAGACGACGGCGATGTAGTCGGCGACGGAGACTTCGGTGACGCCGACGCGTTTGAGGGTGTGGCGGACGACAATGAAGAAGAAGAGTTCGGCTGAGAGAAGTGCGGAGCAATTGCGGATGACGAGGTTTTCGAAGAGCTTGGGGTGATCCAGGATGAGAGCGACGGTCTCCGGGTCCTGGCAGAGGTCCGAGAGGCTCTGCTTGCCCCGGTCGGTGAGGGCGAGGGTTTGAAAGATGAAGTTCCAATCCGTCTCAGTGAAACGGAACCAACAGCCTGGACGAGGGAAGTGTGTCATTACAGCTGGGAGTTGTTCTAACTCACTCCTCACCTAGCATCAGTCGTGCCAGATGAAGGGCGGGTTCGTTGCTGGGTTTGAACACTGACGAGCCAGGGACGTTCAATGTGCCGACCTTTTGGGGTCAGATGGGCGCTTTGATGTGCGCCCAGCAGTGGACGTGAGGATCGCCCCGGAAGTACCAAACCATGTTGGGGCCTTCGACCTGCCAGGTGTCCCAAATCTTGTCATTGCCGACGTCTTCGTTTTTGGAGAAGGCCATGTGGAGGTCGTCCATGCCTGAGGCATCGATGAGAGACAGAGCTTCTTTGGCGTCTGATTCGCGGAAGGGTTTGACGAGGTCGGCTAGGACAAGACGAACGAGGTTTTTTTGATCGGCCGACATGGAGCCCACCTGGATACCGGGGAGGCCGGTGGTTTTGCGGGAGAGTTCGACGGTCTTGGTGCCGTGTTCTCCGCGAGAGGTTTCGAGAAGGGCGGTGGCGCGTTGTTTGCCGTCGAGGGCCTGGAAGACTTCGTTGGCGCGGAGGGCTTGAAACCAGTAGGCGTTGCCCGGGTGATTGGGTTCTTCGTCGAAGCCTTGAGCGGCATGACCGTAAAAGATGGGGCCCCCGAAGGCGGTGCCAGCAGCGCTATCGCCATCGCAACGGCGTGTGCAGTGGCGGCCGGTGAGGACGAACTCGAACTTACCGGAGCCGGGCTGACCGAATAGAGCGATGGAAGCGCTGCCGAAGCCGCCGTCGCGTTTGTTGTCCTGGTCGAACTGACGCCAGACTTCTTTTTTGTATTCGTCGCTGTGGAGACCGTCGAAGATTTGGCGGACGAGGTCTTGTTGGTCGGGGGAGAGGACGTCGCGGATGGCTTTGGGGCGGATATGCCAGTTGTTGTCGACTTTGAGGCGGAGTGGGTCGTCGTAGGGGAGGCAGAGGGCGGTGGATTGCGCTTCGTTAAGGCTTTTGTGGAGTTGCTGAACGAGGGTCTCTGAGGTCGTGGATGGAGCTGCGACGGCCTGTTTGCCGATGAAGCCGCCGAGGGCCACGGCAGCGCTTTGAGTGATGAATTGGCGGCGGTTGGAGATTTTCATGGTGCCCTCATTGAAGCCATTCGGGGATTGTTTGGAAAGAAAAATCAGGAGGGATGTCAGGATTGCGAAGGGGGCGTTTTGGGTGAGGAAGGAGGCTGCCACGCCTTGGCGTCAGTGCTGCCTTCGTGGGTGGGGTCGGAACGGAAGAGGGATTCCAAATTGGCAACGCGTTCGCGGACGATTGCGAAGTAGGCGGATTCGTCCTGCAGGCGAATGGGGGCGAGGTCGCGGGCACTTTCGACGTCCCAGCGACGGAACTTGCGGGCGGCGCGTTCAGCGGGGTAGGCGGGCACGCCAAGCAGCCGAAGTGTCTGGGTGCCAGCATCAAGGGCACTGCCAGCAAGTTCATGGAAGACATGGTGGACTCCTTGTTGGATCAGACGAAGGCGATGATCCATGCCGGTGGCTCGAGTGACAATTTCGAGGTGAGGGAAATGTCGGCGGGCGGTGGCGACGAGGAGGTCGATGGTTTCTTCATCGCTGATGGCGATGACAAGGAGTTTGGCCTGTTGGGCGCCAGCGGCGTGGAGGATGTCGAGGCGGGTGGCATCGCCATAGTGCACTTCGAAGCCGAGTCGGCGTGTGAGTTCGACGTGTTCGGCATCGGTTTCGAGGACGACCGGGCGGAAGCCTTGAGAGCGAAGGAGGCGACCGACGTAGTTGCCGTAGCGGCCGAAGCCAGCGAGGATGACAGGAGAAGAATGCTCGATGGCATCTGCTTCCCGGTCGGGGGTGGTATTGGCATCAGCAGGGGGTTTGAGCCAATTGCGACCGGCGAGAAGGGCGAGTGGGGTGAGGGCCATGGAGAGGGCAACGATGGCATTGAAGCGGGCGGATTGATCGAGGGTGAGGATGCCGAGGCTAGTGGCCTGGCTGAAGAGGACGAAGGCAAACTCACCGCCTTGGAACATGGAAAGGGTATAAAGAGGGGTGGCGCCAGGGGCGAACTGGAAGAGTTTTCCAAGGGCGGCAAGAACCGAGCCTTTGATGAGTACGAACCCGGCTAGCAGCAGGGTGATGCCGAGTGGATCCTTGAGGATGAGTTGAAGGTCCATGGAGGCGCCGACACTGATGAAGAAGAGTCCGAGAAGGAGGCCTTTGAAGGGTTCGAGGTCGCCCTCCAGTTCATGGCGATAGGGACTGCTGGCGAGGACAACACCAGCGACGAACGCGCCAAGAGCGGGTGAGAGGCCAACGAGCGACATGAGGCCGCCGATGGCAAGGACGAGCAGAAGGGCTGTAGCAGTGAAGATTTCGCGAAGGCCGGCATTGGCGATGTAGGAAAACAGGAAGGGGAGGAGCCAGCGGCCCGCGAGGACGACGCTGGCTATCGCCGCGCAAATGGCGAGACCCTGCATTGCTCCGCTGAGGTGGCTGGCAGAGTGGATGTCGTTTGTGGCACTGGCTGATGTAGATGCAAGGAGGGGGAGGATGGCCAGGAGGGGAATGACGGCGATGTCCTGGAAGAGCAGAGTCGCAAAGGCGTGGCGGCCTCCGGCAGTGGCGTGAAGGGATTTTTCTCGCAGGGTTTGAAGTGCAATGGCAGTGGAACTGAGGGCGAGGATGAAGCCGATGAGCAGGGCGGATTTGAGTTCGATGCCCAAAAGCCAGACACCGACACCGAGGATGATGCCGCAGGCAAGCATTTGGGAGCCTCCGAGGCCTAAGAGAGTGCCACGCATGCGCCACAGGGCGGAAATTTTTAGCTCGAGACCGATGAGGAAAAGCATGACGACGACGCCGGATTCGGCGATGTGCATGACTTCAGAAGACGAGGATGAACCTCCGACCAGTCCGAGAACGTGAGGGCCTATGCCTACCCCGGCAGCGAGGTATCCGAGGACAGAGCCGAGGCCGAGGCGTTTGGCGATTGGGACAGAGATGACCGCTGCCGTTAGGTAGACGAGAGCGGATTGGAAGAAGCCGGGATCACTCATGGCGAAGGTGGGAGGTCGATGCCGGAGGCGAGGTTGGACAAAAGGGTGCAGTAAGCCTGGGAATGTGGAGCGAGATCGGCTTCGGTTTGAAGTTGACCGGTTCCGTGAACGACGAAGGGGTCCAAATAAGTCATGCCACAAAGTCGGGCGGTTTGCTCGAATGGGAGAAGGAACTCGCGAACGGGGTGGCGATTGCGTCCAGCGGAACAATAGACTTCGGCGGCGCCTCCGGTGGTGACGGCTTGGAGGAGAGATTTGCCTTGAAGGGCGGTGCCGCCTTCGCCGTAGGCCCAGCCGTATTGGAGGACAAGGTCCAGCCATTCTTTGACGAGGGCTGGGGCGCTGTACCAGAAAAAGGGGTGCTGAAGGACGATGATATCATGGTCGAGGAGGAGCTTTTGCTCGGCCTCCACATCGATCATGTAGTCGGGGTAGAGTTCGTAAAGGTGGCGCACGGTGACGCCCGCGATGGATTCAGCGGAGGTGACGAGATGGCGATTGACGCGCGAACGATGGGGCATCGGGTGAGCGTGAATGAGGAGGATTCGGCGTCTCATGGTGTCAGAAGGGGCATTTTTCTCTCGAATTCGTTGAATTACAATGAGCAAGGGAAGCAGCAAATCGGCGAAAGCGGATTGACCTGAGCGTGGAGTTCCGATAGAACTTCCGGCCCTGACCTGTGTGGTGATTTGCTAGAAGCTTTGATCCCGCATCGTTGCTAACCCTAGATACCACTATTTTGTTTTTATGAGCACCAATGCCTCCAAGAAAATCATCAATAACCCGCTTACCTGTGCCGACGATTTGTTTGACGGCTTGGTGATCGCTTACGACGGCAAGGCTCGCCGGGTTGGTAAGAGGTCGATTGTGATGAATGATTTGAGGCCGGATGCGCCTGCCTTGTTGGTGGGTGGCGGTGCCGGGCATGAGCCGATTTATCATGGATTGATTGGTAAGGGCATGGCGGATGGAGCGGCTGTAGGCGAAATTTTCGCGGCACCACCTCCTGATATTGTGCTTGAGGCGACACAGGCGGTGAGCCGAGGCAAAGGGGTGCTGTATCTCTATGGCAATTATGCCGGTGATGTGATGAATTTTGACATTGGCGGTGAACTGGCTGCGGACGAAGGGATTGAGGTCCGGACCGTGATCATCAACGACGATGTTTGCTCTGCGCCTCCGACAGAGAAGGGCAAACGACGCGGGGTGGCTGGATTGGTGCCAATTGTGAAACTGGCGGGAGCGGCGGCGGCAACGGTGGGTACGCTGGATGAGTTGGTACGGATTGCGCAAAAGGCGAACGACATGACCCGGTCGGTTGGGGTGTCGACCAAGCCTGGGTCCATTCCAGCGACCGGGGCGGCGACCTTTGAATTGGCAGATGATGTGATTGGGCTGGGCATGGGCATTCACGGGGAGAAGGGGGTGGGCCTGATTCCAATGTGCACGGCCGATGAGTTGGCACCGAAGATCCTGGACCTTTTGTTTGCTGACGATCTGGAGTTGCAGGCCGGGGACGAGATCATTTTCTTTGTGAACAGCCTTGGGTCGACCCATATGATGGAGCTTCTCATTTTGCTGCGGGCGGCGAAACCGATCCTGGATGCGCGTGGGTTGAAGGTGCATCAGACGATTGTCGACAACATCGTGACCTGCCAGGAGATGGCGGGGGTTTCCTTCAGTATCACCAAGTTGGATGCCGAATTGAAGGCGCTCTGGGATATGCCTTGCGAAAGTGTGGGCTACACCAAGTTGTAGGGTAGATCGGGCCTCCTTGAAGAAAGAATTTTCGCCTAAGGTGCGGCTGGGGTTTGTGCCTGAGGCGATTTGGGGCTAACTTTGCGTGCCCGACAAGAAATTGGTCGGGCGGGAAAGTTTTCTTTGAGCATGAACATCACGATCATTGGTTCTGGATATGTTGGTCTGACGACAGGCGCTTGCTTTGCTGAGGCAGGACACTTCGTGCTGTGCGTTGACAACGACGTTGAGAAGGTGGGCAGTTTGAAGGCGGGACAGATTCCGATTTTCGAGCCGGGGCTTGAAGCGCTGGTGAAGCGGAATGTGATGGCGAAGCGACTCAGGTTCACAGCATCGACTGAAGAGGGTGTGGATCACGGTGAGGTGCTGTTTATTGCAGTGCCAACGCCGCCACAACCTGACGGCAGTGTGGACTTGAGTTTCATGGAAAAGGTGGCGCGTGAGATCGCGCAGTATCTGGATTCTTACCGGGTGATCGTGGACAAGAGCACGGTGCCAGTGAAGACCGGGGAGCGGGTAGCGGCTACGATTCGTCGATACGCGAAGCCGGGCGTGGAATTTGATGTGGTAAGCAATCCGGAGTTCCTGCGCGAAGGCAGTGCGGTGGCGGACTTGATGAAGCCGGATCGAATTGTGATTGGAGGGAACAGTGATCGGGCGTTGTCGATCATGCAGAAGGTTTATGAGCCGTTTGTGGCTCC
>CANETF010000043.1 GCA_947440575.1 Verrucomicrobiaceae bacterium
ACCTGCCCTTGTCTTTTTATTCCCCATCCCATCCCCTTTCTCGAATCCACCAAATTCCCCCCACCCACCCGCGCTCAAATGCAAGTTGACCTCCCGCATAACCAACCCCATTCAAGCCCATGAGCAAAGCCTTCACCGAACTCATCGAAAAACGTCAGCAAAAACAGCAACAGCGCGACTCCCAAATGCGCTGGATCGGTGTCGGCCTCGTCGCCCTCCTCATCATCGTCCTCGCTGTCACCTTTCTTCGTGAAGATCCCGCAACAGCCCCAGTCAACGTCAACGCCGCCACCATCGAAACCCTCTGCACCCTCCCCGAAGTCGGCCCCGAACTCGCCAAACGCATCATCGCCGCCCGCCCCTTCGCCCAACCCAACGACCTCCTCAAAGTCAAAGGCATCGGCCCCGCCACCCTCGCCAAAATCCAACCCCGCCTCCGCTTCACCAAGGACTAAACGATAACGGGCAAGCACCTGACGCAACCCATGCGGCCGCTCCGCCGTTGGGCATGGTGACAAGCATTTCGAGAACCGGCCAAAATCCACACAGGTTTTTCAGTTGCCCATCGCCCTCAACCGCCCACCTTTCACCGCCTCATGAAGAAAAACTGGTATTTCATCGTCCCCCTCCTCCTTGTCGCCGCGCCCGTCCTCCTGAGCGCGTGGTATGTCACTTCCTACGGTTACTCTTGGTCTGAAGCCTGGTCCTGCGTCAAACACTACGGCCAAAGCAGCACGCGATACGGCCAAAAGTTCACCGAAAGCCAACTCTCCCGCATCACCCCCGGCATGAAGGGTGATCAAGTCTTCCAACTCATTGGTCAACCCATGGAAGGTCACATCAAAGACGGCAAACCCGCTCCCCTCTGGCGCTACTCCCTTCCCAACGGCTCCGCCACCTACTATCACGAACGTGCCGTTCTTTTCGATGTGCCACCAGGCAAGCCCCCCACCGTCAAAGCCATCGTCCGCCGCTTCCACCAACCCGGTGAGACCTCACCCGGAACCTGACCTCCCCCGCCCGTCTCATCATGACCCGCTTTCCCCTCGCCACGCTCGCATTCCTCACACTTGCCCTCGTGGGTCTCGTCTCCTGCAAATCATCACCCAAAAAGGGCCTCCCAAAAAACCTCCCAAAAATCAACGTCAAAAGCTCGGCCGCCCCACCCAAGCACAACATGAACCGCGGGGAATACCCCTTCGATGAACGCGGTAACTACGTCGCAGCCTGGGCCGCCGAAGGCTCTCGAGGCGGCGGCAATGTCCCCGCCCCACAAGTCGAGACCCCGATCGATCTCCCCAGCCCCGAACCCGAACGCCCAACCAGATCTCAATCACGTTCCAGTCGCATGGTCGTCTCCTCAGCGCCTCCCCCCATGCCCCAACCCGTGATCCCCCCTCCCCCCTCTCGCACCGCCCCCACCCCAACCCTCAGGACCACCCCTCCTCCTACCACTCGCCCAACCCCCTCCGTCGCTTCCTCCGCCACGCGCAAACCCGCCACCACCTCATCTTCCACCCCCAAGCCCAAACCCAAGCCCAAACCCAAGCCCAAACCCAAACCCACCTCCAGCACGCTCACCTACACCGTCAAATCAGGCGATACCCTCTACGCTCTCGCCCTCCGCTACAAATCCAGCGTCGCCAAAATCAAATCCGCCAGCGGCATCTCCTCCGACAATCTCAAAATCGGCCAAAAACTCCGAATCCCCCGTTGACTCCACGCCGCCCCCACATTTTCACTCGCCTCCTCCTTCTTCTGCCAACCAGCTTTTTGTCCGCTGCGTATTGAATGTATCATCAGTCCGTCACACGTAACGACAAAAACTCGCAACGCCCCCCCAATGAGCCCCGAACTCAAAGACTCCAACCAAGCCTCCGTCGCCGTCTTCCCCTTCGACTTGGTTCGCCCCCAAATGCAAATCGTTGAGGCGGCCATCCGCCAGCAGGCCGACGGCTTCGACCCCGGTGTCCAGGGCTACGTCAGCTACGTCTGCGAAACCTCAGGCAAGCGCATCCGCCCCGCCCTTGCCCTCCTCGCCGGCGGCGCCACCGGTGGCATGACCGAAAACCACACCCGCCTCTCCGTTATCCTCGAGATGGTGCACATCGCCTCCCTCGTCCATGACGACATCATGGACGGTGCAGACATGCGCCGCGGTCTCCCCACCGCCTCCGCCAAGTGGGGCCACTCCCTCTCCGTCCTCCTCGGCGACGCCCTCTTCGCCTATGCCCTCGAACTCGCCACTGAGTTCGACGACAAAGAAGTCTGTCGCTCCATCGCCCGCGCCTCGCGCGACGTCTGCACCGGAGAAATCCTCCAAACCCAGCGCCGCTTCGATCTCAACTTGACCATCCGAGAATACCTCCGGATCATCGAAATGAAAACCGCCGCCCTCTTCGCCATCGCCGCCCAACTCGGCGCGCGCTTGAATGGCCAGAGCGATCACGTCCAGGAAGCCCTCCACCGCTACGGCCTCAAACTCGGCACCGTCTACCAAATCTACGACGATTGCCTCGACCTCGTTGGCGACGAGCAGAAGGTCGGCAAGACCCTCCGTACCGACCTCATCAAAGGCAAACTCACCCTGCCCATCCTTTACCTCCTGATGGACGCCACCGACGCCCAGAAAACCAAGCTCAACCGCATGCTTCTAAAAGGCGAACCCATGGACGCGTCCATCCTCGCCGGCATCGCCGACTACGAAGGCGCCATCGAACGCGCTGTCAAAGACGCCATGAACCTCCTCAAAGAAGCCATCGCCGAACTCGACTGCCTCCCCGACAGCGTCTATCGCCAGGCCCTCGAAGGAACCGCCACCTACCTCCATAAGCTGCTCGACAACTGCCGCGTCATGGCTTGACTTGAACGCGCATTGAGCGCCGCCGAATCATCCCCCTCACCCAATCGCATCGCGGACCTCCCCAGGGACGACCGCCCACGCGAGCGCCTCCTCCGCCTCGGCCCCGCCTCACTCTCCGACGCCGAACTCCTCGCCCTCTTCATCAATACCGGCATCCCCGGCGAAAACGCCATCCAGGTCGCCCAGCGCCTCCTCAAAACCCACGGCAGCCTCGCCCAACTCGCCCGCCTCACCCCACAACTCCTGCGCGGCGAAAAAGCCCTCGGCCCCGCCAAAGCCGCCCTCCTCACTGCCGCCTTCGAGATCGGCCGCCGCGCCGAACGCGAAACCCTCATCGAACAACCCCTCAGCACCCCCGAACTCATCTACCAGTTCGTCGGCCCGGAAATGCGCCACCTCCCGCATGAAACCGTCCGCGTTCTCCTCGTCAATACCCGCCTCAGCTTCGTCCGCCAGGAACAAATCTCCCACGGCACCGTCAACGAATCCATGGCCCATCCACGCGATGTCCTCCGCCCCGCCATCGCACACGCCGCCTGGGGCTTCATCCTCGTCCACAATCACCCCTCCGGCGATCCTTCCCCCAGCGACGCCGACTTCCGCATGACTCGCCGCATCCGCGAAGCCTCCGAAGTCCTCGGCATCAAATTCCTCGACCACGTCATCATCGGCGCCCCCTCCGAAACCCGCTCCAGCCCCTACTTCAGCTTCCGCGAAGCCGGCATCCTCTAACTCGTCCTTGTCCTCGTCCTCCTCCTATCCACTCGGCACACCACTGATTACTTCTGATCACTGATCACTCCCCCTTCCCCCCATGCCCCACCCCACCGCCATTATCCATCCCGAAGCCCAAATCGACCCCAGCGCCGAAATCGGCCCCTACGTCATCATCGACGGGCCCGCCATCATCTCCGAACGCTGCCGCATCGAAGCCCACGCCCAAATCATCGGCAGAGTCCACCTCGCTCCCGACTGCGTCATCGGACGCGCTGCCATCATCGGCGCCGCCCCCCAAGACCTCGGCTTTGATCCCGCCACCATCAGCGGCGTCGAAATCGGACCCCGCACGGTCGTCCGCGAACACGTCACCATCCATCGCGGCAGCAAGCCAGACAGCCTCACCCGCCTCGGATCCGACAACTTCCTCATGGTCGGCTGTCACCTCGGTCACGACGTCACCCTCGGCTCCCATAACATCATCGCCAACGCCGCCCTCCTCGCCGGCCACGTCCACGTCGGCGACCGTACCTTCATCGGCGGCGGCGCCGTCTTCCATCAGTTCCTGCGCATCGGCGACTCCTGCGTCATCCAGGGCAATGGCTCCTTCAGCAAAGACATCCCCCACTACTGCTGCGCCCAACGCATCAATCGCATCACCGGCCTCAACATAATCGGCCTCCGCAGGCAAAGCTTCACCAGCCAGGACAGAGCCGAACTTAAATCACTCTTTGACCTCCTTTTCCGCAGCGGTCGCAACCTCTCCCAAGCCATCGAATCCGCAGCCAACACCGCTTGGAGCCCGCGTGCCGCACACCTCCTAGACTTCGTTACCACCCCGGGTCGAAAAGGCATCTGCGCCGTCCGCCCGGGAAAGGACGAGGAATAAAGGTTGCCAATCCTTGGAAACAGGCCCACAATCCGCGCTCGTTTTTCGGACTCAAATCATCCCCGAAAAGCCCCCTGCAAATTCACCTCAACCGTCGAAATTTATGCCCGCAAAGCCCAAGACGACCGGCAAAAAACCAGCAGCCAAATCTGCTCCTGCCCCAGCCAAAAAAGTGACCGCCAAAAAGTCACCTCCCAAACCGGCTCCTAAAGCCGCCAAAGCCCCCCCGTCAAAGGCCAAACCCAAGGTGATCGCCAACGCAGGCAAATCCAAAAATTCTCCCAAAAAGCCCGCCCCATCCGCCAAACCGGCGCCCAGGGCCGCTGCCAAATCTCCCTCGAAAACCAAGCCCGCTAAACCCGCTCCGAAAGCGAAGCCAGCGGCCCCGGTCAAATCCAAGGTCAAACCCAAAGCAGCGGCTCCTAAGCCCCCCGTCAAAGCGGCCAAGGCAAAAAATGCCCCAAAGCCCATCGTGAAAAAAACCCCCGCTAAATCCACCCCCGCCGCCAAGAAACCCGTCACCAAATCCAAGCCCGCCGCCAAAGCACCTGCCGCCAAGCCTGCCCCCAAGGCACCCGCTAAGCCAGCTGCCAAAGCCCCCGCTAAACCCGCCGCCAAAGCTCCCGCAGCTAAAGCCCCGGCCGCCAAACCAGCCGTCGACCCTAAAGCTATCAAGGCCGCTCCTCCCGCTCCCAAGCGCGCCCCAAAGGCCACCACGGCTCCCCCCACTCCCCTCGGCAAAATGCCCCGCCGCCGCGTCGATGACGAACCCGAAATCACCATCGAACCCGTCAAAGGCCCTGTGAAGATGACCCCCTGGCTCATCAAACAAAAAAAACGCCTCACCGAACTTCGCGATAGCTACCTCAACGCCATCGAAGGCGTCGCCAACGAAACCATCCGCATGCGCCCCGAAGACGGTGCCAACTCCGCCTTCGGCATGCACCAGGCCGACGCCGGTAGCGACGCCTACGACCGCGACTTCGCCCTCAGCCTCCTCGGCAAAGAGCAAGACGCCCTCTACGAAATCAACGAGGCCCTCAAACGCATCGAACAGGGCGTCTACGGCATCTGCGAAATGTCCGCCGCCAAAATCTCCCAGGAGCGCCTCGAAGCCCTCCCCTTCACCCGCTACACCGTCGTTTGTCAGGAACGCATCGAACGCCAACAAATGGGTGGCCGCGGCGCCCGCCAGGTCCGTCCGCTCTTCGGTCTCGACGACGCCGGTGAGTCCTCCGGAGACTCTTCCGACGAAGAGGAAGGCGAAACACTTGACAGCAATCGCGATTAAGCTATTCTCACGCCCCTCATTTTATGCCTCGCGATATCATCACCCTCGAATGCACGGAAGCCAAAGCCGCTGGCATGCCCACCTCTCGTTACGTCACCACTCGTAACAAGAAAAGCGTCCGCACCCCAGGCCGCCTTGAAAAAGTCAAATTCAACCCCTTCATGAAGAAGCGCACCTTGCACCGCGAGATCCGCTAATCCTTCAGGGACACCTCAAACCCCCGCTTCCAGCCTAGCTTATGCAACCGAAAACCCCAGAGCGCGCCATGAACCTGCGCCGTGCCAACCGCCGCCTCCCTCGTCGGCGCCTGGACGTGCCCCTCGAACTCCTCAACTACAAAAATCCGGAGCTCCTCTCCCGTTTTTGTTCCGAAACCGGCAAGCTCCTGCCTCGTCGTGTCACCGGCGTCCCCGCTTGGCTCCACCGGAAAATCACCCGCGAAGTCAAGCGCGCCCGCGCCCTGAACCTCCTCGTCTAGTCCTTCGCCGACTCGTCTCGGCACCGCCTCGCGATGTTTCTTCTCCCCACTGTTGCCTCCTGGTGACAGTGGGGTTTTTCTTTCTCACCCCCTCCATGAGCCTCACCGACACCCAATCCGAACTCGACCACCGCCGCCTCCCCATCGACCGCGTCGGCGTCCGCGGCGTCCAGTTCCCCCTCACCATCGCCGACCGCGAACGCCGCCCCCAGCACACCGTCGCCACCGTCTCGATGGCCGTCGACCTCCCCCATCAATACAAAGGCACCCACATGAGCCGCTTCATGCAGGTCCTCCACTCCCACGGCACCGAACTTACCGTCGCCAACGCCGCCGCCATTCCCCGCGAACTCCTCAATCGCCTCGAAGCCCGCCGCGCCCACCTCGAACTCCGCTTCCCCTACTTCCGCTCCAAAGCCGCTCCCGTCACCGGAACCCAAGGCCTCCTCGACTACGGCGTCCTCTTCGAAATCAACGCCGAAGCCGACCAAACCGACTTCGTCGTTACCGTCTCCGTCCCCGTCACCACCCTCTGCCCCTGCTCCAAAGCCATCAGCGACCGCGGCGCCCACAACCAGCGCGGCGTCGTCACTCTCGCCGTCCGCTTCACCCAACCCGTCTGGCTCGAAGACCTCATCGAACTCATCGAATCCTCCGCCTCCAGCCCCCTCTACTCCATCCTCAAACGCCCCGACGAAAAATTCGTCACCGAAGCCGCTTACGATAACCCCGTCTTCGTCGAAGACCTCGTCCGAAACGTAGCCCTAAAAGCCAACGATCACCCCCACATCTCCTGGTACCGTGTCGAAGCCGAAAACTACGAATCCATTCACAACCACAACGCTTGGGCCATGATCGAAAAGCCTAAAGTAGACAATCCCGATAGGGAATAGTATAAATCACCTTGACCACACCCTAATCGCGTCCACCTTCCTTCAACTCGAATCCCAGCCATCCTCACCGCCATGTCAAAAGCCTCCGTCGAAGAAATCAAACTTGAATCCCACGGCCTCCGCGGCCAGCTCGCCGAACTCTTCGCCGACACCAGCTCCCCCAGCATCCCCGACGACGCCAACATCCTCCTCAAACACCACGGCTCCTATCAGCAGGACGACCGCGACAAACGCACCGCCCTAGTCAAAGCCAAACAGGAAAAAGCCTGGAGCTTCATGATCCGCTCCAAAATGCCCGGCGGACGCATCTCCTCCGAACAATGGCTCATCCACGATGACCTCTGCGAAAAAGCCATGGGCAACATGCGCCTCACCAACCGCCAGGGCATCCAGCTCCACGGCGTCCTCAAAGGCGGCCTCAAAGAAGTCATCCACAACGTCTGCCACTCCGGCCTCTCCACCATGGGTGCCTGCGGCGACGTCGTCCGCAACACCATGGGCCCCGCCGCCCCCATCAAAGACACGCTCCACGCCGATACCCAGCGCCTCACCGAGGAAATCTCCCAGCGCTTCCTCTGGCGCTCCACCGCCTACGCCGACATCTGGCTCGACGGTGAAAAAATCGACCCCGAGTGGATCAAAGACCCCGAGGTCAACCCCGCCGTCCGCCAGGCCACCCAGGCCCCCGAAGGCGAAGACCCCATCTACGGCAAACTCTACCTGCCCCGCAAATTCAAAATCGGCGTCGCCATCGCCCCCCGCAACGACTCCGACATCTTCTCCCAGGACATCGGTCTCGTCCCCAACCTCGTCAACGGCGCGGTCGAAGGCTACACCCTCTTTGTCGGCGGCGGCTTCGGCATGAACCACGGCAACCTCACCACCCGCCCCTTCCTCGCCCAACCCCTCTTCTACATCCATCGCGCCCACGTCGTCGACGCTATCGAAGCCGTCGTCACCACTCAACGCGACCATGGTAACCGCGAGGAACGCAAAAACGCCCGCCTCAAATACACCGTGCAAACCATGGGCATCGACGGCTTCCGCGCCGAAGTCACCCGCCGCCTCCCAGGCATCGCCACCTTCCCCGCCAAAGACATCCAGTTCGACACCGTCGAAGACAACCTCGGCTGGCACGAACAAGGCGACGGCAAACTCTACTGCGCCGTCTACGTCAGCATGGGCCGCATCGACAACAAAACCGACGGCCCCCAATACCGCGCTGGCTTCCGCGAAATCGCCGAAACCGTCGACTGCCCCATCATCGTCACCGCCAACACCAACCTCATCCTCGCCGACATCGATCCCGCGGATAAGGCCAAAGTCGATGCCATCCTTGCCAAACACGGCATCGTCCACGCCCACGACGTCGGCTTCACCCGCGCCCGCACCGTCGCCCACGCCTGCGTCGCCCTCCCCACCTGCGGCCTCGCCCTCAGCGAATCCGAACGCGCCCTCCCCGGGTTCATGGATTCCATCGACGCCACCCTCCGCGATCTCGGCCTCGAAGACGAACCCATCCTCTTCCGCATGACCGGCTGCCCCAACGGCTGCGGCCGCCCCTACAACGCCGACTTCGGCTTCGTCGGTCGCGCCCCCAACAAATGGGCCATGTTCGTCGGCGGCAGTATCCGCGGTAACCGCCTCGCCGGCCTCGAATTCAAATCCGTCCTCGGAGAAGAAATCCCCGTCAAAGTCCGCGAATTCCTCGAAGCCTTCAAAGCCGAACGCCAACCCGGTGAAATCTTCGCCGACTGGTTCGCCCGCGCCCGCGAGCTCGGCCCCACCCCCGCCGTCGAACAATTCCACATCGAAATCGCCGAACGCAACGCCCGCCTCGCCGGCGAAAAAGTCGAAGCCGCAGGCTGAGTCAGAGCATTTTAAGGAAAGATGGGGCCGTTGATTTGGGAGCGCCGGAGGTGGAGATGGGCCGTTGACAGCGCCGGGGAATATGAGTGCATACGTCCCAAGCTGACGACGACCTAGATCCGCCTCCGCCGCCCCAAAGAAGCGGCTACAACTTTGCTTAAACTGCTCTAGCGAAACACCGCATCCACCCCCATCGCGCTCTCCCGCGCAAACTTCGGAATCCAGTTCGGCCTCCGCCTCGCGATCACGCGGTAAATCATCGACAGCACGTGCAGCGTCAAAATCCGGTCAATGAACCGGTAGCCACGCTTGCGCCGCATCAACACCTGAATCGCCCAGCCCAAATAACGCCGCTTAAAATACAGCGGCTGAAAATCCGTCTTCACCCGGTATCGCGCCCGCAGCCCGCGCTTCGGATACTTCTCCTTGTATTCCGCCTTCGCCCCCCGAATCCGCCCCTCCATCTCCGGCGTGAAAGGCGTCAAATAATACTCCCTCGCCAGCGCCAGCAGCCGAAACGTATCCGCCATGTACTCAATGTCCTCCAACGGCACCCCCGCCCTCACCGCCAGCCCCTTCATCTGCTCCAGCCGCTCCAAACAACGCATCGCTGACCTCAGCGACGCCTCGGGATCCTGCACAAAATACAGCATCACCTTCTTGATCGAGTGACTGATGAACAGGTTGCCCCAATACACCTGCAACAACGGCGGAATCCTCACCCTGCGAAAATACAACTTCCGCCGCGCGAACTCCTCCACATACAGCAACTCGTGAATCACCTCGTCTGAAAACCGCAACAACTGCAGCAGCGCCAGCGGATCCCCCAACCCCCGCTCCTTCGCAAACGCCTCCACCGCCTGCTCCACAATCCATCCGTCCTTCATCAATCGGATCGTCGTGAACGTATTCAGGTCCGTCCACACCGCCTCCTCATCCAAAAACGCCAGCCTCCGAAACGGCACCCATCCCCCCGTCTGGCACCACACCATGCACCCGATCAAATGATCCGCGTGCCGCAGCTCGCGAATGATCCGCTCATACTCCCATCCCGTAAAACTCGGATACTCCCCGCACCCCTCATACTCACGCTTCGTCTGCAACTCCACGATCGTCGCCAACGACGTCCGAAAGAAGTTCCGGTTCACCGTCAGATACCGGAAAAAATCTGACTCCCCATACTTCATCGAGATCACCAGCGCCTCGCTCTTGATCCCCTCAAAGACCTTCTGAAACGTCTTCCGATTCCACATCAAATCCCCGATCCGATACGCCCCCACCGTCCACGTCCTAAAAATCAATCGCCTCCCATGCCGCTCAAACCCCGGCAGCAGCGCACTCAACATCTCCCTCGCCTCCCCCGGCTCCCGGATCACCAACTCACTGTGGAAATCGTCCCGCACATCCTTCCCATCCGATTCCCCAATGCGCAAAATCACCCCCGCCACCTCCGGAAAATCCATCAAAAACCCATCCATCAGCTCCTTCAAATACCCCAACACCAACTTCAATTCGCCTCCCAACCGCTCCCTCACCGCCACCGAACCACAAAACACATCCATCGTGAAATACACCCTCAACCCATGCCTCGCCGCGATCTCCAAACACGGCCGCATCAAACTTCGACACCGCTCCACCACTGCCACACTGCCCTCGTCCAACTCCGCATGCAGCGCCAAGTGCGTCACATCATCCAGTGACACCGCATTGTATCCCCACGCTGCCGACCTCTCACAAACCCTGTCAAACTCCTCATACAACGTCTCCTTCCACGCCCCCGCCCCCTCGCCAGCCAGCATCTCCCCCACATGATGCCACGGGATCTTTGACCAATTGATCGTTCGCTGGTCATAGCCACGAAAAAACGGCCCGATCGCATCGATCAGGTAAAGGCTGGACGGGTTGGAATCCACTGCCCGCCTCACACCACGCTTTCCTTGCCCGATCAATCATCCCTGCGTGACAGAATCGTCACCGCAACCGAAACAACTGCATCGAATACTGACTCTCCTCCTGACCAAAATAGGTCGCCACCTTCTCAAACACCGTTTCATCCTCCACCGCCTTCACTAGGCCCGCATTGTAATTCACCGCCACCCCGCGGTGCGAAAAACACACATACAGCGGCCTGCCCTCTGCCCTCGCCCGCCCTTTCAACTCCTCCAAAACCGCCTCATCCCGAACCGTCACCACCTCCGGATGATACAACCCGCTGTTGCTCCAAAACGCCCCCAAAATCGGCCTCGGCTCCGTCTTCCCCACTCCCGGATACACCGCCCCCAACGCCTCCACCACCGGCTCCCGCTCATGCTGCTTCGGCAGCTTCCGCAACGCCCACGCCACCCGCCCCGGCACCAGCAACGCCACTCCCAGCAACACCGGCCCCAGCAACCGCTTCCGCTCCGCCAACTTCACCCAACTCGCCGTCATCGCCAGCACCACCCAAGGCACCCCGTGCAGCACATACCAGTGATTCAAATAATTCCCCTTCCTCGCCATCAAGGCCCAAGCCAACCCAATCGATACCGGCGCCGCCCAAGCCATTACCCGCAAAACCCCGCCCTCCCGCCACATCGCCCTCACCCCAAACCCCATGAACCCCAGCCATAAAATCATTGGCATCCACCAACTCCCCCGCATCCATCGCCCCACCGCCTGATTCTCCGGATTCTCCGGGTCCCAGTCAATCCATCGAGTCCCCGCCACCAAATAGCCCCCCACATCCTTCCACCAAATGAGCCCCATCTCCCCTCGAATGCTGTGATGCTCCTCCAGCACCTTCAACAAAGGCGGAATCATCGGCCACAGCAGCACCAACCCCGCCATCGCCGCCCCCAAACTCGCCACCATCGGCCGCGCCAGCAAACTCCAGTCCCCCGACCGCTTCCCTCTCATCGCCTGATGCCAAAGCAGCCCCGCTGAAAAGCACCCCAAAAAATACACACTCCCCAAAAACGAAACCGCGCACACAAACAACCCCACCCCATAGCCAACCCAGTCCCGCCACTTACCGCTCGCCATCGCCCGATCCGCAAACCACAGCATCAACGCGATCCCCAGCAGCATAAACGAATACCCCCGCGCCTCCGTCGAATACCGCACAAACCACGGATGCACCGCCGCCATCACCATCACCCCCAGCATCCCCGTCACCCCCCACCGCCGCCTCGCCAACACTCCCAGCACCCCGATCATCGCCAAACCAGCCAGCAAAGCCGGCAACCTCACCGCGCACTCCGTCACCTCCCCCTTCACCCGCCACCCCGCCTTCTCCGCCACTTCCAGGCAACCCCGCGCCGCCAGCGAAAACAACTGCGAATTGTTCCCCGCCCCATTCCAAAACAACGTCTCTCCCCATCTCGGCACATCCAGCTTCGTCTCCCCTCCCTTCGTCTGCCACGCCCCCGAAAACAAACGCGCATAGTTGTGCGCCTCATCATTGTACAAACTCAGCCCCATCCTCGGTCCCCGCAATCCCACAGCGACTCCCAAAATCAAAACCACCATCACCATCCCCGCCGTCCCCAATCGCGCCCCCCTCCCGTTTTCCTTCCCCTCTTTCACTTCCCCCCGCGGCACCGCCCACCACCTCACCGTCACCACCAGCCCCGCCAACAAAATCGCATCCACCACCAGAGCCTTCCAAACCCAACCCAACGCCACCAACTCCGCCCGCATAGACAGTCCCCTCGCCACAAACCGCTCCGCCGCCTCCGGCCAGTCCACCCGATATTTCACCACCCCAAAAACCACCAACCCAAGCAATCCCCCCACCACCAGCGCCGCCCTCATCGCCTCCATCCGCGCCCGTCCCTCGACCGGCAGCCACAAGTTCAAAAGGCGTTTCATGCAGGCATCACGACTCTTCGGGCATCCCACCCACCGTCGGCCGCACACCCTTCCCACTCAGCCTCCGACCCACCCGCCAAACCAAGTGCTGCCCAGACAACTTCAAACACTGAAACCCATACCGCACCGCCTTCGAAAACGGAATCGAACTGCTCTCCTCCTCATACACCGTCGGACACGTCACCTCGCAGGTCGGAAACCCTCCCCGCAGCGCCGCCACAAACATCTGGTTGTCGAAAATGAAGTCGTTCCTCAACGCATGAAAATCCACCTTCTCCAGTAGCTTCCGGGAATATGCCCGATACCCCGTGTGATACTCCGTATGGTGCGTCCCCAACGCCAAATCCATCACCATCGTCAATCCCCAGTTCGCCAAATACCGCCAAATCGGCATCCCCCCGCTCAGCGCTCCCTTACCCGACGTCCGCGACGCCAGACACACATCGTAAAATCCCGTCGCCAGCATCGCCGCCATCGCCGGCACCAACTTCGGAGTGTACTGGTAATCCGGATGCAGCAAAATCACAATGTCAGCTCCCCGATCCACCGCCTCCTGAAGACACCGCTTCACATTGCCCCCATAATTCAAATTCTTCTCATTCCGCAGCGCCGTGATCCCCAGCTTCTGCGCCGCCTCAAACGTCCCGTCCTTCGAACAGTCATCCACCAAGATGATCTCATCCACGATGTCACGTGACAGATCCGCCACGGTTTTGCCCACCGTCTTCTCGGCGTAATACGCCGGCATCGTCACCACCACTCGTTTGCCTTCAATCATAGATACCGCTTTTCTAACGGCATCACCTCCCGGAATCAAGTCCCGTAAAGCATTCCCCACCTTCCCGTCTGCCAAGTCCCTACCCTGCTGCAGTCCCTATTTCGTATCCACCGCAACCCCCTGGGCACCCCGCATCCGCTCCCGCAGCACCAGCGCCGCCTCCAGCGCCAGTCCCCGCTTCGGCTCCACATCCGCCCAAGTCAAAGTCTGCCCCTTCTCCACGTTTCTCACAATCCTCGCTCCATCCAGCAGCCCAATCGGCACCGCATCCGGCACCTCAGTAGCCATCGCTGCTTCACCCCTGACCAAATACCCCCCCGCCGCGCGCTCCACCAGCTGCCCCGCCCCCATCGCCTGCTTCGCCACCGTCGCCACCACCACTCTCGGATTCACCGAGTTATTCATCAAAGGCGCTTTCCCCGCCACCACCCGGCGCAACGTCTTGATCACCTCCAAGTGACACAAATGATACCCCCTCAGAAGCGTGTAATACGGCCCATCCCCCAACTTCAAATACCGCAGCACCTCCGGCCTCTCATAGGGATGCTCAGCCACCGCAAAAACACCCGCCGGCAAGGACCGGTTCAACACATAGTCACTCAACGCCACCCCTTTCGCCTTCGCCAAACGCCCCAGCTCCGCGCCCGCAATCTCCAACGGCAGCGTCTCCACCCCCGTCATCCCGCGACACGCCACCTCCGCCCCAAAATGATTCGCCACCAGCACCTGCTCCATCTGCATCTTCGTTCCGTCCGTGAAACTGATCGTCTGCTCCACACTGATCCCGTTCTTCTTGGACCAGTACTCCATCTCCTCCTCTGTCGGATAATGGTTCAAATAACCCTTGATGTTGCCGTAAACGATCGGTTTGAACCCCATCGCCACCACATCCTCCACATGCGCCGCCAACGACCCCGGTTGGTCTCCCTCCGCCTCGGTCAAATACCCCCGATCCGCAAAATACGACCCCACCGTCACATGAAACTCGGTCCCCATCGTCACCACCGGCTTGCCCGCCTTCATCGCCAGATCCACCACTTCCGCCCCCCGCCAAACGTCCCCTGAGCTCTCCACCACAATATCCGACGTCTCCACCAACTCCTCCATCGACTTCGTCAACAAATCCGGATCCACCGACTCCACGTCCCGAGCCTCCCGCCGCGAATACACCTTGCCCAACTCAAAATCCTCCGAATTCACCAGCGCCGCCAGCAACCCCCTCGCGATGAATCCCGTCCCGCTCACGCCAATGGTCACTTTACCGTCCGGGTGATGAAAGGGCTGGGGAATCATGAATCAATGCTTTCAAGAGCCTCAGGACCCATGTCCAACTCAAGTTGTTTTACCTCGCAGCATTCGTGCCTGAGACAAATTCAAAATTTCGAACTCTCGCCCCAGTCTTCGACTAATACTAAGGCAAACCATTTATTTTAGCTATCCAAATAGTCAATGCTTTTTCACAGCCTCAGAAACGCCCGCTGCCGATACAACCAGAAACACAGCAGCCACAACACCGCCAGCACCCCGCACCTCTCCACCACCGGCCCCCAAAAACCCGCCGTCCACGCCTCCGGCAGGTGCACCTTCAAGGCTCCCCGAATCCAGCCCGAACTCAGAGAACTCATCACATAAATGAAAATCGAGTTCATCCCCACCACCACCAGCGGAAACACCAGCTTCCGCCACCCCCACACCTCCACTACCCAATAAAAAGCCGCCAGCATCAGCAACACCCACCCGCCCGAAAACAACACCCACGACGGCGTCCAAATCCGCTTCACCACCGGACACACAAACAACCCCAGCATCGTCCCCAAAAACAAACACAACACCCCCGCCCCCACCAGCAAACCCGCCTTCATCGCCATCGACTTCCGGCTTCGCGCCAAAAACCGGCTCGTCAAAGACCCTCCCAGCATCGTCGCCAGCGCCGGCACAAAATTCAGCGTCTGGTAGCCCCCACTATTGGATTCAAAGGGCGCCGACCTCGGAAACAGATTCAAAAACCACCGGTCAAACGCCCCCGCCGCATTCGCATGCATGTTCCAGTGCGCCATCACCCCACCCAACAAATCCTCCGATTTCACCTTCCACGCAGCCCAATCAAACCCCTCCGCCGGCAGCGGATGCTGATAAAAATAGACCCAATACCCCACCAAAATCACCAAAATCGCGCTCACCTCCATCTCAGGCCCCATCCGCCACAGCATCACCAGAAAAAAATACCCCAGCCCAATCTGCGCCAACACATTCGTGAACACCCAATTCGTCATCGCATCCGCCGACCTCGTCGAAAGCACCACCGCCAGCAGCACCAAAAGCACCGCCCGCGAAAGCGCATGCCAACCCATCGAAAGCACCCCATCCCCCCGCTCCTGCCGCTTCCAGTAACTCAGCGGCACCGCCATCCCCACCATGAACATGAACGCCGGCTGAATCAAATCCCACGGCGCACACCCCACCCACGGCACATGGGACACTAACCACGACGACTTCTCCCACAGCGTCCCCGGATTCGCCTTCCCCAGCTCCGCCAGCCCAAATCCCGCAGACGCCATCATCAGCATGATAAACCCCCGGAACGCATCCAGGGAAAGCAAACGGGCAGGCGGCTCGGAACTCATGGCCTCATCAAACGCCCCAAATCGCCCTCGCTTTTCCAGAATTCACCCCAACACCCCACCGAATTCGAGTTTGCCCCCGCCCCCACACCGCGCTACACATCCGGTTCCCCAGACCACCGTCCCCTCCCCCCACCGAATGTCCGCAGAACTGACGCGCAATTTCTCCATCATCGCCCACATCGATCACGGCAAGACCACCTTGTCCGACCGCCTCCTGGAGTTCACCAACACCATCTCCAACCGGCAAAAGCAGGACCAGATGCTCGACTCCATGGACCTCGAACGCGAACGCGGCATCACCATCAAGGCCCACCCCGTCACCATGGAATACCCCGCCAAAGACGGCAAAATCTACAAACTCAATCTCCTCGATACCCCCGGCCACGTTGACTTCAGCTACGAAGTCTCCCGCTCCCTCGCCGCCTGCGAAGGTGCCCTCCTCCTCGTCGATGCCTCCCAGGGCGTCGAGGCTCAAACCGTCGCCAACCTCAACCTGGCGATGCAACAGGACCTCTACGTCATCCCCGTCATCAACAAGGTCGACCTCCCCAACGCCGATGTCGAAAAAGCCAAACGCCAACTCGAAGACATCCTCCAGCTTTCCGCCGACGAAGCCGTTCCCGCCTCCGCCAAAATGGGCATCGGCATCGAAGAAATCCTCGAGTCCATCGTCCGCCTCGTCCCCCCTCCCACCGTCCCCGACGACGGCTACCTCCGCGCCTCCGTCTTCGACTCCGTCTTCGATGCCTATCGCGGCGTCGTCTCTTACGTCCGCGTCATGTCCGGCACCATCACCCGCGGCCAGAAAGTCCGCATGATGTCCACCGGCAACGACTACGAAATCAAAGATGTCGGCGTCTTCCGCCCCAAAATGACCCCCTGCGAAAAGCTGGAGCCCGGCGATGTCGGCTACCTCATCGCCAACGTCAAAACCACCGCCGACGTCAAAATCGGCGACACCGTCACCGAAACCCGACGCCCCGCCCCCGAAGCCCTCCCCGGCTTCAAAGAAATCCACCCCCTCGTCTTCTCCGGCATCTACCCCGTCTCCACCGACGACTTCGAATCCCTCAAAGCCGCCGTCGGCAAACTCCAAATCAACGACTCCGCCTTCACCTTCATGGCTGAAAGCTCCGCCGCCCTCGGCTTCGGGTTCCGCTGCGGCTTCCTCGGCCTCCTCCACATGGAAATCATCCAGGAGCGCCTGCGTCGGGAGTTCAACATGGACGTCATCTCCACCTACCCCTCCGTCATCTACGAAGTCCGTAAAACCGACGGCACCGAACTCATGGTGGATAACCCCAGCTTCCTCCCTTCCGCCCAGACCATCGACGTCATCCGCGAACCCATCGTCAAAGTCTACATCATGATCCCCAACGAGTACATTGGCGACATCATGGGACTCGTCATGGACAAACGCGGCTCCGTCGAAAACACCGAGACGCTCGACGACCGCCGCGTCATGATCCACTGCACCCTGCCGCTCAATGAAATCCTCGTCGACTTCAATGACAAACTGAAGTCCCTCACCCGCGGCTACGGCAGCATGGACTACGAACACGCCGGTTACAAAGCCGACGAACTCGTCAAAATGGACATCCTCATTGCTGGCGACCCCATCGAAGCCTTCTCCTGCATCGTCCATCGTGGCAAAGCCGAATTCCGTGGCCGCGCCCTCTGCGCCAAACTGAAGGAAGTCATCCCCCAGCAACTTTTCGTCGTCGCCATCCAGGCCGCCATCGGTGGCAAAATCATCGCCCGCGAGTCCATCTCCGCCCTCCGCAAAGACGTCACCGCCAAATGCTACGGCGGCGACATCACCCGGAAACGCAAACTCCTCGAAAAACAAAAAGAGGGCAAAAAGCGCATGAAAGCCATCGGCAAAGTCAACATCCCCCAGGAAGCCTTCATCGAAGTCCTCAAAAGCTAGTCTCCGCTGACCACCGATCACCGCCCACTGATCCCCATGTTCTTCCTCACCCCTCGCTACATCAAGCACGCCAAACTCCTCCACAAAGGCGTCACTCGATTCATCGACTACAAACGGGACATCCTCCACCCCGCCAAGCTCGAAGAAATCGCCGGCCTCCGCTCCGACTTGGAAGCCGCCATGAAGGCCAAGGACAAAGAAAAACTCACCGCCCTCAACGAGCAAATCAACAACGTCTGCCAGCACGCCCTCCCCAATCAGGTGCGCTCCGAAATCGCCGAAAACATCGAAGTCTTCTTCGTCGCCATCGTCATCGCCCTGGGCATCCGCGCCTACATCGCCCAGCCCTTCAAAATCCCCACCGGCTCCATGCAGCCCACCCTCAACGGCCTCATCGTCGAGACCCGTGAGGAACCCCTCAACGCCAACCTCTTCACCCACGCCCTCGGCCTCTTCACCGGCAAAACCTACATCGACGTCACCTCGAACCACACCGGCCGCCTCCGCCGCAACGATCCCATCACCGACCACAACCTCCTCGTCTGGTCCTACAGCAAACTCCACTTCGAAGACGGCCACAGCATCACCATCCAGGCCCCCTCACGCCAGCTCATCGACCCCAACGTCCAAAACCTCGGTCTCGCCCAGCACGTCGGCCTCCGCGTCAGCATGATCCCCGGCACCATTAGCCCCGACGGCAAACCCCACTACAACATCGTCGGCGAACCTCCCGTCGTCAAAGAAGGCCAGCTCATCGCCCGCGGCATCCTCAACTCCGGCGACCACGTCCTCGTCAACAAATTCGCCTACAACTTCCGGCAACCCACCCGCGGCGAAGTCTTCGTCTTCATCACCAAAAACATCCGCGGCATCGAAGCCGGCATCCCCAAAGAACAGGGCTCCCAGCACTACATCAAACGCCTCGGCGGCGTCCCCGGCGACAAACTCCAAATCAAATCCCCCAACCTCTACCACAACGGCGAGCTCGCCAAAGAACCCGGCTTCCAAAAAGTCATGTCCCAAAAAGACGGCTACCAGGGCTACGCCGACGCCGGCATCTTCTCCGGCCGCCAGCTCAACGAAATCACCCTCGGCGACGACCAATACTTCGCCCTCGGCGACAACTCCTACAACTCCTCCGACTCCCGCGTCTGGGGCCACGTCCCCCAGCGCAACCTCGTCGGCCCCGCCCTCTTCTGCTACCTCCCCTTCACCAAACACTGGGGCCCCATCCGCTAAAAAACAAATCCCGTTAATCCTGCAATCCTGTTAATCCTGTCAAAACAGCGCCGTCCCATGTCCGAAGCCAAAAACTACAAAGACACCGTCCTCCTCCCCAAAACGGACTTCCCCATGAAAGCGGACCTCGTCATCCGCGAACCCAAGCGCCTCGAAAAATGGACCGCTGAAAACCTCTACCAGCAAATCCAATCTCAGACGAAGGGCAAACCCACCTTCATCCTCCACGACGGCCCCCCATTCGCCAATGGCGACGTCCACATGGGCACCGCCCTCAACAAAGTGTTGAAGGACCTCATCGTAAAATCGAAGACCATGGCCGGCTTCCACGCCCCCTTCGTCCCCGGCTGGGACTGCCACGGCCTCCCCATCGAATTCAAAGTCGTCAAATCCGCCGCCGGCCTCACCCCCGTCCAAATCCGGACCCTCTCCGAAGCCGAAGCCCGCAAATACATCGACATCCAGCGCGCCAGCTTCAAACGCCTCGGCGTCTTTGGCGACTGGGAGAACCCCTACCTCACCCTCGACCCCGCCTACGAGTCCGGCATCCTACGCACCTTCGGCAAAGCCGTCGAAAAAGGCCTCGTCTACCGCATGAAGCGCCCCGTCCTCTGGAGCTACGGCGCTCAGACTGCCCTCGCCGAAGCCGAAGTCGAATACAAAGAAAAAACCTCCCCGGCCATCTACGTCAAGTTCGCCCTCGTCAGCCCACCTCCAGGCTCCGAAGGCGCCTCCCTCGTCATCTGGACCACCACCCCCTGGACCCTCCCCGCCAACCTCGCCATCGCCCTCCACCCCGAGTTCGACTACGTCAGCGGCAAGTTCACCCACGCAGACGGCCGCAGCAAGACCCTCGTCATCGCCAAATCCCGTCTCGAAGCCTTCCAAGCCGCCACCGGCTTCATCCTCGACACCGCCCATCCGAGCGATGCCTTCAAAGGCAGCGCCCTCAACGGCAGTGACGCCCAGCACCCCTTCCTCCCCCGCACCTCGAAGGTCATCAACACCCTCTTCGTCACCGACGACACCGGCACCGGCGCCGTCCACATCGCCCCCGGTCACGGCGCCGACGACTACCAGGCCGGACGCGAGCACGGCCTCGACATCCTCTCCCCCGTCGACCCCGACGGCAAATACACCGCCGAGTGCGGCCTCCCAGACTTCGTCGGCAAGCACGTCTTCTCCAGCAACGAAGGCATCATCGAAATCCTCGCCACCAACGGCGCCCTCCTCGGCAACGAAAAATACGTCCACCAGTATCCCCACTGCTGGCGCTCCAAAACCCCCATCATCTTCCGCGCCGTCGAACAGTTCTTCATCAAGATCGACGCCATCAGGCAAAAAGCCCTCGAACAAATCGACACCGTCACCTGGCTCCCCGCCTGGGGCCGCAACCGCATCTACGGCACCGTCGAAAGCCGCCCCGACTGGTGCATCTCCCGCCAGCGCACCTGGGGCGTCCCCCTCCCCGTCTTCTACACCGCCGAAGGCGAAATCATCATGCGCACCGACATCATCGGCAAAGTCGCCGACCTCGTCGAAAAACAAGGCACCAACCTCTGGTTCGAAAAAGACGACGCCTGGTGGGCCGAAGCCGTCGGCCTCCCCGCCGACACCAAACGCGGCAACGACACCCTCGACGTCTGGATCGACTCCGGCTGCTCCCACGTCTCCGTCCTCGACCAGCACCCCGAACTCCACTGCCCCGCCGACCTCTACATCGAAGCCACCGACCAGCATCGCGGCTGGTTCCAGAGCAGCCTCATGATGAGCATCGTCGCCCGCAACGCCGCCCCGTATAAGTCCGTCATCACCCACGGCTTCGTCGTTGACACCAGCGGCAAAAAAATCTCCAAGAGCGATCAAGGCGCCGGCAAAAGCGCCAAACCCATGACCGCCGACCACTACTACAACAAATACGGCGGCGACATGGTCCGCCTCTGGGTCAGCAGCGTCGACTACCAAAACGAAGTCCCCTTCAGCGAAGAACTCTTCCAACAAACCAGCGAGTCCTACCGCCGCATCCGCAACACCTTCCGAGTCCTCCTCGGCAACCTGCATGATGAAAACGTGGGGCAAGCGGCTCGCTTGCCCGAATCCCTCACCCTCATCGACCGCTGGATCCTCGAACGCCTCCACAATCTGAGCCTAGAATGCGAAAAGGCATACGAGTCTTACGACTTCCGCAAGGTCTTCACCGTCGTCAATCAATTCATCAGTGCTGACCTAAGTTCCCTATACATCGACATCACCAAAGACCGGATGTATTGCGACGCGGCCGACAGCCCACGCCGACGCGCTACTCAATCAGTCATCCGAGAAGTGACTGAGACCCTGTGCCTCTGGTTGGCACCCATCCTCGCCTTCACAGCAGATGAAGTCTGGGAGCATCTTGGTCACACGAAAAGCATTCACCTTCAAGGATTCAGACTGGCAAATCCCAATCATGTTTTTGATGGAGTCGCCACCGCCGTCGAAGACCTCCTCAAAGCCCGCGCCGTCATCCAGCAGGCCATCGAAGCCGCCCGCCAAGCCAAGCAAATCGGATCCAACCTCGAAGCCACCGTCCACCTCACCCTCCCCAACACCGGCTTCGACCACCCAGTCTTCTCAGACCTCCCCACCCTCCGAGAATTCTTCATCCTCAGCGACCTCCACCTCACCCGAGCCGAAACCCTCGCCGCCACCGTCGAAGTCTGCACCAACGCCAAATGCGAACGCTGCTGGCGCCACCTCCCCGACGTCGGCACCCACGAAGCCCATCCCACGCTCTGCGGAAGATGCGAGGAAGCCGTCAGCTGAAGAGATCAGGCCCATGTGCCCCGGCGCGCGGAGTTCCGACTCCGCAGCAACGTCGCTAGCTCCCAAGCCGCTGATCTTCCCTTCACCTCACCCCCTCAGTCAAAAAAGAGCCAGCACCCCACTCGGCAAAGTTGCTGCCGAATCCGATTCCACGCACCCACTCCGATTCACCCGACAGCAATGGCGCGCGGAGTTCCGACTCCGCAGCAACGTCGCTCGCTCCCAAGCCACCGATCTTCCCTTCACCTCTCTCCCCTGCAAACAGGAAGCCAACTCCCCGCTCTACCCCCACCCACTCAGCGGCGTTCCTACCGAATCGGCATTCCGCGCGCCGGTCCCGCCTCTCCGTCACTCTTCACCAGCGACGTAAGTCCAAGGCCACGCCTTCCAGTCCTTCACCAACCCAGCCTTCACCGGGTTGTTCCGAATATACCGCACCGTGCGCTCCTCATGCTCCACGTCCCGCATGAAGGTGTCCCAGTAGTCTTCCCTCCAGAAACTCCCTTTTCGACCGAGCAACGCATTGGCTCGGTTCGCCGTGAATCGCTTCCAACTCTGCACCACCTTCGCCATCGGCACCGTCCCCACCTCAAACAGCACATGCACGTGATTCGGCATAATCGAATACGCCTTCAACCGATACCGCTCCCCGTCGAACTTCCGCAGCGCCTCCGCCACCGCCTTCGCGATCCCTTCCTCCCGCAAGTGGCACTCGCCATGCCCCTCATCCAACCAAGCCTCCAACTGCACCCGCCGCTCCCGATCATCCTCGATCCCCAGCAACTTCTCCCACACCTCCCGCTTCGCCTCCGGAAACCCATCCGCCAGCCGAAACGTCACAAACTGCACCAACCCCGGCTCATCCCGATGCGGCACATAACCCCGCTCATTCCAACCCCGAAACCCCGCCACCTGCTCCTCCTTGCTCAACCCAGCCGCCACATCCATTCGCCGCCGCACCACCTCCCTCACCCCCGGCCGGTGCGGTAGCCCACCTGCGCGATTGGGCGAAAGACTCATTCCACCAAATCCATCCACACCACTCAAAAAGCAAGCCAGTTTGGACGAGTCGTACTAGCCCCATAATGCAGAAGTAGGGCCGGAGCCCAAGGTCTTACGTAAGTCCCAAGTGACAGCTGCTCATAAGAGCCCGAGCCAAACGGCAACTCCCTCGTAATCGCATCTCAATCACACCTCACCCCACCCAAGGTCCTCCCCCCAACACCCCCATCACCACCCTTCCGCCAGCCCACACTCCCCCATCCAGCCCACCAACTGCCGGGTAAAGCGCTCTGCACCTTGCGCATTCAAATGGTCCAAATCATAAAACTCCGTGGGTGGCAGCCCATTGTTCCCATCCCGATTCCAATCCCGAAACCAAACCGTCTCCGTTTGCAAATCCAACTGGCTCAACCGCTCCACCAGCGCCCCGTTAGCCTGGTCCAACGTCCCATCCGGATCGCTCACAGGCAGTTTTTGGAACACCGGATGACACGGAGGAATCAGCAGCACCACACGCACACCCGCCGCCGTGAGAGTCTCCACCGAACGCCGAAACCGGCTCCAGGCAGCCTCGTCAAACTCAAAGGCCGCCCTCGGGGGTAGCTTCACATGCTTGGCCAAATACGCCTCCAACTCCGCCGGTTCCTCGGGCACTTGGTACGAAACGCGGCGCTCCCAACCCCACAGATCAACAACACCCTCCCCAGCACCCGCCGGACGGATCGCCCCGACGCCTTGGCCCTCAAACTGTTCGGGATGCGCCCGATCATGCTGATAGCCCGGACTCTCCAGAAAATCCCGCTCCTTGTTCTCCGCATCCCGCCACTTCAGATTGAAGTCCCGTGGACTCACCACCCAAGTCACCACACGCAGCCGCGGCAGGCGCAGCACGTAGTCGTCCACCAATCGGCATTGCAAACTGAGCGGCGCCGCAGCGTAGGCCAGATTCAAAAACGCCGGCGTCGTAGCGTTGTCCGCCCAAGGGAAAATCTCGGGGCGAATGGCCTTCGCCGCATGGGAATTGCCCAGCACCACCCCTCTCAGTTGCTCCCGGTAAATCCAATACAGCCGCATGCGGTGCGAAAAAAAGCCGCCGTAATCCCAGCGCAACCGTGGCGCCCCCACCAGGGCCCGCAGCGGTGCCACATCCACATAGCCAGGATCCTCCTCCGTCTCGAAATCCAACTCAAAACTCGCGGCGATGTCTTCCAAATCCAAAAAATGCGCGTCGGGCCGCAGAACCCGTTCCACCGCCTCCCCCACCCCGCCCTGCGGCGGCAAATCCTCCCCTTTCAGCACCGTCCAGTGCGCCACCCGAATCCGCGCTGGCGCACCTTTGAGCTGTCCCTCAAGCACCTCATCCACCCGATAGTGGTGCCACGCCAAGGCCTCATCATACGGGGCAATGTCCCGCGCAGTCTTCCCCGGAGACGCTGCCAACCGGGTCATTTTCACCCGCACCTCATCAGCCGGCAGCGGCCCTTTTGCCCCGCCCTCCCGATCACACCCAGCCCCCGC
>CANETF010000044.1 GCA_947440575.1 Verrucomicrobiaceae bacterium
CGCGAAGTCAAACGCGCCGTCGACCTCGTCCGCGACGGCGGTTCCCTCTCCCGCGCCCTCGAACGCACCAACCTCTTCCCCACCAACCTCCTCGAAATGGTCCGCATCGGCGAACACACCGGCGAACTCGGCGATGCCCTCCGCCGCTCCGCCGACCGCTGTGCCCGCGACCTCGGCAAAAAACTCGAAACCGCCGTCGCCATGATGCAGCCATTGATCATCCTCCTCATGGCAGGCCTCGTCGGCGTCATGGCCTACACCATGATCTCCGTCGTCTTCGAAACCATGAACGCCGTCCGCGCCCGGTAATTGACGTCTCACTCGCGCACGGACTCAGGCACGCTCCGATGCCGGGTCGCCTGCTCGAACGCAAACGCATACGCCAGCAACTTGGCATCCGCTCCCGCCTTCCCAATGAAGGTCACCCCATTCGGTGAGCCTTCCCCGTTCACCCCCAACGGCACCGTGATCGCCGGATACCCTGCCGTCGCATACAAAGCCGAGTGCACATTGCTCAAACTCACCAGCACCTCCGCTCCGCTCTCAGCAAAAGCCTTGTCCAGCAGCGCCCTCGCCTCGCCCCTCACCTCCATCGCCGCCTCTTCATACACCCCCTTCAAATCGCCCTCAGCCACTCCAGTCTGTTTTTCAATCGCCCCCAACACCTGAGTAGCCGCCTCAAGAATATTCTGCCCCCGTGGCGCCCGCGTCTCCCGTCGCGCCTCATTGTAAGTCTTCAACTCCCCCACCGTCCGCACCTCCGCTCCAGTCCCCGCGATGTAACCCAGCGTGTCCACCGAAAGACCCAAACAAATCACCGGAAACAGCCCAGGCTTCCCCTCAAAATTCTCACCCATATCCCGGCTAACCGCCTTCGCACGACTCAACCCCTCGTCGATTCGCCTCAACCACTCCCCCTCTTCCCCTCCCTCCCCTTTCGCCAGGATTCCCGCCCGCAGCACCCCCACCACCACCCCATCCAGAGCATTCGCTTTCAACCCCTCCACATAATCTTCCTCCCCTTCATCCATCGCCCCCAAAAGCATCGCCGCATCCGCCACCCATCGCCCCACCGGTCCCGCCGAATCCTGATACCGAATCAACGGCACTACCCCCTCCCCGCTCACCACCCCCAAACTCGGCTTCATCCCCACCACCCCATTCATCGACGCCGGTGCAATCAGCGACCCCGACGTCTCCGTCCCCACACTCACCATCGCCAACCCCGCACTCGTCGCAATCGCCGACCCACTGCTGGACCCCGTCACCGGAAACCCTTCACCATAAGGATTCACCCCGATCCCGCTCACCGCATTGTAACCCGCAGGTTCCGTCGTCAAAACCCCCGCCAACTCCGACAACGCCGCCTTGCCCAGCACCACCGCACCAGCCGCCTTAAGCTTCGTCACCAAAACCGCCTCCTTCGCGGGTGAATGATTCAACAAAATCTCCGCCCCCGCCGTCGTGTGCATCGGCGCCACCGTTCCAATGTTGTCCTTCAAACTCAGCGGAATCCCGTGCAAAGGCCCACGCCAGCGCCCCTCCGCCCGCTCTCGATCCGATGCCCGTGCCTCCTCCAAACACCCCGGATTCAACTCAAGGTAACTGCGCAACCGACCATCATACCTCCGGATCCGATCCAGCAAAACCAGCGTCAATTCCTCCGCAGTCACCTCCTTCGCCTGCAACGCCGCCTGCACTTGCAGCACCGTCGAGCCCTCAATCAACTTCGTCACCCGCCTCACACTCTCCGAACTCAGCCGCCCCATCGCCGACTCAAACGGCGTGAAATCCAGCTCCCTCAACCTCGGCACCTGTCCCTCCACCGCCTCGCTCGAAACCTCCCCTCCCTGACGCCGACACCCACTACCCACCACCAAAAACAACCCCAACCAAAAAAGCGAAATGCCAAAAGCAGTCTTGAACTTCATCTTTGAAAAAATGGGATTCCCTTCACCGCCCTTTTGCGTTTCAATCAAACGATCGTTCTCCCAATGAAAACGCCTCATCTCTTAAATCAATCCGGAACCATGAAAAAAAGCACTCTCCTCCTCCTCGCCCTCTCCAGCGCCATCCTCCCAAGCTGCGTCATCACTCCAGAAGCCATGGACGCCCTGGCAAACTCCGCCAGCCGCCCCACCTACTACCCACCTCCCCAGGTCCACCCCTATCGCTCCTCCTCCGACTACTACAGCTCCGGCTACTACCCCTACTCCACCCCTCCAAAAACCGCCTCCACCGCCAGCCAAAAGGCGCACACCTATGACGTCGCCTACCGCGTCGGCCAGGATGACTTCCATCACAACCGCCCCAAACACATGGATCAGCACAAAAACCTGTTCGACGCCAACACCCACGACTCCTTCCGCAGCGGTTACGAAGCCGGCTACGACGCCGCCCGCCGCAACGCCAAACGCTAGACCCTCCCGCGCCTCCTTTACCCCCGCCACGACCCGCTCGTGCCGGGGGTTTTTTGTAATTTCCTCCCCCCTCCACTCCCCTTTTGCATCCCAGCCCAAACCGCGCTACTACCTTCCCAAACAAAAAAGCCCCACCGGCGGCGTTCACCTCATGAACCCCTCCGTCACCCGCCATCCTTCGCAACCCATGAAACACACCCGCCCCCTCCTCGCCCCCCGCCAAGCGGGTTTCACCCTCATGGAAATGATGCTCGTCCTCGGCATCATCGGCATCCTCGTCGGCATCTCCGCCGTCGCCCTCAGCGGCACCATGGGTGACGCCGAAGAAACCAAAGCCAAAACCCAGGTCCGCAACATCCAGATGCACCTGCTCCGCTTCAAAACCCACTCCGGCGGCCTCCTCCCCACCAAACTCGACGGCCTCGTCACCAAACCCTCCGGCATGCAGGGCAAACCCTGGAAAAAATTCGCTGACGAAAAAGACATCATCGATCCCTGGGGCTCCCCCTTCGTCTTCCGCAACCCCGGCAAAAAAAATGCCGCCGGTTACGATGTCTTCTCGGTCGGGCCGGACAAAAAGGAAGGCACCGACGATGACATCTGGATCGACTAACCGTCTCCGCCCGACTCACGCCGGATTCACCATCCTCGAAGTGATCGTCGTCATGGCGATCATGATCATGATGATCGGCGTGGCCGCTTTCGCCATTCGTCAGGAAGACCCCGAACCCTCCGTTCGCAAACCCGCCGACGACCTCGTCCGCCTCGCCAAAACCGCCGTCCGCGGCTCCGCCGTCCAGGGCCGCAGCTTCTCCGTCCTCTTCGAAAAAAAAGGCTTCGCTCTCTTCGGCTCCGACGACGGTCAGCGCGACCACATCTCCCTCCCCACCGGCATGAAAATGTTCGTCAAACGCTGGGGCGCGCGCTCCTGGGAGCCCGCTGAAGGCTTTCGCTGGACCTTCGGCATGCAGGGCCTTTGCGAGCCCATCGCCGTTCGCCTCGCCGCCAAAGACTCCGTCCTCGAAATGAAGTTCAACCCCCTCACCGGCAGCCCCAGCGACGAACTCATCGAAACCTTCTGATGTACCCACCTCGCCCCACGCCCAGAAATCGCGGCATGAGCCTCTTCGAGGTCATCATCGCCCTCGGCGTCTTCGGCATCGCCGCCCTCGCCCTCGTCAAAACCATGCATGTCATGGGCGAGACCACCCTCGAAGCTCGCACCCTTCGCGAGGTCACCCAAGGCCTCGAATCCATCATCGACGAATACGGCAAAGTCCCCGCCCTCCAGGAACTCGACGAAGAAGTCAAAGCCGAAAAATCCGGCGTCTCCTACCAGGTCCTCATCCGCCCCCTCGAAGGCCTCCGCAACAGAGAGGGCCGCGAACTTCAGGGCTTCTTCACCATCCGCGCCATCGCCAAATGGAAAAACAACGGCCAGCCCATGGAACTCCAGGCCGAAACCATTCGCTTCGTCAACGCCTTCGTCCCCATCGGCGGCTAGCCGCGTCCCCATGTCCCCTCCCCGCCCATCACAACCCAGCTTCCATCGCAGCGCCTTCACGCTCATGGAAATGGTCATCGCCATGGGCGTCCTCGGCCTCCTCATGGCCGGTATCTTCGGCGTCGCCAAAAGCACCATGGAACTCAGCAGCGACCTCGCCGCCAGCCAGGAGCGCGCCATGATGCGCCAAAACCTCATTGACTACCTCCGCCGCTCCTTCCGCAGCCTCCCAGGCAATGCGGAAATCCGCCTCGAAAACCGCTCCGTCAGCGGCACCTATATCCCCAGCCTCACCATCGTCAATGGCGGCAACAGCTTCTCCCCCGGCGACGCTCTCCCTCCCGAAACCGGCCTCGAACTCACCGCCGAACAACGCCCCGGTGGCTACCTCCGCGTCCTCCTCCGCTTTCTCGACGACCAGCAAACCCTCGCCCTCCGCTCCGGCCAAAACAGGCGCGCCTCCAAAAACGATTCCCCACTCACCCTCATGGATCAAGTCAGCCAGTTCGAGTGGAAATTCTACGACCCTCAAACTCAGCGCTGGGAAAACGTCTGGAAGGACGCCCGCCGCCCCCTCATGGCCGAAATGGTCGTGCAACTCGACGACGGCAAATCCATGCGCGCCGTCTTCTGGATCCCCCCCATCATCCCCATTCAAAACCCCGTCAACCCCGCCCCCAATCCCGCAGGCGCCCCAGATGGCGCTCCTCCCCTTCCCCCCGGCACCACGCCCCCTCCGCCGCCTCCTGGCAACCCCTAAGCCACTCGCCACTCACCCCCATGCGTCCCCCCACCCAACCCTCTCAGAACCAAGGCGCCGCCCTCATGGCCGTGCTCTGGATCATCGGGTTGCTCATCGCCCTCGTCACCACCACCGCCCTCCTCGTCCTCCAGGACGCTGAGTTCGACGCCACCCGCTCCCAGATCTTCCGCGCCCGCCTCCTCGCCGAAACCGGCGTCTCCCTGGCCATGCACCCCGACATCCGTCCCGACGATCCCCTCCTCCACCAGATCCTTCCTGGCGATGAAGAACTCAAAGTCGAAGTCACCGGCGAAGACGGCCTCATCAATCCCAACATCCTCCTCCAGCGCGAAGACCGCGACACCTGGCGCCGCATCCTCAGCTTCTGGGGCATCAAAGACCTCCAAGCCTCCGACGCCATCATCAACGCCCTCATGGACTGGGTCGACCCCGACGTCTTCGAACGCAGCCCCGGCGCCGAAGCCCGCGCCTATGGCCGCCCCGGCTTCCCCTTCAACCGCCCCTTCCGCTCCGTCGAAGAAATGTCCATGGTCAAAGGCATGCAACTCGTCGAACAAGCCTTCCCCGCATGGCGCACCTGGTTCAGCACCCACGCCAGCGGCGTCCTCGACGTCAACGAAGCCCAACCTGAGTTAATCAGCGCCCTCACCGGAGCCGACATCACCCTCGCCCGCCAGTTCCGCACCCGCCGCCTCGGTCCCGATGGCATTGCCAACACCAAAGACGACCTCCCCGCCCCCGACCTCGCCATCGCCATCAGCCGCCTCGGCATCAACGGCAATCCCCAACAACTCGCCACTATCCTCTCCGTCTCCAGCGGCACCCGCCGCATCATCTCCTCCGCCCGCGTCGGCAACCTCACCCGCCAACTCGGCATCGTCGTCCAAGGCGCCCCCGGCCAAACCGGCGTCGGCGCCATCCTCTGGATGGCCGAGCGCTAACACCTGCCACCCGGTGACTCCCGGTGAAAGCCAGTGCACCGGAGAATGCCCAAATCGTCCTCGTCCTCGTCCTCAAAATCCACCAATCCCCAAGCCATAGCGCCTGAGCCCCGACACAAAAAAGCCGCGCCCTCTTAACAAGGACACGGCTCAAAGTGCTTCAAAAAGCGACCGCTGAATTACAGCGAGCCTTTAAGCGCCGAAGAGGCGACGAAACGCACGGACTTGGAAGCCTTGATCTTCAGAGCTTCGCCAGTCTTTGGGTTACGGCCAGTGCGGGCTGCGCGCTTGGCGACCTTGAAGGTACCGAATCCGATCAGTTGAACCACGCCGTCTTTTTTGACAGCTTTGGCGATGGAGTCGAGCACAGCTTCAAGAGCCTCACCAGCGGAACGCTTGGTGGCTTCTGCGCCGAGGCTTTTCTGAACGAGTTCGAGGAGTTCTGCTTTGTTTGCCATATTGTTGGATGTGTTGTTGGTTGTTCGTTGTGGTGTTGAGACCTTCCGCAACAGTGAAACCGCGGAATTACGCTGGATTTAGAAGCCATGCGCCGACATACGTCAAACCAAAAAACGCCGAAACCCTCGTAAACATTGGATTTTATGATCGCCGATTCACTAATTAATTTCTTGCTTCCAGAGAAAACCCCCTCCGTAGGAAGCCAAGTATTCATCGCTCAAGGTGCCGTAGTCGTCGGTGATGTGACCCTTCACACCCAATCCAGCGTTTGGTACGGCGCGGTTCTTCGTGGCGATATCAACTCCATCCATGTCGGCTCCCGCAGCAACATTCAAGACGGTGCCGTCGTCCACGTCAGCGACGACCACGCCGCCCTCATCGGCGACGACGTCACCGTCGGCCATCGCGCCATCGTGCATGCCTGCACGGTCGAAAATGAAGTCCTTATCGGCATGGGCGCCATCCTCCTGGATGGTTGTCACATCGGACCTCGCAGCATCATCGCCGCCGGCGCCCTCGTACCCAAAGGCATGGTTGTTCCCGAAGGCTCCCTCGTCGTCGGCATGCCCGCTCGCATCATCCGCTCTCTCACCGAAGACGAACGCGCTGCCAACCTCAAACTAGCCGCCAAATACGTCGCAGTCGCCCGCCGCTTCACCGCCGCAGGCTACCATTCCGGCCCCCTCAACCCCGTCTCCGCTCCCTGACAAAACGAACGCGTGTTGGAAAACTCCACACGCTCTTGCTGTTGCCATTCCTTCAGCCCCGTTTTAACTCCCGCCATGAACAATGACGTCATCGAAGTCCGGGTGCGTGCCGTCCTTCCCCTCGAAGGCAGCTTCGCCGTGTTCCTCGGCACCGAAGAAAAGATCTTCGTCATTTACGTCGACGAAAGCGTCGGCACCGCCATCTCCATGTTCATGCGCGGCGTCTCCAAAGAACGCCCCCTCACTCACGACCTCATCGGCCACCTCCTCCTCGCCTTCGGCGCCAAAGTCGACCGTGTCGTCATCAACTACCTCGACAGCGGCGTCTTCCATGCCCGGCTTATCCTCTCCGCCGAAAATCAACTGCACTCCCGCAAGCTGATCGAAATCGACGCCCGCCCCAGCGACAGCATCGCCCTCGCCACCCACGCCGCCGCTCCCATCCTCGTCGCCCGCGAAGTCTGGGACGCCGTCGAAGATGTCTCCCATACCCTCGCCAAAATCGAAGCCCAAGGCGCCCTCCAACCCTCCGACCTCGCACTCACCCCTACCGACAGCGACGAAGACGATGTGGAGGATGACGAGGATGAAGACGACGATCTCGACGCCGAACTCTTCCCCGATGATGACGACGAAGACGATGACGATCTCTTCTCCGATGAGGATGACGACGACTTCGATGAGGATGACGATGACGATGAAGAGGATGAAGACGACGACTCCGACAATCCCTTCAACTTCGGTCCCGATGATGACGAAGGTGAGGAATGGAAAAAACAGTGACGCCTCTCCGGTTGCCAGCACCCCCACGCTGGCTAACCATCCATCCCAAGCTGACGACAGCTCAGATCCACTTCCGCCGCCCCAAAAAAGCGGCTACAGTTTTTCTTAAACTGCTCTAACCGTTGAACCATGGACCGCCGCCACTTCCTAGCCACTTCACTCGTCTCTGCCCTCGCCACCGCGCTCAACGCCGCTGACGGCCCCCGCCGCCTCATCCTCAGATCCTCCTGGCAGACCGTCAACATCGGCGACATCGCCCACACTCCGGGCGTCCTCGCCCTCCTCGAAAAACACCTCCCCGACGTCGAAGTCCGCCTCTGGCCCAGCAAAATCAACAATGGCGTCGAAGAGATGCTCCGCGCTCGCTTCCCCAAACTCATCATCATCAAATCCGCCGCCGACCTCAAGGCCGCCTTCACCGAGTGCCCCTTCCTCCTCCACGGCTCAGGCCCCTCCCTCGTCGCCCAAAAAGACGTCGAACGCTGGCACGCCGAAACCGGCAAGCCCTACGGCATCTACGGCATCACCTTCTCCACCCAAGGCTCCACCTCCACCCAATCCGCCCCAGACGCCGCTATCACCAAAACCATCCAGGTCCTCAGCGGCGCCAAGTTCGTCTTCTTTCGCGACTCCCATTCCCTCGCCCTCGCCAAAGAACGTGGCTGCACCAGCCCCCTCATGGCCTTCGGCCCGGATGGCGCCTTCGCCACCGACCTTCGCGATGACGCCGCCGCCTCCGCCTTCCTCTCCCAGCACAACCTCACGGAAGGCCAGTTCCTCTGCTGCATCCCCCGCCTTCGCTACACCCCCTACTGGGTCATCCCCGAAAAGAAAGCCGCCGTCGACCCCGTCAAACACGCCCGCAACGAGGCCATGAAAGAGCACGATCACGCCCCCCTGCGTGAAGCCATCATCCGCATCACCCGCGAGACCAGCATGAAAGTCCTCGTCTGCCCCGAAGACCAAACCCAAATGGCTGTCGGCAAAGAACTCCTCATCGACACCCTCCCCGACGACGTCAAACCCAAGGTCGTCTGGCGCCCCAACTACTGGCTCACCGGTGAAGCCCTCAGCACCTACGTCCGCAGCGCCGGCCTCTTCGGCAATGAAATGCACAGTCCCATCATGTGCATCGGCAACGGCATCCCCGCCATCGTCTGCCGCTGGCAGGAACAAACCACCAAAGGCTACATGTGGGAAGACATCGGCCTCGGCGACTGGCTCTTCAACATGGATGACGAAGACCAAATCAAACGCATCGTCCCCACCGTCCTCGCCCTCGCCACCGATCCCGCCGCCGCCCGCACCAAAGCCGCCCAAGGCCGCGCCAACGTCGAAAAATACCAGCGCGAAACCATGGCCACAGTCGCCCAAAACGTCTGACTTCCCCGCACGTTCGCCACTTCCCTCCGCGTTCTCTATCCCATGAGAATCCTGATCGCGCTCATCGCCTGTCTCACCACCTGCCTCCAGGCCGCCCCACCCAACATCGTCTTCATCATCGCCGATGACCTCGGTTGGGCCGACGTATCCTTCCACGGCGGCAATGCCCCCACCCCCCACCTCGACCAACTCGCCGCCGAAGGCATCGAACTCACCCATCATTACGTCGCCCCCGTCTGCACCCCCACCCGCGCCGGACTTATGACCGGCCGCTACTGGAGCCGCTTCGGCATCACCTCCCCCCAGTCCGAACGCGGCCTCCCCATCGAAACCGTCACCCTCCCCAAGGCCCTCAAACAAATCGGCTACCAAACCTGCCTCACCGGCAAATGGCATCTCGGCTCCAAACCCGAATGGGGCCCCAATCACTATGGATTCGACCACGCCTACGGCTCCCTCGGCGGCGGCGTCGGCCCCTACAATCACCGCTACAAAGAAGGCCCCTACACCCACACCTGGCATCGCAATGGCGAGTTGATCGAAGAACAAGGCCACGTCACCGACCTCATCACCTCCGAAGCCATCGAATGGATCAAGGCCCGCAAAAAAGACACCCCCTTCTTCCTCTACCTCCCCTACACCGCCATCCACCTCCCCCTCAAAGAACCCCAACCCTGGCTCGACCAAGTCCCCGCCGCCATCCAGGGCGACGTCGCCCGCCACTACGCCGCCAGCATCATGCATCTCGACGACAGCATCGGCCGCCTCCTCACCACCCTCGATCAAGCCCACCTCCGCCAAAACACCCTCATCATCTTCACCAGCGACAACGGCGGCAGCACCGCCGAAAACAACGACCCCAAATACCCCGCCGACGACTACCCTACCGGCAAGCTCACCGCCAGCAATCACCCCCTCCGAGGCCAGAAAGGCCAACTCTACGAAGGCGGCATACGCGTCCCCACCCTCCTCAGTTGGCCCGCCGAACTCAAACCCGGCAAAATCGACACCCCCGCCCACATCACCGACTGGATGCCCACCCTCACCGCCATCGCCGGCTGGGCACCCCCAAAAGACAAAACCCTCAAATGGGATGGCCGCAACCTCCTCCCCGTCCTCACCCGCAAAATCCAACCCGGCCCCCGCCCCCTCTACTGGGCCGCCCCCGGCTTCCGCGCCCGCGCCCTCCGCTTCGGCGACCACAAACTCATCGTCTCCGGCCAAAACCCCACCTTCACCACCGAACTCTTCAATCTCAAAGACGACCCCTCCGAAACCCAAGACCTCGCCCCCACCCAGCCCGAAAAAGTCAAGACCCTCCGCGCCCTCCTCGACAAAATCACCCGCACCGACCGCGACGCCCTCCCCCCCAAAGACCCCTGACCCACCATCAAGGACATCCTGCACAAAAGGCAAAGTTCCTGCGCTCATCGAAAGCCCCCGCAACGCCCCGCTACAGCGAGCCAAAGATCTGTGAGACCGCCAGCCTCGCAGCCGCCCTCACCTTTGCAGACATCCAGAGTGTTGAGCGCTTCTCAAAGTCATCCAGAATCTGCAAACACCCTGCCTTATCGACGTGACCAGAAGCAGCCGCAAACAGCACCACACCGAGCGAACCCCGAACTTGAATCCCAAGCGACTCACCCATCGTCCTCGCCGCCGTGTCATCAGTAAGGAACAAATCAGCTTGAATTTCACGCGCAAACGCCAGCGCCTCCGCCTCACCCGCATGCAACACTTGAGCATTAACCCACTGGGTCGCCTGCAAAACAACTGAGGCCGACGGCAGCGAGAGCGACAGCCACTCAGGCAGACCGCAGGTCCCAAAGCTTGGTGCATGGTGCTGTAGCTCACTCCAGACGGTTGCCGTCACGTTCACCCGGCCGAGGTGAGCCAGCAGAGGAGCCGCCCCCACTTGATGCAAATGCAGCAACGGGCCAGTGTCCGTGACCACCACATTCATGGCTACTTCGCCGCAGCCTTCACCGCCCAATCGATATCAGCCATCTGCTGCGTCTCCAGCAGCGCAAGCTTGCGATGACTCACCAAATCCCTCACTGCAGCGCGGACAGCTTCCGCCTGACTGGTAAACCACCCCGCCTGCACCGCAGCATCCAGTTCCGCCGTAAGCGCCTCGGGCAGGTCCAAAGTCAGAGTGGTCATGAGCAAAGAATAAACGATCCCAGCAACCATCGCAACGGCGAGTACGCAGCCAAAACCCTGCCAACGCGCCAAACAGCAAGTGGAAGATCTCCAGCAGCAATAGCCCCCCAGCCCCACAATTCCCCCCGTCGCCGCGCCTCCGCCCGCAACCACAGGCCCGCCACCCCTCCGCAACGCGTCCCAGTCTCCTCCCCGCCACCCACGACCCCTCATCCACCTCAACACCTACCCCGGTGTCGAACTCCTCACCTCCAGCTTCCGCAAAATCCGCTCCTGCCCATCATCCATCACCCGCAAAAAGCCCGACCGAAAAGTCTCCACCACACTCGCCCGATCCGTCCCTGGAACCGTGTCCACGACCGCGATCCTCCGCCTCAGCTCCACATCAATCACCGTCCCGGGCTCCACATCAAATTCCACCACCCCGTGCTGCAACAACACATCCTCAATCGAGGCCCGCAGCGTGTAGAGCTGCTCCGCCACATCCCCGCCCGCATACCGCTGCCTCAACGAATCGATCAAGTCCAGCCGCTTGATCAAATCACCCGCAAACATCAAAACCGTCGCCTCTTCCACCTTCAATCCGGACCGCATCAACTCATGCTTCTCCTCTAACTCCTCCAACTGCCCGCGCAGCCTCGTCTCAATCTGACCCCACTGCTTCATCTGCTCCTCCGCCTCCGCAAAAGCCGCCTTCTGCCCCTTCATTTGCTCCACCTCCTTCGCCAAAGCCGCACGCTCCTCCCTCATCTTCTGCGCTTCCGCCTGCAGCTTCTCGGCAAACACCCTGAACTCCTCCTCAATCTCCGCCCGATTCCTCCCCGCCTGCTCAACCCGGGCCGCCTCCCGATTCACCGCCTCCTGCAACGCCCCCAGGCGGACCTGGAGCTCCAGTTCCTTCTCGCCAGCCTCTTTGATCGACTTTTGAGTCTCTTCTTTGCGGGCCTTCATCGCCATCAACGCTTCTCCCACAGAAATCAGCTCTCCGCCACTACGAGTAAACTCAGAAACTTGACCCTCCATCTCGGCCATCTTCTGCCGCAACCGCTCCACAGCCACCCCGGCCGCGTGCAAATCACTCCGTTGAGCATCCACTTGTCCGGACAACTTCTGCTTCTCAACGCGCATCCCCTCCACCACTTCGCGCAGTCCCGAAAGCTCCAAATCCAACTGCTCCTTCTCCACCCGCGCCGCCTCACCCCGCTCCCGCGCCTCCTCCACAGCACGCGTCGCCTCCGCCAAACCCTTCTCCATCTCCTCCCACCGCGCCGTCAAAGCATCAAGCGCCTCCACCTCCGCCTCCGCCTTCTTCTTCGCTTCAATCAGCCGGTCCATCTCCTCCTTCAGACCCTGCAACTGCTCCTCTTCCAAATGCAACGCCGTCACCGATTCCCTCAGCAACTTCAGTTCCTCGTCCAGCGCCTCCTTCTCGGCTCGCGCCTCTCCCCCCCTCACTTTCGCCTCGTCCTCCTGTCCAACCGCCAACGCCACCGCCGCCTCCAACTCATCCCGCCGCAACGTCAATCGCTCGATATCCACCGAAACCGCCTCCGCGCGTTCCTTGGCCTCGCTCAGCATCGCCAGCTCCGTCTCGATCTGGCGCAACCGCTCTTCCTTCTGCTTCAACTCCCCAGCCACTCGCTCACTCACCTCCTCTTGAGCCTTCTGCGACGCCTCCATCTCGCGCAGCCGGGTCTCAATCCCCTCCACTTCCGCAGTCAACGTCGGCAAACGCCCCATGAGTGTTGCCTCTTCCGCCTTCAGCGCCTCGCTGCGCTCACTCGTCGCCTTGAAATCCATCTCCCCTTTCGCCACCAAATCCCCCACTTCAATCAAACGCCGCTCCGCCCTGTCCACCTGCTCCGTCAGCCTCAGCGCATCCGCCTCCGCCTGATCTACCCGCCCAGCCGCCAATTCCGCCCGCTCCGCCTCGGCCTCCGCCTGCTTCGTTATCAATTCGACATCACGACGCGACTGCTCCAGCACCACCTTCAACTCCGCCAGTTTCTCCTCCTCGGCCACCCGCTGCTTCTCCGCCTCTTGCAAAGCCAAAATCGCGGCATCCAATCGCTGCTGCACTTCCTCCAATCCCTCCAATCGCTTCTCCACGACCGCCACCGCCGCCACCACCTCCGCCCGCCTCGCTTCCGCCGCCTTCACCGCCAACTCCCGTTCCGCCGACTCTTGCTCCGCCGCCAACTTCAACGCCTCCATCTCCTTCGCGAAGGCCTCCTTCTGCTCGCTCAACGCCGTCACCTCCCCGCGCACTCCTTCCATCGACCCCTCAGCCTCCTTAACCGACTCCATCAATTCCCCGCGTCGCGCCTCCAACCCCCGCAACTCCCCTTCCAAAGTCGTCACCGATCCAGCCAAAGCAGACTTCTCATCCAACAACGCCCCAAACGATTTCTTCTCGCTCTGGATCGACCCCAAAACACTCGCCTCTTCGCTTCGCAATCCCTTCAGCGTCTCCCTCAAAGCCTCGCTCTCAGCAACCAATTGCCCCTGATCCACCCGAAGCCTCTCCAGGTCCTTCAACTCCTCTTTCAATGCCCCAACCCGCCCCGTCAAAGCCTCCGCCTCACCCTGGATCGCCGCCACCCGCTGCTCCGCCACCTCCTTCTCCGACACCCAACCCGCCAGCTCCGTTTCAGCCGAAACCTTCGACGCCACCAACCCCGTCACCAGCGTCTCCAGCAGACCAAACTCACCTCGCAGAGCCTCAACTTTCCCTCCTCGCTCCGACTCCTCCCGAGTCATCTCCTCCAATCGCTTCTGCACCCCTTCCAAACGTCCGCTCGCCTCTTCCTGCAACTTCCGCTTCTCTTCAATGTCCGCCGCCAAAGCCGCCTCATCCTTCTCCAACCCAGCCCGTTTTGCCTCCAGTTCTTCCAACACCTCGCGCAACCCTTTGACCGCGCTCTCCAACTCATCACGACTCTTCCGGTCCTTCTCCAATCCTGTCCCCAGCGCCACCTTCTTCGCCTCCATCTCCACCAGCACCTCATTCAAATCAGCCACCTTCTTCTCCATCTCCTCACACCCCTTCTCCGCCATCTCCCGGCGCTCGGTCAAAGTCACATTCAAGGTGCTCTGCGCCCGCCCAACTTCACGCGACACCTCCACCGCCTTCTCCAACTCCGCTTTCGAACTCGTCAAAGCCTCCACCTCTTGCAGCAGCGACCTCTCCCTCTCAGCCAGACCCTCGAGCTCCTTCTCCCTCGCTTCCAAAGCCTTCACCACCGCCTCCTTGCCCTCCAAAAGGCTCGCCGTCTCGGCCAACTTCGTCGTCTGGGCCACCAGCATCGGCTCCAGTTCCGCCAGGCGCATCTCCGCCTCGGTCGTCTTCGTCGCCAACTCATCTTGCATCGACGCATGACGCTTCTGCGCCTCTTCCAACGCCGCCTCCACCGCCTTCAGTTGCTCCCTCTTTTGCCCCAAATCCGACTCCATCTGCGCCGCCGCTTCGCTCGCCACCTGCTTCCTCGATTCCCATCCCGCCACCTCAGATTCCCCATCCGCTAGCTTCGCCAGCAGTGCCACCAAAATCCCGTCAACCTCCACCCGCCGCTTCTCCAAGCCCGTCAGCGCACTCTCACTTTCCTGCGCCTTCAAGCTCAGCGCCTCCGCCTTTTGCGTCTCCGCCACCAAACGCTCGGCCGCCACTGCAATCGCCTTTTCAGCCTCTTCCCTCTTCGCACCCATCTCATCCGCCAGTTCCTTCAACCGCGCTTCCGCCTGCGTCTTCTGCTCATGCAGTTGCGCCAACCTTTCCTCAGCTTCTTCAATCGCCCCCACCTTCACTCCCCGATCCAACTCGATCGCCTTCAACGCACCCTCCGCCTCCTGCCGTTGCGCCACCAACTCAACCAAAGCCGCATTCTCCTCCTGCAACTTCGCCTCCACAGCCGCCAACTCCAAAGCCCGCTTCTCCCCCTCATCAATCTGCAACCGCACCGCCGCCAAAGCCTTCTCCGCCTCCGCCATCTGCCGCACTTGACGCTCCTCGCTCTCCTTCCCTTGCACCTCCTCCCGCACCCGCTTCGCCACCAGCAGAGCCAGCGCCGCCTCCACCGCACTCACTTCCTCCGCCTTCACGGCCCGCGCTCCCTCCGCTCCCTTCACCGCCTCTTCCGCCTCACGCCGCTTCACCTTCAACTCCGCCAAAGCTGCATTCACCTCCGCCAACCTCGCCTCCGCTTGCGACAACTCCGCTACCCGCTTCTCAGCCTCAAATAGCCGCCCCTGAATCGCTGCCAACTCCGCCTCCTGCACTCCCTTCTCACTCTGCTTGCCCGCACATTCCTCCTCCACCTTTTTCAACTCATCCACCATCCGCGCCGACTGCTCCTTCAACAAAGCCAAGTGCTTCTGCGCATCCCCAATCTCACTGAACTTCTCTTCTCGTTCGGCCTCCGATTTCTCGAGCCCCGCTTGCGCTTCTTGCTGCTTCATCAGCAACAGGTTCAAAGCCGCATTCTCCTCATCCAGTTTCGCCTTCACTCCAGCCAATGCCTGCTCCGCTTCGGCCACCTGCTGCGCTCTCCGCTCCTCAGTTTCCTTCAGTTGCACTTCCTCCTGCACCCGCTTCGCCACCAGGATCGCCAGCGCCGCTTCCACCGCACTCACCTCCTCCACCTTCGCCACCCGCGTTCCCTCCACTCCCTTCAAGACCTCCTCCACCTCACGCCGTTTCACCTCCAACTCCGCCAACGCCGCATGGCCTTCCACCAATCTCGCCTCCGCCGTCGAAAGCTCCGTCGCCCGCTTCTCCGCCGCATCAATCTGACCCTTCAACACCACCAGCGACTTCTCTATCTCCTGCGCCTCTTGCTCCTTCGCCTTCCGCTCCGCCTCCGCCACACCCAGCGCCGCTTCCTCATCCCTCCGCTTCGCCAGCAGGGCCGCCACCGCTGCCTCCGCCTCCCGGTTCTCCCTCATCTTCGCCGAATGTTCCCTCTCCACCGCCCGCAATGCGGAATGCGCCTCCATCAAGGACGGAACCAGCGCTTGCTTCTTCGCGTGCAACCCCTCTACCTCCTTCAATTCCTCTTCCTTCTTCTTCCGCTTTGCCTCCAGCTCTTCCAAGGCCGCCTTCTCCTCCGCCAACCTCCCCTCAACCGCCACCCTCTCCGACTTCAACCGCTCACGATCCTCCTCCATCTGCGCCATCGCTGCCTTCAGCGCCTCAAACGTGCCCTGCGACTCCTGCAAATCACTGCCCACCTGCCCCAGCAATCCCAACTGCCCCGTCTTCGTTGTCACTTCCCCCTCCAGCGCCGCCAACTCCATCCGCCGCGCCTCCAATCGACTCACCACCGCCTTCTCTTCCTCCTCCAACTTCGCCAGCCCCACCGTCTTTTCACGAAGCTCCGCCTCTTCCGCCCGAATCGCCGCCAGCTTTTCCTCCCCCGCCTTCATCTCGGTCTTCACCCGATCCAGTGCCTCCCTCGTCTGCTCCTCTTCCCGCGTTAGTCCCTCTCTCTGACTCTCAATCGCCGCCCGCTCCGCTTTCGCCTTCGCTCGCGACTGCTCCACCTCATCATGCACCGTCTTGAGACTTCCCCTCGCCCGCTCCACATCGGCCAGCACCCGCTCCAGCTCCCGCTGCACCGCCTCCTTCTTGCTGTCCAAATTTCCCAACTCACGCCGCGCTCCCACCGACGCCTCAGCCGCTGCCTTCCCCTGTTTCACCTCCGCCTCCACCGCCTTCAATTCCTCCTTCGCCTTCGCCACCTCAGCCCGCGCCGCCGCCACCGCCGCAGCCTCCTCCTTCTGCGCCAATTCACGCCGCGCCTCCAAATCCGCCACCTCCTGCCTCAGCCGCGCCAACTCTTGCGACACCACCGCCTCCGCTCCGACTCCATTGGATCCATTGACTCCCGTCGAATCACGCGACACCAACGGCCTCGTCACCGGCTCTATCTTCCCCGTCTCCAATCTCACCGCCGCATCCCGCAGTGGAATCGACTCCGTATCCCCGCTCCTCCCATCCTCCCGGCTTGGCCCTTCCACAACCGCCGAAGCCACCGCCTTCGACCCGTCTTCCCCCGGCGCCAACCCCTTCGGCGCCCGCTCCCGAAACTTCGCCGCCAACTGCCCAAACCTCAGCCGATCCCCTCCCTTCACTCGCCCCCGATCCACCCGCTTCCCGTTCACATACGTCCCGTTCGACGACTTCAAATCCACCACCTCATAGGTCCCATCCTCCTGCCTCAACAGCTCCGCATGATGCGCCGAAATATACGTGTTATCGATGACAATATCGTTGCTCGCATCACGCCCCAACGTCAGTCTGTCCTCGAGCAAATCGAAGACAAACTCATTCCCGTCGTTGAGGTTGAAGGCCAAATACGCCATGTCGAAATCGAAAAAATAGACGCGTCGCTCGAACCGACAGAATAATTTTGGACAATCATTGAATCAATCTTAATAAATCATCTTTCCAAATCTAGTGGCTCTCAAAGACATGGTTTGCCCTGTGTTTGACCCCCTCATTTCCAGCCATTCTTTTCGCCATGAAAATTTCATCCTCGCTCGCTGCCGCCCTCTTCTCCCTCACCGCTCTGACCACCCTCGTTCAATGCGTAGCCCAATCCCCCGCCATCCCCTCCGCGCCCGCTACGTCCCTCTCGCCCCCTCAACTCGACCGCGTCGGCAAACGCATCTGGCAAAACGAATGCGCCGGCACCATCGATGGCCTCACCAGTTGGAACACCGGTGAAGATTTTGCCTCCCTCGGTATCGGCCACTTCATCTGGTATCCCGCCGGCCGCCGCGGCCCCTTCGAAGAAAGTTTCCCCCGCCTCATCGCCTACCTCGGCCAGCGCGGCATCAACACCCCCGCCTGGATGCAAGGCCCCTGCCTCTGGAACGACCGCGCGTCGTTCCTTGCCGACAAATCCAGCCCCCGGCAGCAGGAACTCCGCCGCCTCCTCAGCAGCACCGTTCGTGAACAAACCGAATTCATCCGCATCCGCTCCCGCGCCGCCCTCCCCAAAATGCTCGCCACCGCCGGCCCCAACGCCAACCGCGTTCGCTACCACTTCGACCTCCTCTCCGCCACCCCCGAAGGCACCTTCGCCCTCATCGACTACGTCAACTTCAAAGGCGAAGGCACCGCCCCTGCCGAACGCTATCAAGGACGCGGCTGGGGCCTCCTCCAAGTCCTCGAAACCATGACCGCTCGGACCCCCGCCGACGCCCCCGCAGCCTTCGCCGACAGCGCCTCCCGAGTCCTCACCCAGCGTGTCCAACTCTCCCCCCCCGATCGCGGCGAATCCCGCTGGCTCCCCGGCTGGAAAAATCGCTGCCAGACCTACAAACAACCCCTCTAAAGCCATGCCCGCACCTGTCGCTCTGCAGTGCCCCTCCTGCTCCTCCCCGCTTCAATTGGAGGGCATGGACACCGACTCCGGTCACATCAAATGCAGCTACTGCGGCGCCCTCATGGTCCTGCCCAACGCCGGCCCTCGACCCATCGCTTTCCAAGAGCGCCCACCCCTCGCCCTGCCCAAGGGCATGGAGTTCCATCGCACCCCAAACGGCGTCCAAATCACCCGCCGCTGGTTCACCCTCGCCGTCCTCTTCCTCATCCCCTTTTGCCTCGTCTGGGATGGCTTCCTCGTCGCCTGGTACACCACCGCCTTCAAAATGGGCGCCCCCACTGCCGCCAAACTCTTCCCCATCATCCACCTCGCCATCGGCATCGGCGTCACCTACTGGACCGTCGCCTCCCTCGTCAACAAAACCCGCATCACCATCGAACGCGGCGAACTCATCATCACCCACACCCCCCTCCCCTGGTTTGGCTACCGCCGCATCCCCGGCATCATGATCGATCAAATCTACGCCAAATGCCACATCACCCACGGCAAAAACGGCCCCCGCTCCGACTACCAACTCTGGCACGTCAACAGCACCGGCCGCCACGAAAAACTCCACGCCAATAACCTCACCAGCGACCAGGCCCTCTACCTCGAACAACAAATCGAGCAAGCCCTCCGCATCAAAGACCGCACCATCTCAGGCGAACTCCCCCGCTAAATCCTCCTCAACTCCCCTGCCCCAAGCGCTTCACAAACGCCTTGTGCCCCGCGCGATTCAGCCCCTTCGCCAGCTTGCTCAACACCCCCGCTGCATCATCCCGCAGCAACGCCCCCGTATCCAGCGTCAGCCCCGGAAACACCCGACTGTGCAAAATCCCTTCCGCATCCGGAACCAACGGCACAAACACCTCCTCCTCCAACACCCACCAGTCGATCTTCTGCTCCACCGGCCGCCACACCAAATACTCCAACACCCCTGCCCGCCGATACGCATCCCGCTTCGCATGCAAATCCAGCGCCGCACTGCTCGCCGCCACCTCCGCCACCAACTCCGGCGCCCCATGCACATACCCATCCTCTCCAATCCTCGCCTGCCCTCCCTTCTCAATCATCAATAACGCATCCGGCTGCGGCACCGTGTCCGCATCAAATCGCACCGTCGAATTCGCCGCAGCCCGCACCCCCGGCGTATGCGCCGTGTAGGTGCCCAACCAAGTTTGAATCAGACTGTCAGGAATGCCATGCTGTCGTGCGCGAACTGGGGATGCCATATACACAATGCCGTTGATTAACTCCGCCTTCTTCACCTCCGGCATCGCATCATAACGACGCAGGAACTCACCCGCCGTCAGCCGATCCCCATTCTGCAATGGCAGCGGCGCCTCAACCACTCCCGCTCTCGCAGCAGGCAGTCTTTTGGCAGCTCGACGGGCAGCAATCATGCCCCACTCCTAACACATCTCTTCCACACAGTCACTCTCCTTTTGCCACCGACCTCAACGCCCGCATCGCCCCCACCGCCCACACCACCGGATACAACGCCTCATGGTACCACAGCCGCGCAAAATACAGCCCGATCGGTGACGCCGGAAAAACCCTCCCCCCCTGCGTCGCCTCCAGCAGCCAACCCTGCCCCCGCTCCAAAGCCCCCTCCACCCCCGTCACACACCCAACCTCTTTCAGCCCCACCAGCGCCTGTATCGTCACCGCCGTCTCCTCAATCGTCCCCGGCACCCCCGCCTCTCCTCCCCACGACCCATCCGCACCCTGCGCCCTCATCAAATACGCCCCCGCCTCCTTCACCATCCCACTCGCCTGCTCCGCCAACTCCGGCACTGCGCACAAATAGTTCACCACCTGTGCCGTCCCATAAACCGGATTTTCCTCCTCCCTCGCCCGCTCATTGCCAAACCACAACGGCACCCACGACCCCTCTTCTCGCCTCACCGACTTCAAATACCTCAGCCCCCGCCCCGTCGCCTCCACCACCCGCTCCCAAAGCCCCGCGGCCACCAGCACCTCCTTCCACAACCACCACGCCGCCAGCGCATGCGCCGTCAACTCCGGCGTGCTCCGATCAAACGGCAGCGTCCCCCACCCCCGACAAAACGTCGGCATCCCACCGTCCCGATTCTGCAAATCCAACAACCACTTCACCCCCGCCACCACCGCCCCCGCCACCCGCCCATCGTCCAACTCCAACCGACGCAACGCCATCAACGCCCCCGGCGTGTCATCGGCATCCGGCACCCCGCCAGGCAACTCCGTCCACGCCCACCCCCCCGGCGCCGCATTCGTAAACGGATGCACCACATCATACTGCTGCCTCAACAGCCACTCCCCCACCTTCCGCCTCGACCCCTCATCCAATCCCACCCCGCTCTTCACCGCCAACGTCGTCCCCCACGTCGCCAAATCCGTGTCAATCGGCCAACTCCCGTCCGCCCGCATCGACCGCGTCAAAAACGCCACCGCGCCTGCAACACACGGATGCTCCCTCTCCCCCGCTGCCGCCAGCGCCATCGTCACAAAACTCGTCAACGGCGTCGCCTCCAAATACCCCCCACTCGAAGGCTGCAACGTCTTCAACATCGGTCGAATCCGCGGCCACAAAAAGCCCCTCACCCATCCCAGCGGATTCCACCAAGCCGGCCCCGCCAGCCGATACCTCGCATGCCCGATCGCAATCAACGCCGGCAGCGCATAACTCACCACCGGCAACCCCACCGCCCCAAACCACTCCCTCGGCAGCGCCGCCAACTCAAACGGCAACGGCAACACCCGCCTCCACGCCGCCTCCTCCTCTCCCAACGTCCCGCAAATCGCGCACAACATCAAAATCGGCACCGAAAACGTCTTGTCCTTCCCATACCGCGCCACCACCGCCCGCTGCAACACCATCGGCTCCAGCGATCCCACCCGCTCCCTCACCCACGCCTCCACCTTCACCACCGCCTCCCTCACCCCCGCCCCATCACCCCCACAAGCCCGCAACGCACTCCAGCACAGCAGCGTCGTCGAAAGGTTGCTCCCACTGATCGTCGTATCGCCCCATCCCCCATCCGCATTCTGATTCACCACCAACCACCGCACCCCCGCCGCAATCCGCTCCCCATTCGCCACCGCATCCACCCCCCGCAACGCCACCACCGCCGTCGCCGTCGCCAACGCACTCCCGGACAAATACCCCCGCCACACCCCTTCATCAGACCGCAGCCCCAACAAATGAGCCTCCGCCCTCGCAATCGCCTCATCCAACAACATCCCCACCATCAAAGACCATTCCCTCCCCAAAACAAGCCCCAACCCCAAAACGACGAACCACGAACCACGAACCGAGAACCGAGAACCCCAAAACCACCCCCACCCGACTTATTACAGTTATTCACAAATTTCCGCCTCCCTCGCCTTTCGACCTCCCTCCCCATGTCAAGTGCGAATTTGCTAAAATTTTGAGGTTTTCTGGCCTTTATTTGCTCTCAAACCTGAAAATCACCTCCTGTTTTTTGGAAAAACACCCCCGGCAGTTGACTGTGACCCAGAACTTTTTAACATTCCCCTGTCTGTTGAGGTTCTTCTTCGCGGACCATGGAGTGCCCAGCTTCCTCGGCTTAGCATTTCGTGAAACGGTCCCTATCGTTGTTGGTTGCTGGATCGTTGGCCCTGCGGCTCCGCATGCCGCAGGGCCATTTTTTTGCCTCGCTCACTCTTGGTAGAGCGTCTCCAACACCCGCAGCGTCATCCGCTTCACCAACCGATTCGACTCCCGCACCAGCACATCCGGCATCGTCTGCTTCTCCACCCCCAGCTTCCATAAATCATCCACCGAGATCGCCTCCATCTCCGTCACCTGCTCCACCACCTCACGCCATTGCCTCGGCTGCTCCCCCTCCTGCCACGCCCCGCGCCCTCGACCAAAGTGCGCCACGGCCAAATAACACAGCACCGCTAGCCGCACCTGTTCCCGAAAGTGCTCCTTCGACCAGTGCATCCGCTGATCCCCACCGCGCACCAAGTTGTAACTGCGAATCACCGCATACGTCGTCAACCCCACCCCAATCCCGCCCACCAGCGCCCCACCACCAAACGTCATCCCCCCCGCCTTCAAATCCGCAATCAACCCCAGCATCGCCCCACCCGCCACACCACTCATCGCCCCCCAAATGCTCTCCGAGATTTTCTCCGGCGTGTGAAACTGCCCCGCCAAGGCCGACGACGCCACCGTCCCCGACTCTCCCTCCAAACCATGCAGCAGGATCAGCGCATTCGTCGTCCGCTCCATCCGCTCCGCCAATCGCGTCGCCAGCTGCTGCCTCGCCTCCGCATACTCCTGTTTAATCTCAGACCGACCGATCCCCACCTTCTCCCACAGCGACTCCGCCCTCACCTCCACCCCATCCAGCACCGCCGAAGCCAGCAAATCCGCCACCCGCCTCATCGCATCATCAAACACCGCCTGATTCCGCTTCTGCCAAGCCAGCTTCAACTCCCCAACCAACTCCCGCCGCCCCTCCGGCAACACCTCCTCCAACGTCGCCATCAGAAAATCCTCCTGCACCCAGCACCGCGCAAACGCATCCAACGAAAGCACCCGCACCACTTGCGGATACCTCGCCAAATGCTCCCTCCACTCGCCTTCGTCCGCCTCGCTCGATCCCACCCGCCCCGTCTGATTCAACAACGCCACCACCGGCTTCTTCACCCAACTCAATATCTCCATCTCCGGCGCCAAATACCCCGCCGACTCCGGTGGCTCCCCCGCATTCACCAAATACAAAACCACATCCGCCTCATCCCGCACATTCTTGAGCGCCTGCTGACTGCACCACAGCGGCTTGTCCGTGATTCGATCCCACGTCTGCGACAAAAACCAAATCAGCGCGTTGCCCTCTCGCTTTAGCCGCTTCAACAACCGCGCGCTGTCCCCAAACCCCGGCGTGTCCCACAACCGCAGCACCTTCCCGCCCTCCTGAATCAAAGTATACGACTCGTTGAACAGCGTCACATGCGGCGCATCCCGCACCTCGCCCACATCCCGCCGCAACAACGTCCGCGCCAGCGACGTCTTCCCCGCATTGGTATGCGAAATCAAACTCAGCGTCACCATCTCAGCGGAAGGTGCGGCAGTCGCGGATTTCATAACGGCAGGCATAAACAAACAACGTCAGGGACACCCCTATCTAAAGTCCCTTTTGCGGCATGTCACTATTCAGATCAGTCAATCCTCGTTCATCACCCACCCAAGTCCGTGTCGCCAAACCGGACACCGACTCCCGCCAAAGCTGCTCCCGACTCCTCCGCTTCTCCCCTGACCACCGTGTCGCCAATCCCGCCGCATCCAGCAGCACCACCACCTCCGGCTCGTAATGCGCCGCCACCAGCGCCTCCCGCACCCGCATCAACCACGCCCGCTGCACCTCCTCCTCAGGCGTCGCCGCCAAAAAAAATACTACCACCACCCGGCTATCCTCCGGCCTCCACGCCTCCACCCAATCATCCTGATCCGCCTCATTCACCCCCTCCATCGTGAACTCACAGCGCCCCCCATACACCCTCCCCAGCCACTCCCGCCAGCGCCCCCTCACCTTCTCATCCGGCGCGCCCCCCGCCGCCACCACCCGCACCACATTCCCGGATCCCTCCACCCCCCTCAACAACCGCAACGCATACCCGCCCCATCCCTGTCCACCCACCGTCCGCTCCAAATCACTCCGCCCC
>CANETF010000045.1 GCA_947440575.1 Verrucomicrobiaceae bacterium
CGACATTTGCCGAGATGCCTGATCCTCACTTGGTCGAGACTTCCCGGCACTGGCTGGTTGATTGGCTAACGACTGCCATCAACTCCCTTCGTGGCACGGCGGTAGAGGGATTACTCGAGTTGGCACAACAGCAAAAGTCCGACCCCAAAAGCAACGCACCAGAACCTTGGATCTTCGAGGCCCTTGAACGAATACTCAGGGTTCCAGACCAGTCCCCAGCGATCTTCGGACTTATGGGAGCACGGGTAAACACCCTTTTGTATTTGTTTGCCGAAGAACTCAAAGCCCGTGATTGGTCAACCCTGCTATTACCGCCAGATTCAATCGAAGCTCGCGCTGCGTTTGTCACAGCTCACTATCGCTACAGCAGCGCATTCCCGCAGCTTCTCAGGATCATCCCGGAATTACCTCGAGTCGCTTTGGACGTTCTCGAACAATTTGAAGCGGAATCAAAACCACCGACCGAACGTGGTCAAGGTTTTGCCCACCGACTTGGCGTACATCTCGCCTATTACTTCTGGAATGCGTCCTATCGTAATGACGATGAAGGATGGGCCGCCCTCGACCGCTTCTTCGAAGTCGCCAAACCCAGTTCAAGGTCTCGTACCCTCGTTGAAATCGGCCGCCTCTTCACCCCAGTTCCATTTGATCATGAACAAAAGGAGTTGTTCGATCGGGCCAGGATGATCTGGGAGCGGCGGGTTGGCCAAATCCAATCAAAACAGGACCTTTCTGACTTTCACGATGAGTTAGCCTCCTTCGCCGAGTGGTTTGGCGCCGACTGCTTCCCTTTCGAATGGCGATATCAACACTTCACACAGGTCCTCAAACTCCTGCCTGAAACTCCCAAAATGTTCCGCTTCATGGAGACTCTCAAGAAAGTCACCCTCGAACAAGGTCATCTCGCCGAGGGCCTCCAGATCCTCAACCAAGTAGTTGCAAGATCCCAGTTTCCTGAGTTTGGCTGGAACTACCGAGAGGACGAACTCACAGTCATTCTCACGGCAGGTATCCAGGCACCTGATCCTCAAACTCGCCAAACCGCAGAAGAGGTCCGCGAGCTGCTCCTGCGCAACCGGTGCTTCGAGTACTTGGACTTGTGAGGATTGTCTCAAAATGGGCACTTATGATGACAACACCCGAATTTCGATTTCTCCGATTCACGCCAGCAGAATTGGAAGATAGCCCACCACTGGCCAGTTCGCTTCAGGCTTTTGAGACGTCTCTCGAACTCGTTTCACTCGCCCGTTATCCAGCAGCCCTCCTCGCATGCGTCAATGCCTGGGAGAGTGCTTTGAAGGCAGCCTTTCAAATTCCGGAGTCCGATTGGAAAGCGAATCTCCGAACCCTGTTGATGAAAGCTGACGATAGAATCACACCATGTGAATGGTGGTCCCCGGCGAGGAACCTCATTCTCCGGGAGAAACGCAATCAAATTACACACTACGGCTACACCCCGAAAGACACTGACGCCTGCGCCACGTTGCTGCTCGAAGTCGGCTACCCTGGACTCGCCTGCCTTTACGAACAGCTATTCGACTTCCCACTAATGAGGCAACAGCTTGGTGATTTCCCAAGAACTTCAGGGTCACCGTCCACTTCTGACTTCGATAAGGTGGGCCTCATCTCTCAATGGGGAGATCCACTCTGGCTGGCCCTGGATCAGTTTCAACGCCACCAAGCAACTCAGAACCTCGCTCCGACATGGTTTTTTCATCCCCTAGCATCGGCGCTTCGGCTCGGATTTCAGAAGTCCTGGACTTCACCAGCAGAAAATGAAGCCCTAGTTCTGGCTGAGAGTGACGGCATCCTCTGCGAGCAGCAGGAGCAAGTGCGGAGGCAGGTGGTCCGTCAGATGTCCGACTGCCAAACCACCCTTTTTTGCCCCATCTGCGACACAGCTGACACCTTCCTCATCGAATTCGACGAAGATGCCCTTGATGACGGTCCAATGACCACCAAGTGGTGCTTTTGTGTCGCCTGCCACTTTTCCCTCCCCTCTGCCGCCGGATTCCTCATCCCTGCACTTGTAACCGAAGATCTCTTCCCCCATTGGCAGGCACTCCGCGTCGATTGTGGCCTTGAATGACCGCCGCTAACACCCTAGCCCTCTGCTGCGGTTTTCTCACACCTCTTTCGCCTCCTATCTCGCAATGAATCCTCAAACTACCAACAACCTTCCAGCTCTTGTCCAAAGCATTCAAGCTGGAGCCGAAGAGGACGTTGCGCGATGGCTGCAAGAAGACCCTCACCTGCTCACCGCCCGCGCAAAGACTGGGAACGGCTGGGCTGCCCTACACCACGCTGCCGCAGCCGGTAAACTCGCCGTCATGCAAACTCTGCTCGATGCGGGCTTCGACCCCAACTTGCCAAGTGGGGAGGATGATGGGGAAGGCAATTGGGTTCCTGGTGAAAAAGCGGTCAGTATTGCCGTCTGGAAAGATCACCTGAGCATCGTTCAGCACCTGCTTGACCATGGTGCCGACCCCGACTCGATAGATCATTTCGGGCACAGCTCGATCCACGTCGCCGCCATGTTCAATCGAATCGAGCACCTGAATCTTCTGCTGTCACGTGGTGCCAATGCGAATGCTTTCAGTCACCGTCGTCACTTCGATGAAGTGCTCAGCTGGCATTTTTTTGCCACCCCTCTTCACATGGCGGCCATGAACAATTCTACTGAGGCGGCTCGAGTCCTCCTTGCTCACGGAGCACGCCGGGACGAATGCTGGGGCGACCAGAGAACCCCGCTCTTCTACGCCGCCGCCACCGGCTCCACCGGCGTGGCCGAGGTTCTACTGCTCGCTGGTGCAGATCCCAACCAGCGTGAACGCCGCAAAGGCTACAGCAACTACCTCGACCACACCCCGCTACACTACGCCGCCAGCAATGGCCACGCCTCCACCGTCCGCCTCCTCCTCCGACACGGGGCCGATGCCAGCCTCACGGAATCCCAGCGCCATCAAACGGCCCTCGACCTCGCCCGTGCTGAAGGCCATGAAGAAGTCGTTCGCTTGCTGTCCTAACCCTCACCCGTTTTGGACGGAAACCCTCTTGTTTCCGTATGGTTTCCCTTCAGTTTCCACCGACTACCCGCCCTTGCAGCCAAGTTTCCACTGAGTTTCCATCAAGTTTCCCAGGCGGTTGAATAGTTTCCAAGTTTCCATGCCTATGGGTGGAAACCTGGAAACCTACGCCTCCCAGTCCTTCTGATTCAGGGGAATGATCTGGACCGCTCACCACCTATTGCACTACGCCGTGCAAATCGCAGGGGGGACGTGGATGCGGTTGAGCGGCACGCGCAGAGGAATCGCCGAAACCATGTTCATCGGCGGCACGTTTGTCGACAAAGAGCACCGAGCCCACTAACGCCCCCCCAATCATGCAATACCACGCCCCAACCAAACGATTCACAATCTCACCTGAGGAAATGAAGCGCGCTTCCTATCTTTTGCGCTACGCCATCGCAAATATTCGAACTGGCGCGGGCCTGGACAAGAAAGGATACAGAGCCGTTGAAAGGCCATCGGACTTGGCCGAGTACGCCGAGGGCGGAATCCTCGACGCCGCCAAAAGCATAGGGCTTCATCTTGGAGCCGAAGAACCCGGCAAGCCGGATGTGTCGAACGATAGCTAACCCTGTATGTCAATGTCCCCGACATCGTTCAAATGGAGATGCGTAAAGCACAATCCAAGAGAATGGGTTTTGATGGGGGCCGAAGTACTAGCAAAGGTTTGCCGTCAACCAGATGGGCGCTGGGAATGGCGCACTGACATCTACCGTTCAGGCATTGAACCCAGTTGCTTAACAGCCATACTGGCCGCTGAGACCGCCTTGGAAATGTCACAGGTTTTGTCACTGTGTCACAACCCAAAAACGTTCTAGCTTTCGTTCTAACTTTTCCCCACACCGTCCCCGCCACCTCTCCAAATCCCTTTATTTTGAAGGCTTACAACCCCAGACCCGCCCTTTTTTCACCACCCCCAGACAATGGTCTGCCATGTGCGCCGTCGCCACCGCATGCCCCACCGCCCGCGCCGCCGCCACCGCAGCCGTATTCGCCACCTCCCGCGCCGCCGCATGACAAGCCACCGCCGCCTTCATCGCCGCCCCCGTCGGCACCTCCCCCCGAGCCCACGCCCTCCCCACCTCAATCGCATCAACCAACCGCCCATCCTCCACCCCAAACGGCAACCCCTTCAACAAATGCGCCGCACACTCCGCCGCCCACCCCACCAATAGCCGATGCTCCCCCAACCCAAGCAATCCCCCCCGATGCACCGCAACAAATCGCTGATCTCTCATCGCACCTTTTTCCCAATCGCCACCACCCACCAAAGCGGATTCACCATCAGCACCATCAACAACTGCATGTTATACACAAAATCCAACTGCGTCAGTTGCTTCACACTCAGGTGAAACGCGATCAAGCTCACCCCAAACACCAGACCCATCACCCGATTCCGGCACCCCAAAAACGCAAACAACTCCAGCGGCAGCGCTAGTCCAAAAAACACCTGACACGCCAGCGGATGCTGCATCATCCACTCCGGCAGCCACTCCAACTGCTGCACCCCCGCCTCCAACTTCCCAAAATACTTCATGTCCTGATTCTTGATCAGATGCAGCGCAAAATACTGGCTGTCCCGAAACCACATCCCGTTCGACTCAATCACCTTCGTGATCGCCGACACCACATACCCCGCCGCCAACGCCTGCCGCGCCCAATCGATCTCCAACGACCCCCGCTCCAACCCATTCGGCAGCCCTCGCTTCCGACACCCAAACACCACCGCCCACACCCCCGCCAGCCACGCCGCCAGCAAGCACAAATGCACCACCTGAAAACTGTGCCCGATCGCCCCCTGCGAATTCTTCAACGTAAACAACCCAATCCCCAAAAACGTCGGCACCAAAAGACTCACCACCCCCGGCACCCCCACCACAAACGCCACGAGCGAAACCCTCGCCACCCATCGCAACCAACCATCCGTCGCATCATCCGACAAAAACGTCAGATCCACCCAGTGCGCAATCCCGTTCGGATGGGGTTGCTCCGTGAAATCACTGCTCCCACCAAACGTCTCCCAAGCCACAAACGCCAACCCCAACCGAAGCACAAACAGCTCCCACCTCGTATGCCGAATCGGCTCAAACGCCATCAGCCTCCTGAACCACGCCACCCATCCGCCTTCGCCCTTCGCCCCACTCATGGCACCCGCACCTCCCCCACATCCAGCGTCTCCTTAACGATCCCCTCAGCCCCATATCGAATCGTCACCTGCTTCAATCTCAAGCCACCCAACGCCTTCAAACTCGCCTCATCCGCAAACGGCACCAACCACCGCAGCACCACCTCCCCCGCCCGCCGCCGCGCCTCCATCGGCAAATCCTCCTGCTTCACCCCACCCGCCACCAGCGCCCGCTTCTCCCCTTTCAACTCCGTGTCATACTGCTTCTTCAAATTCGACAGCACCTTCCCCGTCAAAAACGTCACCGCCACCGGTTCATCCTTCAAATCCGTCACATACACGTAGTAGGTCGAATCCGAGAACGTCGAATACATCGGGAAATTCGAGAACGGATAAAACTCCCCCGACTTTGCCTGCCCCCGCTGCGCCCACGGAATGACAAACGCCGTCAGCAGCACCAGACCCCATAAAAACTTCAAGGGTTGGTGCCTCAGCCAGTTCATTACCGCTCCGAAACGCATCCTTTCACCTTCTTCAGCGTCCGCCATTCAGCAAGCCCCATTCCCACCCCTCACGGCAACCGCCATCCCTCTCGCAACGCCCGATACTCCGCCCTCGGCAGCAGCACGTAATGCGGCGAATCCTCCGACCTCAACCACCGAATCATCCATTCGAGGTGCTCCACCGCCATCGTCGTACATCCCGCGCTCGGCTTGTCCGGCCCCCGACGCACATGAAAGAAAATCGCACTGCCTCCCCCCGGCACCGCCGGATTCTGATTGTGCCGAATCTCCAGCATCCACTTGTAAGCCGCATCCCCCAGCCGCATTCGCTGCTTCTCAAACCAAGGCGGCACCTGGTCGGGTCTCACCCGCACATGCCGATTGTAATACGGACTGCTCGAGTCATCCACATACGCATCCCATTTCCCCACCTGCACATACGGCCACACCGCCCCACCCGGCGCCCCCGCCGCATACCCAAACAACATCCCCAACTGAAACACCCCGGCCGGTGCCCGCCAGTCCTTCTCCTTCTTCATCGGCACCCCATTCTGCGGCACCTGAAACACCCCGCGCCCCCACGCCAAACCCTCACGCCCCAACAAAACCGGCACCCCCTGTCCCAGCAACGGCCGCCAAGCCTCCCTCGGCGACCCCCGCTCATAACATTGCATCACCGCCCGATTCGAATCCCAATCCGCCGCGGTCGCCACAATCACCTGCCTCACCGCTCCCCCCAACTGAGCCTCCGCCTCCACTTCCATCATCATCGCAAAAACCATCCCACCCCCCGTCAACACCAGACGCTTCACCATCCCAAACCACCTAATTGCATCCACACACATTATTTTCTTGGCAAAGGCTGGGTCCATTTGTTTTAATTCACATTAACAGCTCTGTCGGTTCCCTTGGTTTCAGGTTTTGGGGTTTTTTTTCCTGATGACCATCCCGGCAGAGCTGCTTCTTTTTCTCCCCAAACGGCCACTCTATTGTAGCACCCGTTTCCCACAGACAAACCCAAATCGCTCCCCTTTCCTCGGGCGCAACTTGCGCTACACTGTCCCATGTCGCTCGCCTCCCGACCCGCCCTCCTCTTCCTGGCCACCAGCCTCGCTCTGCTCTCCTCTTGCGCCGACCGCAGCCACCGCATCATCGTCTCCGTCCCCGAACAACGCATGGCCGTCTTCAAAAAAGAGCAGCTGCTCGCCACCTTCCCCATCTCCACCTCCCGCTTCGCCCTCGGCGACATCCCCGGCTCCAACGGCACCCCCTTGGGCCGACTCGAAATCGCCGAAAAAATCGGCGCCGGTCAGCCCATGGGCATGAAATTCAAAAGCCGTCGCCCCACTGGCGAAATCGTCCCCGTCAACGCCCCCGGTCGCGACCCCATCGTCACTCGCATCCTCTGGCTCAAAGGCAAAGAACGCTGGAACGCCAACGCCTACAGCCGCTACATCTACATCCACGGCACCCCCGAAGAAGCCCGCCTCGGCACCCCCGCCAGCTTCGGCTGCGTCCGCATGGCCTCACGCGACATCGTCTGGCTCTTCAATACCGTCGGCAAAGGCTGCCAGGTCGACATCAGCACCCAACCTCTGGCCGTCGTCGCAAGAAGACGCTCCTAATCCCGTTGCATCCTCTGTGAAACGGCTCTCCACGACCCTTCTCCTCGCGATCCTCGCGCTGGGTCTCTTCGCTCCTGCCTCAGCCAAAGACTGGCACATCAATCCCGAATCAAAAATCGATTCCCCGGACGGCACCCCCGAACGTCCCCTCCCCTCCGCCCAAACCGCTGTCGACCTCGCCCTCCCCGGCGACGTCATCCACCTACATCCCGCAGGCGCCATCTATCGCCAAATGATCACCCTGCGCAACGACTCGGGCATCACCATCGAAGGCAACAACGTCACCCTCACCGGAGCCGACCCGCTCCCCACCGATGGCTGGGAACAAATCGAACCCACCCTCCACCGCCGCAAACTCACCGAGCCCGCCATGAAGCGCCATCTCCTCATCTTCAATGGCAAAGCCCAGCGCATGCGCCGCTCCCCCTCCCTCAACACCCCTTTCCCCGATCCCCATCAAATGGCCGAAGGCGAGTTCGCCTGGCAACCCATCGACGGCGAAACCGGCTGGCTCTACGTCCGCACCTCCCAACCCCTCTCCCAACTCGAATGGGCCGTCCGCACCGCCGGCATCGCCACCAGCGGCACCTGCCGCGACATCAAAATCCGCAACCTCAACACCCGCCACGCCCTCAACGACGGCTTCAACATCCACGGCGACTGCCGCGGTTTCCACGCCTCCCAAATCAGCGGCTACGAATGCTTCGACGAAGGCTTCAGCGCCCACGACGCCTCTCAAACCACCGTCGAAGACGGCCTCTTCTGGGGCAATGATCACGCCATCGCCGACGTCAACGCCGCCGAAACCCGCTACCTCCGCTGCGAGTTCCGCGACAGCCTCAGCGTCGAAGTCTTCCTCTCCGGCCGCGCCCATCACCTCGAAGATTGCCGCGTCATCGCCAGCGCCCCAACCGCCTTCACCCTGCGCCCCGGCACCGACCTCAAATCCCGCTCCCCACTGCACGCCACCTGCCTGCTCAAAAACGTCACCATCACCGGCAACCATCCCGCCGCCTCCTTCGATTCCTCACCCGACACCACCCTCACCCTCGACTCCTGCACCCTCTCAAACATCACCCTCAAACTGCTCGGCGATCACCCCAGCACCGCCACCACCCTGGACGGCAAACCCTGGCCATAACGAAGGTCACACCAGCAAGCCCTTCACCACCTTGCCCCCCACATCGGTCAGCCGGAAATTCCGACCCTGAAACGCATACGTCAGCTTCTCGTGGTTGATCCCCATCAGATGCAGAATCGTCGCGTGAAAATCATTCACATGCACCGGGTTCTCCGCAACCTGATACCCAAAATCATCGGTGCTTCCATACGCCACCCCCGGCTTCACCCCACCCCCGGCCATCCACGCCGTGAAACAATCCCGATGATGCTCCCGCCCATACTCGCCCGTCTGCTTCGAGATCCTTCCCTGACTGTAACACGTCCTCCCAAACTCACTCGCAAACACCACCAGCGTGTCCTTCAGCATGTCCCGCTGCTTCAAATCCTTTAACAACCCCGCACACGCCTGATCCACCTCCTTCGCTCCCACCTGAAAACCCACCCGCAGTGCCCCATGATGATCCCAACCCGGATGAAATAACTGCACCATCCGCACCCCCCGCTCAACCAAACGCCGAGCCCGCAAACAGTTCGCCGCAAAGCTCCCCGCCTTCTCTACATCCGCCCCATACAGCGCTTTCACCTCCGCCGGCTCACTGCCAATATCCGTCGCCTCCGGCACCGATGTCTGCATCCGATACGCCATCTCAAACTGTTCAATCCGAGCCTCCATCTCCACCTCACCCACCCGCGCCGCCTGCTCCAAATGCAACTCCTTCAGCACATCCAACATCCGCCTCGTATCCGCATCCTTTAACCCATTCGGATTATCCAAATACAACACCGGCTCCTTCCCCGACCGAAACTGCACCCCCTGATACTGCGTCGGCAAAAAGCCACTGTCCCAGAGCCGCGACGACAGCGGCTGATCCACCGGCCGCAACGACACCATCGAAATGTAGGCCGGCAAATCCTTGTTCTCGCTGCCCAACCCATAGTTCAACCACGCACCCACCGAAGGCCGCCCCGGCAACGGCGCTCCCGTCTGCATGAACGTCAACGCCGGATCATGATTCACCGCCTCCGAATACATCGACCGAATAAAACTCATCTCATCCACCACCTCCGCCAAATGCGGAAACAACTCGCTCACCCACGCACCCGACTGGCCATGCTGCTCAAACTTGAACCCCGAGCCCACCATCGGCAGCCCCGCCTGATTCGCAGACATCCCCAACACCGGCCGCCCCCCACGCACCGAGTCCGGCAGATTCTCCCCCTGCCTCTCCATCAGTAGCGGCTTCGGGTCAAAACTTTCAAACTGCGAGAACCCGCCCGACATGAACAAAAAAATCACCCGCTTCGCCTTCGCCTCAAAATGCGGCAACCCCGCCAAAGCCGCCTCAGCCGTTCCCGAAGGTTGCAACAACTCCGCCAACGCCGCCCCACCCAAGCCATACCCACTCCGCGCCAACCACTGCCGCCGTGTCCAATTCCGGACATCACCCGAACCAGAGCATAGCGAATTCGATCTGGAAAATGGCATCGTCATCAAGGTTTAAAAGTCGTCTCACTGAACCCCAACAGTAGCCTCACCATCAACGTCGTCGCCGCCAGATCCGCCTGATTGATGCCCTCCTTCAAGGGTGCCTCACCCGTCGCCGCAAGAAACGCCTTTGCGGCCTCCGGCTTCGCCTCAAATCGCACGCGCTCACCCTCCACATACCTCACCAGCTTGCTCACCTGCTCTGGACCCGGCCTCTGACTCGTCAACAACCGATACGCCCGCTCCGCCCTCCCCTCCACAGGCTGCTCCAATAGCGACGTCGCCAAAAAGCGCGCCGCCTCCAAGAACTGCACATCATTCATCAACACCAACGCCTGCATCGGCGTCGCCGTATTCTCCCGTCTCACCTTGCAGAACTCCCGCGTCGGCGCGTCAAACACCGTCATGTTCGCCGGCGGCATCGTCCTCCGCCAAAACGTGTACAAACTCCGCCGATGAAGGCTCTCCCCATGATCCTGCCGGTAATAGTGCTGCGTCCCCGCCTCATCCCAAAGCCCCGCTGGCTGATACGGCTTCACACTGGCTCCTCCCACTTTCAAACTCAGCATGCCCGACGCCGCCAGCACCAAATCCCGAACTTCCTCCGCCGCCAACCGCTGCCTCGGTCCTCTGGCTAAAAAGGCATTGTCAGGATCCTTCTCCATCCATGCCCTATCCCTCGGCACCGCCGACTGCCCATAAGTCGCCGATAAGGCAATCTCCCGGCACATCGCCTTCACATCCCATCCCCCCTCCATGAACTGCAACGCCAGCCAATCAAGCAATTCAGGATTCTCCGGCATCTGGCCCTGCACCCCAAAATCCTCCGTCGTCTCCACCAGTCCCCTTCCAAAAAACATCTGCCAAATCCGGTTCACCTCCACCCGCGCCGTCAACGGATTCTCTCGCGCCGTCAACCACTTCGCCAACCCCAACCGATCCCTCGGCGCATTTTTCGGCATCGGCGGCAAAAAGCCGGGAGTGTCCGCCGTCACCAACTTCCCGGGTTGATTGAACTGCCCTCGCTCAAGAATATGCGTCTCACGCCGCGCCCCCTTCTTCTCCTCCATCACCATCAACTCCACCGCTTGAATCGACAATTCATTCTCTTCCCGCCTCAACTCTTTCAGCGCCGCCACCTTCGCCTTCGTCGGCTCATCCAACTCCCTCAAATACCATTCAAACCAGTCCTCCGGCTTTGAATCATCGGGCAAGCCGGCAATCTGCTTCACCTCAGGCGCGCTTAACCTGCGGCGATGAAAAACAAACTCGTCCAACATCCCATCCTTGAACGACGCGTCGTTATACCGCCCTCCGATCGCCATCGCTAAGGTCACCCCATCCTTACCCGCTTCATCTCCCCACTCGGCGCGGTAAACAATGTCTCGGTATAGCTTGTCATGCACGACCTCAGCCTCAACCTCAACGCCGTTCACAAACAACTGCAGGCCCGCGGCTCGACTGCTTCCATCATACACCCCCGCCAAATGCGTCCATTCACCCACAGGAATCTCCCGCCCATCCCGAATCCGGATCTCGTTGCCCGGCGAAAAATGCGCCAAAGCAAAACTCGGTTTCATTCCATCCAAAACAAGTTCAAAACCTCGGCATGCCGCATCAACACCTGACCGGCTCCGATGCACCAGCACCGCCCTCTCCATCCGAGAAAGCGGCTTCACCCAAACACCGAAACTAAACGCCTCATACCGCCTCAGTTCAGGCACTCCATTGATCAAGACCGCATTGTCTCCCTCCAACACCAGCCCCTTGTCAAATCGTCCCTCCGCCAACCTCGCATTCAGTCTCACCTCGCCATCTTCTGCGACCGTCCCTTCGTTCTTCAACACCTTCTTTGCAACATCATCAAACTTGTATCGCACCTCCGGCTTCGTCCCCTCAACCATCGGCGGCTCCGACTTCCCAAACCATCCAGTCACCCCATCCCAAAACGATTTCTCTGGCAGCACTCGCGGTGGCTGCGCCGTCTTCAACCATTCATCAAATCGCCCTCGTGCCAGACTCCGCGCTTCCTCAATCCCCTTTTCCAAAGCACCCATCTCCTCCTTTAACTCTCCCACCCGCTTCTCTTGCTCAGGCCCATGCAGCAGGATCGAAGGCGCCGGAACCCCTCCCGTATACACCGCAAACAATCCCAACTCATCGATGTTGTTGAAAAAGGCCGACAACCCATAGTAGTCCCGCATCGTCATCGGATCATACTTGTGATCGTGACAGCGCGAGCACTCCATCGTCAGCCCCAAAAACGCTGTGCTCGTCGTGTTCACTCGGTCATTCACCTGATCAATCCGAAACTCCTCCGGATTGCTCCCCGCTTCATTCGACTGCTGCGGCAACCGATTGAAACAAGTCGCCACCAGTTGATCTTGCGTCGGGTTCGGTAGCAAATCCCCCGCCGTTTGCCACGTCACAAAATCATCAAATGGCAGGTTCTCATTGAACGCCTTGATCACCCAATCCCGATACGGCCACGTCACGCAATCCGCATCCTCATGCCGACCATACGTGTCCGCATACCGCGCCACATCCAGCCAGTCATTCGCCATCTTCTCTCCATAGGCTGGCGATCCCAGCAACCGATCCACTACCGCCTTTCGCGCCGCCACCGCATCCACCTCGCAGGCCTTCGAAAACGCGTCCAACTCCTCCAGCATCGGCGGCAGTCCCGTCAAATCCAGCGTCACCCGCCTTAGCCACACCTCCGCCCCAGACTCCTCAGCCGGACTCATTCCCTCCGCCCGCATCGCCTTGATCACAAACGCATCCAAACTCGACCTCTTCCACGCCGCGTCTTCCCCCACCACCTTCGGTTCTTCCGGCCTCACCACCGGCGCAAAGGCCCAATGCCCCTCATAAACCGCCCCCTCTTTCACCCATCGACGAATCAATTCCACCTCTTCCGCCTTCAAAGGATCACCCTTGTCCGGTGGCGGCATCACTTCCTCCGGATCCTTCGACACCAACCGATCCAACAACGCCGATTTCTCAACCTCACCCGGCGCCACCACCTCCGGATGCAGCAAGCCTTCCTTCGTGTCCAATCTCAAATCCGCCTTCCTCGCCTTCGCATCCGCCCCATGACACGCCCCACAATGCTTCGACAGCAGTGGCCTGACTTGCCGCGAAAATGATACGCCCTCACCCAGCGCCACCGCCCCCCAAAAAACGGAGCCAACAATTATGAAAGCAAGCAGTCTAAAGAATGACATTGAAGATTAGCACAAATCTAAGTCTAAGTTAGCCGAGAAATTTCTACTTTGCAACTTCGTCTTTTTATGGTTTTCCCTCAGAAACATCCGCTTTTCACCACTCCCGGCACCCTCCCCACTTTTAACCTTGCCCCCGCCCCCTCACCGCGACGATACTCCCTTTCGTTACGTTAGACCTACCCGCCTCACCCTTCCTCCCTCCCACAACCATGTCACGCAAACTCAGCCACATCGCCCCCGACTGGTGGGATTACACCACTCTCGATTCCGACCTCATCAACGACGCTGCCCGCCTCACCGAGCGCGACCTTCGCCAACTCTCCCGCCCAGGCTTCAAAGTCGTCATGTACGACACCCTCGAGGACTTCTACCTCACCCAGGCCCTCGAATACATCAACGCCTGGCAGCAATCCACCGACGACAACCCCGCCGGCATCTGCGGCCCCATCGGCCCCACCGAACAACTCCCCCTCGTCGCCCGCCTCGTCACCGAACTCGGCATCTCTCTCAAAAGCAGCCACTTCTGGGGCATGGACGAATGGTACGATCCCGACACCGAAAAAGAAGTTTCCATGGAGCACCCGCTCTCCTTCGAACGCGCCGATCGCGAACTCTGCTTCAATCGCATCCCCAAGCGCCTCGTCATGCCGGACAGCCAAATGCATTTCCCAAAAGCAGACGTCACCAACTACTCCAAAAGCTGGACCTCCGGCGTCCGTTGCATCGTCATGCAAGGCGGCCAGGGCGATATCAAACACTGGGCCTTCAATGACCCCGTCAAACGCACCGGCAAATACAAAACCGAGCCCCCCACTCCCGCCGAGTATCGCAAACTCTCCACCCGCGTCGTCGAACTCCATCCCGTCACCCTCGCTCAAAACGCCCGCACCTCCGGCGGCGGCAACATCACCATGGTCCCCAAAATGGCCATCACCGTCGGCCCCAAAGAAACCTGGATGGCCGAAAAAGTCTCCATCTGGCAGGCCGGCCTGCACGACAATCCCCTCGGCCAGCGCCTCACCGCACTCATGATCTCCAAAAGAATCGCCGACTCCTCCGTCCCCATGTCCCTTCTGGCAGACCATCCCAATGTGCAATTCAACTATTTCCGTAACGGACTCGGCTCCTGCGCCGTAGAAATGCACTGAGATCGACCGGCACGATCTCAATTCGTCGCATGTTTCACTCAGTCGCACGTCGCCTCCGCACCCTGACCCTTGCCGCCGGATCGTTGGCCGCAGGGCCCGTCATGCACGCCCAGGAACCCCCTCCAGACAACCTCGTCTGGCAGACCGTCCAGCAGTACTTCAGCCACAATCCCCCGGGCGAACCCCCCGTCTACATCGAAGGCACACGCCGGGTCAACTCCTTCGTCAACTACACCCACATCGGCACCGACTTCGGCTTCCATGGCCCCGCCGCCTACGACATCAGTTGGCGTGAAAACGTCATCCGCGCCAATCTCCGCCAACAACCCGACGCCTGGGCCGGCATGTGGCATTGCCTCGCAGGCCTCGCCCGGGAGTCCGGCCGCACCCTCAACTTCACCGCCCCCTCCCCCCCCTGGATCGAGCCCCCACACCAGCCCAAAATCGACGCCCTCCAAGTCATTGCCGCCGGCACCGGCAACCTCAAACTCGAGATCCAAAACCCCGAGGGCACCCCGGTCTGGTCTCAAATCGTCACTCTCAAAGACTCCCCCTTCACCACCACCACCCTCTCCCTCGACCCCAATCAACTCCAGCAAGCCAAATTCCTCAACTGGACCGCCGAACCCGGCTCCGACATCTCTCTCAATCGCCTCTCCCTCGGCTTTCGCTTCCCCAACCCCGACCTTGCCCACTACGCCTTCCTCACCTCCTACGCCAAAATCGCCCGCTGCCAGGAAGGCGGCCTCGGCCTCGTCCGTGACCGCGCCCACACCGAACCCGGCGCCTTCGATACCGTCCCCACCACCGGCCTCTTCGCCCTCGCCACCGCCGCTGCCGCCTCCCCTGAACTCGCCATCGTCACCCCGGAAAACGCCCGCCGAATCCTTCGCGAAATTCACACCCAAGTCGCCGCCCTCGATGCCCCCCTCGGCCTCCTCCCCCACTTTGCCCGCCACATCGATGGCCGCTACCGCATCCACCCCGGCACCGAATACAGCACCATCGACAGCGCCATCTACTACCAGTCCATGCTCATCGCCGCCCGCATGCTCGACGACTTGGAAACCGAAGCCGCTATCCTGAATCGCATCCGCCAAATCCCCTTCTCTCGCCTGCTCCTCCCTGACGGCACCATCACCCACGGCCTTCAAACCGACGCCACCACTCTCCTCCCCCACGGCTGCAGCGCTTGGGGCGGAGAAACCATGCTGGTCCTCCTCCTCCGCCACCTCTCAGATCCAGCCGCGCCCCCCCTCAAACTCATCATCGATCACCCAGGCAAACCCTGGCAGGGCACCGGCTTCATCGCCGAACTCCAAAGCCTCTTCTTCCCCAACTTCGACTCCGACGTCCCCGACACCGTCTCCGCCACCGCATGGCGCACCGCCCGCTCCCGCCATCTCAAAGAGCAGCAGGACTACATCAGTCGCTTCTGGCGCGGCACGCTCGCCCACGAAATCGGCCTCTATGGCCTTTCCGCCGGCGAAAACGAAATCGGCAACTCCTATCAAGTCTGCGGCACCGCTCTCCGCGGACAAAATCTCATCCACCCCCACTACTTCCTCATGAGCGCACGCCTTCGGGAACGCCCCCAGGACATCCTCAACCTCATCGGCGACCTCCGCCGCATCGGCTTCTTCCCCCCCTACGGCCTCGTCGAAAATGTCACCGTCACGGGCAACTCCTACCTCCCCATGAACGGCTCACTCAACGCCGGATTCGAAGCCCTCGCCGCTTACCACTTCCTCTGCCAAATCCGCAGCCACCCCGATCGCATCTACCAGGCCGCAGAACAAAGCCCGCACCTCCAGCAGGCCATCCGCCACCTCATCAGTCTCCAAATCCAATCCGGCGGCTAATGTCGTTCAATCCCTCGCCGCCTTCGCCTGAAAGAACATCATCGCACAGGCCAGCCCGCCAATCACGAAAATCGGCATCCGAATCTCCCAATCCATCCCCTTCTTGAACGAAAACTTGAAGCCTGAATGCTCCGACTTCTTCTTGCTCGCCTCATCCAACTCCCTCGCCTTATACTCCCACGCATACTTCTCTCCCAAGGCCATCTGACCTTCCGATGCCGAGATCGAGATCGCCCCTGTCCCGGTCCGAAGCGCGATCTGACCCGCCTTCTTCAGACCAACCGCAGCCCGGTCATCATGCGTCAAACTGCGCCCCCACAAAGACAAGGCGATTCCAATGATTAGAAGTGCTTTTCCGTTAAACATACAATGAGGATGAGCTAATGGTTGGCTACAATGCATAGATAGCAATTGTAATGGGTAAATTTTCCATAATTATTGAATCATGCAAATAAAAAATCTGCAGCTTCAACAAACTCCCCCTCAATCCTCCCCTCCATTGCCCCCAAACCTTCAGGCCCCCAGCCACCGAAACCGGCCGCTGATTACTGATTACTGATTACTGATTACTGATTACTGATTACTGATTACTGATTACTGATTACTGATTACTGATCACCGCCCCCTCACAGCAACGGCTTCTGCTTCTCCCACAACTCCGCCATCCGGCTTGCAGGCAATTCCACATCATCCCAAGACACCGGCTGATCCTTCGGCACCGCACGCCGAATCACCGGCCGCTCAGGACTACCCTCCACATCCAGCACCCCTTGTGGCACCAGATTCGCCGCATCCGCTGGCTTCGCCTCCATGATCAATCCATAAACCTCATCACTCCCGATCGCGTGCTCCACCCGATCCCCCGGCTTCAGATCCCGCTTCGCATACGCAAAACAATCCGTCACCCGCCCCATCTTCATGGTGCACACCGCCTTGCCATACAAAGCCGCCAGAGCCACCGCCCGCGGCGTCTCCAAATGACACAAATGATAGGGCCTCAGGAACAAGTAGTAAGGGTGCTTGTTCGTCACCTTGTAATAATTCAAATACCCCTGCTGAAAGCCATCGTCACAGCGTCCCACCACATAAACTCCGCCCCCATGCTGCTTGGCCCCCAGCACATAATCCACCCGCCCCTTGCCGCCATAACTGTCAAAATCAAAAAGATTGACCACATCTTCCACCTTATCCGCCCGTGGCCCCTCCATCCCCGGCACCGTCGGAATCAACCCATACTCATTGGCAATCACCGACATCTCGATGTTCAACTTGGACCCATCCGTATACGCCAAACACTGCACCGGACTCAACCCAAGCTTCTTCGCCACCTCCACCGTGCCTTCCAGATCCCGGTGCCGCTCCAAAAACCCTTTCATGTTCCCCGCCTGCGTGATCTCAAACCCCCACATCTCGATCTCTTCCATCATCCTCGACAGCACCCCATGCTGGTCCCCCGCATCACTCGTCACCACCACCCCCTGCCGCGCCGCTGCATCCCTCAGCAGATACCCCAAAATAGCGTCCACCTCCGCATTCATCAGCACACAATGCGCCTTCCGCTCAATCGCTGCCTGGCAGTAATCATAAGCCGCAACGATCGAATTCGTCGCCTCCACCAGCACATCACACGGTATCTTCTCATCCCTCAATGCGCCCAACGCATCCGTCACGACCCGCGTCGGTTTGCCATAAATCTCCGCTCCTTTTTTTGCCGCCGCCTCACTCAAATCAGCCACAAACGATAGCCGCATCCCCGGTGTCTTCCCAATCTGATACGCAATCCCCAGCCCCATCGCTCCCAAGCCTACCAACCCCACCTGAATAGGCCGATTTTCGAGTTCACGCAGTTTAAGTTCGTTCAACATGATAAAAGAGGCTGGAGTTCGATAAGGAATTATTCAACTGTCAGATAGTAAAAAGCAAAGGGTTAATCACAAATAGCCCCTGCGGGCTATTTACCATCCCTGACCGACCCTACCTATCCTCTACCCTCCCCTACCCTTCCGCAAACTGATTTCCCGTTGGAACATCATTTATTTCGCGTTTTCCCGAGGAAACATCACCTACCCAATCAACTCCTTCACCACCGAGCAGTCATTCACCCCCGTCAATCGGTAATCCAATCCCGCATACCGATAGGTGAACCGCTCATGGTCAAATCCAATCAGCCGCATCACCGTCGCATGCAAATCATGCACATGAACGGGATTCTCCACCGCCTGGAACCCAAACTCATCCGTCGCCCCGTGCGTATAACCGCCACGTGCCCCACCTCCCGCCAGCCACATCGAAAATCCATGGTGATTGTGGTCCCGTCCCCGCTGCTTGCCCTGATTGGATCCCGGCGTCGGCAACTCCACCGCCGGTGTCCGCCCAAACTCTCCCCCCCACATGATCAGCGTGTCATCAAACATCCCCCGCATCTTCAAATCCGCCATGAACGCCGCAATCGCCGGATCCACATCCTTCGCCAACCGCTGATGATCCAAAATCTCGTCGTGACTGTCCCACGGCTGCCCATCCCCCGTCCATAGCTGAATGAACCGCACCCCCCGCTCCAGCAACCGCCGCGCAATCAACGTCTGCCGCCCAAACGCGTTCTCCCCATACGCCTTTCTCACCGACTCCGGCTCCTTCTCAATGTCAAACGCATCACTCGCCTCCATCTGCATCCGATACGCCAGCTCATAACTCTGAATCCGCGCATCCAACTGCTGATCCATCTCCCGCTGCTTCAAATGCCGGTCATTCAACTCATGCAGCAAATCCAACTGCCGCCTCTGCTGCTTCATGTCCAAGGACGAGTTCTTGATGAACTCCACCAGATTATCCACCTCCGTGTCCTTCGTGTTGATGTAGGTCCCCTGATAAATGCTCGGCAAAAACGCCGATTGCCAATTCTTCGTCCGTCGAATCGGCATCCCGTTCGGACACATCGAAATGTACCCCGGCAGATTCTCATTCTCCGACCCCAGCCCGTAAGTGACCCAAGACCCCAGGCTCGGGCGATGCAACCGGCTCTCCCCGCAATTCATCAAACCCAGCGACGGCTCATGGTTCGGCACATCCGCATGCATCGACCGAATCACACACAGATCATCCGCAAACTGCCCCGTCCGCGCAAACAACTCGCTCACCTCCAACCCGCACTCCCCATACTTCTGAAACGCAAAGGGCGACTTCAATCCCGCCCCGGTCGGACGCTCCGTCTTCAACAAATTCGGCAGCGTCTTGCCATCAAACTTCGTCAGCATCGGCTTCGGATCAAAGGTATCCACCTGTGATGGCCCGCCGTTCATGAAAAAATGAATCACCCGCTTCGCCTTCGGCTCAAAGTGCGGTCGCTTCGGCGCGAACGGACTCGGTGCATGCACCCCCTCCGCCGCTTTCGCCGGTGCTCCCATCATCCCCCCCAACGCCAGCGCTCCCAATCCCATGCCCGATCGCTCCAGCATCTGCCGACGCGTCAAAAACGCATGCTCCAAATTCGGTTGGTGATGACTCATAAAAAACAAAAAGTAAGACCCTCAATCAATAAACTGAAACTCATTCGCCATCATCAACACCTGCGCCAATTGCGCTAACGGCGCCTGCGCCTTCGTCCGGTTCATCGGCCACCCGTCCAACCCGCAAAAATCTCGCTTCGCCTCACTCAACAACCGATCCCCCTCATACACCTCCAGCTTCCACTCAAAGCTATCCGAGTTCGTGTCCCCTTCCGCCCCCACCGCAAACGTCACACTCTCACCCGCCGCCACACTCACAGCATCCATCACGACCTGCCCCGTCTTCGCAGGCTCTACCAGCACATCCTTCAGCAACCCCTTGCCTTCGCTCAGCACAAACACCCTCACCCCGTTCCCCTTGTCACTCGGCTTCTTCACCTGCCCCACCAAACGCACCGTCATCGCCTTCGGTGCCGTCCACCGGGCCGCCGGCGAAATCTCCCCATTCCCCGTGTGCCCGGATTGCTTCGTCAAAAACGCATACCCCCACTTCCCATCCGGAACCTTCCCCGTATGCGTCAAGCGCCCGTCCTTCGCATCCATTTTGGCAAACTTCGTGAAGGCTCCAACCGTCACCTTCCCACTCGCATCACGCGCCACCTCCTGCGTCCCATAGCTCCACGCAAACGGCACATCCTTCTGCAAACCCTCCGCCTCCGCAAAAAACCGCCCCGCCAACTCCACCTCATCCGCGCTCGGCTCCCGCAAAAACACTCGCTCATAAAGTGCTTTCACCGTCTCCGCATTCGGCCCGCTGCCCACATTCGGCGCCCGCTCCGCCAGCGACTGGGCCCGCTCCTTCATGAACGGACTGTTCATCAAAAACAACGCCTGCTGCGGCACCGTCGTCTGAAAACGCTGCGGACTGTGACTGTCCGGATTCGCAAAATCAAACATCGCCGGCACCGTCGGCTGATCATACCGATCCACAAACAACAGCACACTCCGCCACTGATCCGCCTCCTTCGACTTCAACGTCACCGATCTCCCCGGCTTCAATCCCGGATTCAGCGTGCCGGACACCAGCAACAGATTGTCCCGCAGCATCTCATAGTCCATCCGCTGCCGGTTCATCCGACTCAGCAGCTCGTTCTCCGGATCCTTCTCCGCCTTCTCTGCCGATACCCCGCTCGCTTGCCGCCACGTCCGCGACATCAAAATCTCACGATGCACCCGCTTCATGCTCCACCCCTCCTCCATGAACAACGCCGCCAAATAGTCCAGCACATCCGCCTGCACCGGCTTCGGCGTCTGCACCCCAAAATCACTCGTCTGACTCACCATCGGCTTCCCAAAATGATGCATCCACAACCGATTCACCATCACCCGTGCCGTCAACGGATTCTCACGCCCCACAATCTTCTTCGCCAACTCCAAACGCCCGCTTCCCTCCTTGAACTTCTCACCCCCAAAAAACGCCAGGTATCCCCTCGCCGCCACCTCCCCCAATCTCCCCGGATTCCCCCGAATCATGATCTTCTGATCTGCCGGCTTCTCCTTGTCCACCATCGCCATCGCCCGATACGGTGCCCCAGGACTCTCAATCTCAAGCTTCTTCACCTCGTTCTCTAACTTCGTCATCTTCTCCCTGTCCTTCCGCGTGAAATACCCCTCAATCTGCTCCATCCCAATCGTCATCGGCGACTTCCCTGCACGCATCAGCGCCCGAATCGACTCCCGCTGCTTGTCCTCCATCACCGCCTCACCTGAGTTCGCCAAAAACACTTCCGCATACGTCGCTGCCACCTCGCTCATCGACTTCGGCACCGACTTCCCTTGAAAGGCCGCCGCCACCACCTGATTGCACTTCACCGCATCCCCTTGCAACCCCTTCACCACCTCCGCCGCCTTCGCCTCAAACTCGCTCTCCTTCAGTTCAGCAAACCGCTTCCAAGCCGCCATCACCGGATGCACCTTCGCCCCCTCCGCACTGCCCTTGATAAAATTCCGCCAACTGTCCGCGATCCGGTCCCGCATCATCTCCTTGCCTGCCGTTCCCCGAAATATCCCCCCGTCCGCATTCAGATACCGCTGCGCAAAAACCAGGTAATCCCTCAACCGCTCCGGATTCTTCAAATCCTGCAGCACTTCCTCACGCAACACCACCTTCTTCGCCTCAATCTCCCCCACCGCATTCTCAAACGCCACCACCGCCTCCGCCGCTTCAGGATGCCCAATCACCGGCATTCGATCATCCGCCGCCACCTCGCTGCTGTTAAACACACTGTACAACGAGTAATAATCCGAACTCGGGATCGGGTCATACTTGTGATCATGACAACGCGCGCATCCCACCGTGAACCCCAACAAACCCCGCGTCACCACATCAATCCGATCATCCGTTTGCAAAATCCGATCGCCTAGAAACCGATCGTTCACCGTCAAAAATCCCAGCGCCGCCAAGTGCTTCACCTCCGCCTCATCCTTCACTCCTTTTTTGATCCCTCCCATCGACGCCTGAACCAGCGTGTCCTTCTCCACCAAATGATCTGCCGCCAACTGCCGCGTCACAAATTGATCATACGGCATGTCCGCATTCAGCGCCTCGATCACCCAGTTGCGATACGTGTAAGCATGTGGAAACCGAATGTCCTTGCCTCCCGCCTGATACCCTTCTGTATCCGAATACCGCGCCACATCCAGCCAATGCCGCGCCCACTTCTGGCCATACTGCGGTGAAGCCAACTTCTCCGTCACCGCCCGCTCCCAAGCCGCCTCAGGCTCCTTCCCAAACGCCTCCACAAACGCCTTCACCTCCGCCATCTCCGGTTGCAGCCCGGTCACCGTCAAACACAACCTCCGATAAAGCGTCGCCGCCTCAGCCTCCTTCGAAAAATCCAACCCCGCCGCCTTCAACTTCGCCCCCACCAGCGCATCAATCGCATTCCCACCCTTCACCCCTGCTGGCAAAACCGGCTTCACCACCGGCAAAAACGCCCAATGCTGCTTCGGATCCGCCTTCGCGTGAATCACCTCCGCCACCTTCTCCCCCTCCGGCCACGGCAACCCCTCCACAATCCACTTCTCCAACGCCGCAATTTCCGAACCACTCAACGCAGACCCCTTCTTCGGCATCTTCTCCACCCCCGCTGCTCCCTTCACCGCCTGCACCAACTTGCTCGCTCCCGGATTCCCCTCCACCACCACCTTGCCATAGTCACTCCCCCTCAAAATCGCCTCCCGACTGTCCAACCGCAGCCCGTTCTCATGCTTGTGCGCCCCATGACAGTCCATGCACCGCTCCACCAGCAACGGCCGAATCGACTTCTCAAAAACCTCAATCTGCCCCGCTGAAAACGTCCCCCCAATCCCGTCTGAAACAATCACAGACGAACCAAGCAAAATCAAAATCGGAACAGCAAAACGCATGAGGAAAAATGAGCTTAACAAAACATTAACAATCTCCTGTAAAACTACGCTTCCAGTTCGGAGTTTGTTTCCACTACTATGCACTCCATGACCCCATTTTCAATCCGGGCGCTTTGTTTCGCCACTCTCAGCACTCCCCTATTCCTGCCCCTCTTCCCCCTCCACGCCCAGGGCTTCGGCGGCGGCCCTCCCCCCATGCGCCAACACCGCGCCACCGAAGCCCAACCCATCACCCTCGTCCCCGCTGACGAAAAACCACCCGGCTCCCCCGCCTCCGAAATCACCCTCCAAGGCCCCTCCCGCCTCGTGAAAGCCAACGCCATCCCCGATCACCTCGTCGGCCCCTTCCCCAATCGCGGCAACCCCCACCAAATCGAACCACAGTCCTATTCCTTCACTCTGCCCGCTGCCCCAGCCTCCGCTGCCCAAATCACCCCGCTCCATTTCTCCGCCAAAAACGGCGCTCCCCAGGGCCCTCCCAACCAACCCTTCGGCATCGCCCTCAATGGCGTCCTCCTCGACCCCGGCACCGCCGAATTCTGGAATGGCGACCGCGCCTCCGACTGGAACTACGAGGCCCTCGGCGGCGCTGTCCCACTAGGTCTCGATGAAAATCACGCCCACGTCCAACCCGGCGGCGCCTACCACTACCACGGCCTCCCAAAACCCGTCATGGACCAGCTCAACCTCAAACCCGACCAACATTCCCCCCTCATCGGCTGGGCCGCCGACGGCTTCCCCATCTACGCCCTCCGCAGCTACGCCAACCCCAAAGACCCCGCCTCCGACATGAAAACTTTGCGCTCCAGCTACGCCCTCAAACCCGGCCAACGCCCCGAGCCCCCCACCGGCCCCGGTGGCACCCACGACGGCGCCTTCATCCAGGACTACGCCTTCGTCCCCGGCAGTGGCGACCTCGACGAATGCAATGGCCGCTTCACCCTCACCCCGGAGTTCCCCGAAGGCACCTACGCCTACTTCCTCACCGCCGAATGGCCCGTCATCCCCAGAGCCTTCCACGGCACCCCCATCACCCTCC
>CANETF010000046.1 GCA_947440575.1 Verrucomicrobiaceae bacterium
CTCACCCCCACCGGCATCTTCGCCATGTGGTCAGACGATCCCCCCGAAGCCTCCTTCACCTCCGCCCTCAAGGAAGTCTTCACCTCCGTCACCTCCCACATCGTCTCCTTCCCCAATCCCATCCTTGAAAAAAACTCTGCCAGCACCGTCTACATCGCGCACAAATCATCCCCTGGCTAGCTATCCATGGACCTCGCCCTCTACCGCGAACTCAACAATTCCTTCAAACGCACCCTCGTCTTCCATCTCGGTGCCAACGGCGGCTTCTTCTCAGAGTTCAACAACATGCTCCTCGCCATGTTGTACTGCCTCAAACACGAAATCCGTTTCGTCCTCTACACCCGCCACGCCAACTTCCGCATCCACTCCGGCTGGACCGACTTCTTCCTCCCCTTCTGCGACGAAACTCACCACGACTCCCACCGCTCCCTCAACGCCCGTTGCCCCCGCCAACGCACCCCGCTCCACCTCCAACTGACCGTCGCCCACTTCAAAAAATCCCAAAACATCGACTTCCTCACCTACGAACTCTGGAACCACTTCCGCAGCCCCGCCTTCACCTGCGAAACCTTTTCCTTCCCAAACACCCCGCCACTCGACCTGCTCGCTGCCGCTCAACTCCTGATCCAGATGATCTGGCGCTACAATCCCGAAACCTTAGCCGCCGTCACCGCGCTCACCCAATCCATCAACCTCCCCAAGGATTACCTCGGCCTCCACATCCGCTCCGGCGACAAACACATCGAAACCCCCTTGCTCGCCACTTCCCAATACATCGAAAAAGCCCAGTCCCTCTCCTCCCTCCGCCACTTCTTCCTCAGCACCGACAACTACGCCATCGTCGAAGAAGCCCGCCGCCTCTACCCCCACCTCACCTTCGAAACCCTCTGCACCCCCGGCGAAACCGGCTACATCCACCAGGACTTCCTCAAACTCCCCGCCACCATTCGCCATTCCCATCTCCTCAACCTCTTCGCCTCCATCGAACGCCTCGCCTCCTCCCAGCACTTCATCGGCACCTTCAGTTCCAATCCCGGCATGTACCTCGGCATGCGCATGCCCCCCCACCAAGTCCACTCCCCCCTAGGCGATGCCTGGAAGATCTGGTAAGCCAATACGATTGCTGCTCAGATCACTTGCCTCACAGCAAATCATAAGCCCGCCCCGTCTTCTTCTCCATGAAGTTCACAAACGACCGGTTCACCATCTCATACCCACCCGGTGTCGGATAATCCCCCGTGAAATACCAGTCCCCCACCTCCGTGCCCAACGCCCGGTGCAGTCCTTCCACCGTCTGATAAATCACCCGCACCTCCCCATTCCACGAAATCCCCGTCGGCTTCACCATCTGACTGATCCGCGCCGACAACTCCTCATCCGTGAACGGCTCATAAAGCCCCTTCACAATGTTCCGCATCTCACCCGGCGCCTTCAACAACTCCGCCTTCGCTTCGCGATGCAAATCATCCAATCGATGCCAGTCCCCCCGCTCCTTCGTCAACCCGATCGCCGCCTCAAACGCGATGAACTTGCTGATCTCAGCCATGTCGATCCCGTAACAATCCGGATACCGAATCTGCGGTGCCGTTGACATCACAATGATCCGCTTCGGACACGTCCGAACCAGGATCCGCAAAAGATTCTTCCGCAGCGTCGTGCCCCGCACAATCGAATCATCCACCACCACCAGCGTGTCCTTGTCCTGCACCACGCCATACGTGATGTCATACACCATCGAGGCCATCGTATCCCGATCCCCCTCCTGCGAAATGAACGTCCTCAACTTCACATCCTTGTGAGCGATCTTCTCCGCCCTCGGCCAGTTCCGCAGAATCAATTCGTCAATCTTCGACTCATCCAACTGCCCGTTCGCCAGCATCTCCATCAGCACATCCTTCACATCCGCCCGCCGCTGTTTCCGCAACCCGTCCATCAACCCATAATAGGCCGTCTCCGCCGTATTCGGAATGAAACTCACCACCGTGTTTTCCAGATCATTGTCCGTCGCCGCCAAAAACTGCGGCACCAGCGTCTCACCCAATCCCTTCCGCTGCTCATAAATCGTCGAGTCATTGCCCCGCGAAAAGTAGATCTTCTCAAATGAGCACGGCTTGAATGGCCTCGGCTCGGCAAACGCCTCCAAACACATCTTCAATCCGTCCGCCTTGATCGTCGCCACATAGGCCGGAGGCAACTCCTTCACCTCATCCTCGCTCGCATCAAACACCGTCCGAATCGCCGCCCGCTCACTCGCAAACACAAACACCTCATCGTTCTCGTAGTAAAAGCAGGGCCGGATCCCGTTCGGATCGCGCATCACAAACATATCCCCGTTCCCCACCGTCCCGCAGATCGAATACCCCCCATCCCAATGCTGCGCCGAACGCCGCACCACCTCCGCCAGATCCAGTTGCTCCGAAATATGCTGCGGAATGTCCGCCCCCGTGAAGTGCTCCTTCAATGCCCGATAAATGTCCGTGTGCAACTCATCCAAATGAAACCCAATCTCCTCCAGCACCGTCTGCGTGTCCGTCCCGTAAATCGGATGCTGCCCCCGCTCAATCATGATCCGGTGCAGCTCCCCGGTGTTCGTCATGTTGAAGTTCCCCATCACCATCAAACTCTTCGTCGGCCAGTTGCTCCGCCGCATATACGGGTGACAGGCTCCCTTGCCAAACGTCCCGGACGTCCCATACCGCAAATGCCCCATCAAAATCTGGCCGCTGTAATCAAAAAACTCCCGCATCACCTCCGGCCGAAAATACCGCTCCTCATCCTTCCGGTCGTCATTGTCAAAATGCCGCCTCATGTCCCTCACGTAAGACTTCCTCGCCTCGTCAAACATGTCGTCCAAAGCGTCCTTCTTCGAGGACCGCAACCTGAACATGTACGGCTGCCCCAAAGGCATGTCCAACTTGCAGCATCCAATGCCCGTTCCGTCGTGCCCGCGATTCCGCTGCTTCGCCATCAACGCATATAGCTTGTGAAAGCCCCACAGAGCTGATCCGTGTTTGACTTGATAGTGCTCGAGCGGCTTGCGGAGCCGCACAACGGCAATGCCGCATTCATGCCGGATTGGGTCGCTCATAAATTGGTGATTCGGGCACTCGCCCGCCGCCTCTTTAGCGGTCAATCGCCCTCATGCAAGCGCGTCTTGTGACCACCCCGTCACAATCTCACTCCGCGCCTTGTTTCACCGTCAACGGACGCGTGATCCGCTTCCAAAAAAAGTCCAGCTCCCGGGCCAAAACACTCATCACCTGCTGCGGTGCCGCCTGCAAAGTGCCCATCTCCGCCTCCCGAATGATCCGCTGCATCGCGTACAGCGCCGCAATGCTCCGCCCATCCAAATGCACCACATCCACCCAGGGCTTCAAGGTCTCCGGAAACTGCGGCCCGGAAAACAGACTCCCCCACGCTCCATTCTCATGCACCGACTTGAACACCACCACCTTGAAATTCGGCACCGCTTCCCCCGTGCTTTCCGCCACTTCCCTGCCCGCCGCCGCTCTACCCGCTGCATACACGGACAATCCCTTCCAAAACGCTCCTTCGACCACCCCCACCGGCGCAAACAAAATCTCCGCCCCCCTCAGCGTCCATCCCATCACCGGCCGCTCCGGCATCCCCGCTAACTCATGCTCCGCCGGACGCACCAGCGGAAACCGCCGCCCCGCCAGTCGGATCAATTCCATCAAACGCGTCCCATCCAAAGGCCGTGCCTCCGCCTCGCCACTCATCTGCAATTTCAAAGCTTCGAACCGCCCCATCAAAGCCGCCCGCGCCACTGCTTCCCCGGAAGGTGCCGGTTGAACTGTCTCCGGCATCGACCGCACCCGCTCCTCCACCTTCGTCGGCGTCGCGCTCGACGGCGTCTGGATCCCGTTCGTTTGCCGCAAGCGATCCAGCATCTCCCTCAGTTTCTCAAAACTCCCCTGCACCCTTCCCGCCTCGATATTGACGGCCTCCGCAGGCCCACCGTCCACCAGCGGTGCTTCCTCTTCCTCATTTAACAGCCCAGTCGGCCCATCCTCTTCCTCAGAAGCAGGCTCCACCATCTGGAAAGGAGACACATTCGGACTCTCGACCTGGGTTACAGGCACCTCGTCTTGAGGCAACGCCGCCCTCGGCTCCTTCAACCCGCCCGACACCTGCCTTACCAAAGCCTGCGTGTCAGCATCGAAAATCTCCGGCTTGCTCAGCTGAAATGGCGAATCCAACACACTCCCGGGTCGCCCCTGAACCATCGGCAGCAATCCCATCGGCCCTTCGCCCAACTCATCCTCATCCAAAAACGCCTCAGGATCGCTCGCCACCCCTTGCCTCATCCCCTCATGCGGAATCGAATGCCGATACACCGCCCATTGCTGCGCCGCATGCCGCAAAAATACCCGCGCCGAGACCGACCCCAAAGGCCGTCCCATGAAATACCGGGGCACATCCAAAAAGTCCTCAAACGCCCGCGCCAGGGGCGGCTCAATCCCACTCCTATTCAACCGCAGCGCCACCATTTCACTCGCCTCCTCTTCAGTCAGTCCCCGCAACAGCAACCGCGACGCTGTCAAACGATCCTCCAACGCGCTCGGCAAGTGATGCCCAAACGTCGCCTGCCACACATCCTGATTCAAACTCAACACCACCGGGTGCCCATCCAACTCCGCCAAATCCAACAGCAGCGTGGCGATTTTAAGCCCCGCTTCGGCATTCCGATAAAACCCATCCAAATGATCCACCAGCACCACCACCGGCCGCCAAATCCCCATCAACTTCATCGCCACCCCGCAACTCTCCTCCGACTGTGTCGCCAACTGCCGCAGCGATGCCAAACCCGCTCCCTGTCCGTCCAAAGCCTGCGCCACAAAGGCCTGCAACCAAACCTCAGCCTCCGCAACCGTCACCACTCCCGTGATCCGGCTCGCCAAATCCGCCATCGGCTTGCGCAATTGCCCCACATGTTTCCGAAGCCACTCCCCAATCAAATGCGCCTGTCCTGCCTGACTGAAAATCTCATGCACCGGCCCGGACAACACTTTCAACGCCTGCTCCGGATTCGCGCACGGCAGTTTCCCATTCTCAATCAACTGCCTCAACAAACTCGACGTCACCCCTGCCGAAACCTCCCTCAAAACCGACCACCCAGCCACCCCACTCTCCGCCCGCTCCAAAGCCTCCAAGCCACGCCTCGCCACATTGATCCGCGTCACCTCATCCCCCGTCCGAAAGGCCAGCGGCAGAATCAGCCATTGCTGCCCCCCTGACGCCGTCAAACGACCTAGCAAATGCGTCTTCCCATACCCCGCCCGCGGCGCCGTCAACAGCACCAAAGGTTGCCCCCCCACCTTGCCAGCCCCCCCTTGCTGATCCTCCACCGCCTGACTCAAGCGCTCCAAAACGTCCGCATTCAGCGCCCCAACCGAATCCTCCTCCATCACCCCATACGGCCCCGGACAGACGTCCACAGCAAATGGATTCACTCCCGGCAATACCGGGTCCTCGCTAAGAGGTTTAGAGTCAGAAGAAGAAGGCTCAGTCACGGCAACAAAGAGGTAAAAGTCGAATACCCATGATCTCTATTCCAAATCACACAATAAGAAAGCATATTCTTTCTAAAATTGATAATATTGGCATATTTGAGACACAATTCTCACAAAATTCAAATTACACTCTCCTGAAAATTCTCCTCAAACCCATGAAGCACAACATTCAACTCTCCTAAACCATCCTCCCCCACCCCAAGCAAACACGTGGTAATCATCACAAACCCCGGCTCGCCCGATTCTCAAGAAACGACTCTGCAGCCCGCACAAACCTGCCGAAGGAACGGCACCGTCATCGGTGCCGTTCCTCCAGACGCCCCAAATCACTGAGCCTCCGCAGGCTGCGAAACCATTCGATAGTGCGCCGCATCGTCCAGGGTGTAACTGCCCGTGCTACTCTTCCCAAAGTATCGCTCAAACACCTCATCCCCCGGCGTCGCCTCCGGGTCAAACCACTGCCCTCCACCGGCCACCTCGCCTTCCTCTTCTCCTTCGTCATCCTTGGCCTTCCCTTTCCCCTTTCCTTTCTTCGCCTTTCCACCACCCGCCGCCATCGCTCCCTGCGCGGTCATCATCGCGGTCAGCATGGTCTTCACCATCGCACTCCCGTCAGACACACCCAAACCGGTCGCATTCGCTGGCAGCGCCGCCAGCGCCGACTTCACACTCGCATCATCCCAAAGCGTCGGACCCGAAGGATCAGCCATCCGGTTCAATACTTTGTTCAGGGCCTCCATCGTGCCGGAGGAGAAAAGAAAGTAATCCTTCGCGACCGTATACGCCATCTCATTCGCCCCGCCTTCAGGCTCAGCCGCAGCCAGATTGGCCTTGATCTTGAACACCTTGAACCCGGCCACATCGACCTCTTCAAACACTCCAAATCCATTCCCCGCCATCTTTTTGATCGCTTCCATGGCCGCCCCAAAGCGCTTCGCATCCTTCAACTTGATCCCCATCACCTGCCCCGGTTCACCTCCCACTTTCGACATCGAACCCAGTTGGACAACCTCATCGTCGGTCGTCGCAAACAAATCATCACGCAGCTTGATCCCCATCTGCTGCTCCACACCACCCAGTTGCATTTGCACCATGCCACCCACCATCGGCCCAAATCCATTCAAGGTGGTCATCACCCCATCGTAAAACTTCAACAGACTCCACCGACTCACACTCGCCGATGCCATATCCGCTGGCACAAATCCAGGCAGCTCCACCTTCGTATCCACCCCGTGCATCAAGTTCACGATCAATCCCTGCGTCTTCTCCTTGTGCAGCAATGCCACGTCCACCCGTGACGCTCCCTCCTGCAGATCAATCGATAACCCAAAGCCCCGGATCTCTTCCAGGTTCAGCGCTCCCATCACCAACTCAGGTGAAAACGGATTCGCCGCCTGAGGCTCAGCCCCGCCCGCCGCTGCCATCGTCTCCTTCAACTTCTCCACCAGTGTCTCCGCATCCACATACAGCACAAAGTCACCCGCCCCTTCCGAGATCTCGCGAAAACGGGCAAAGTTCGCCCTCAAATCATCCTGCTTACCCGCCGCTCCTTTTTGCATCCCCTGAATCGTCTCCATGATCGCCTTCCGGTCATTCGACTCGACCAGCACTCCGTCAACATCCGCCCACGCAAGCACCCAAACGGCCTCCTCTCCCTCACCTGTGCCCACCGTCTTAACAGCCACCCCCTCGATTTCAACTTCGCCTGTCTTCAGCTCGGCATCCTCCTTCATCTTGACCTCGGCCTGCTTCTCCAAACTGCCCATCAACTCGGCTTTTTTTTCGCCAATCTCACTCAACCCCACATAGATCGGCTCACCACTTCCCGACTCCTCATTCGGCATCAAAAACGCCGTGATCGAAGCTCCCGGAAAAAAAGACAGCTGTTCGCGCAAGCCCGATCCAGAAACGTCCTTCACCATCCGATCCCACGGCGCTTCACCCTCCTCATAAATCGGTGCCAGCCACTTCAATACCGCTGGATCTTCCAAAAATCGGCCCAGCGAACTCCCATCCCAGTCCGCCACCAACTCTGGCGTGTTCTTGATCGATAGCACCGCAATCGTTTTCTCCGGCAGCAAAGGCAGCCACTCATCCTTCGCTGCAACTTCGTAACTCCCACCCAGCAGGGTCAGCAACAAACTAACACTCATTCCCGCCAAGGGGCGGACCAACAGGGATTGCGCGTTGACGGTTTTTTTCATGAAATCAGGTTTCTTATTGGGGAAATCGGTTCGGACATCTTCTCTTCACTCACCTTCGCCGCCTACTCGCCTTTGGCAGGCTGACTGGTCGGTGGCGTCAGGTATCGGAATCCGCTGTTCGCATTTCGCGGATCAAAAGCAAAGGCCTCACGGCTCTGCAAAAACTGCTTCATCAACCCAGCCGGAATCGCAAACCCCACTCCCTCGACCCCCACCCCAGCCACCTTCATGTTCGTCACCCCCACCACCTCTCCCTTCAAGTTAAACAACGGCCCACCCGAGTTCCCCGGATTGATCTGCGTCGTGGTCTGAACGTACCACCGCCCCTGATTCTCCCTCGCCCGCACACTCACAATCCCCTGCGAAACCGTCCGCTCCAACCCCAATGGACTCCCGATCGCAAACACCCGCTCCCCCTGCACCAATCCCTCATCATCCTCTACCACCACCGTCGGCAGCTCGGCCACCGACGCGTCATCAATCTGCAACAAAGCCAAATCCAAAAAGCCATTCATCGCCACAATTTTGACCTTCTCAAAAGTCACCTTCTCGAGCCCCCCCGGCCGCTGTCGATACATCACCACCCGAATCTCCTGCTCCCCCGCAATCACATGCTGATTCGTCACCACATGCCCCATCGAATTGATCACAAACCCTGAGCCCAATCCCGACGCCGTCTGAATCTGCACCACCGCCTCAGCCACACGCTTCACATTCTCCTCCACACTCATTTCCTTCCTGCCTGCCTCATGCGAAACCAGATCTTCCTTCCTCATCGTTCCCTCACCACTCGCACCCTGGCCTTCTCCGCCCTCCGCATCCACTTTCATCTCCAGGATCTCCGCCTTCGGCAAGGTCAGAATCGTCGATCCCAAATCCAGCACCACCGCTTCCTCTCGCTCCTTCAACACCTCCCCTCGCACCTCCGCTCCCGATCTCAACAACACACGGGTCATCGATCCCCCAGCCAATGGTCCCGCCACACCAATCACAGCAGCCACTGCCAAAAGTTGAAAAAGCCCTTTCACTCCGGCGACTCTAGCCTCCCCAGCTCACCCCACCAGCCCTTTTTCGCCTCTTCCAAAAATTGCCCTCTGGTGGAATCGATCGCTCCTTTCAGCTTCTTCTCCCCTACCTCAAAAAACCGGTTGCCACATTCCCCTTATCTGCTTCCTTTCCGACCCTTCCTTGATTGCGCGGTTAGCTCAGTGGTAGAGCATCACCTTGACATGGTGGGGGTCACAGGTTCGAACCCTGTACCGCGCACCATCTCTCAAAATGACATGGCTTCATCAAGGTCACGATCTTTAAGATCCGTGAATTAAATCGGCGATTTCGTCAGCCCAGCATTTGACAACCCCCGTCTTCCTGCTAGCCTCCCTGCCCTTCTGATCCAGCCGTCTGGCCTTTTGCCTGCCTTTCGGACCCGATCAGTCTCCCATTTTCAACGACGATAACACCCCATGAGCACCAAAAGGACCTACCAACCTTCCAAGCGGACCCGTAAGCGCCAATTCGGCTTTCGCGCCCGAATGAAAACCAAAAACGGCCAGGACATCATCCGCCGTCGTCGTCGTCAAGGCCGTAAGCGCCTCGTTCCAAAAGGCGTCGAAGTCCACTACGCTCGCCACACCCAAAGCTGATTGAGCTGGAAGCCCGGTCCTTCCTCCGGGCTTCTCCCCCATGCGTCTGCCCTCTCACCTGCGGCTGAAGCAGTCCAGTGACTTCGCCCAGCTTCGTCAGGAGGGCAAGACCCAGGCCGGTAGGTCTCTGGTGCTTTCCGCCAGACCCGTCGACAAACTCCCTCATTTCTGCTTTGGTCTCATCACTGGCAAAAAAATTGGCGGCGCCGTCGAGCGCAACACCGTCCGTCGCCGTTTGCGTGAAATCATCCGCAAACACCAACCCCACCTCGCCCCAGGCTGGCACTGGGCCATCATCGCACGCTGGCGCGCCCCCCAACTCACCTTTGCCGAACTCGAAAAAGACTGGCTCCATGTCGCCCGACGGTCCGGCATCTTGCGACCCGAATTCGCCAACGCCCCCAGGCCTCGCCCTCCTGCCCCCGAATGAAACCTCTCGTTCGGCTCCTCATCCGCTTCTATCAGCGCTTCCTCTCGCCCGTCATCCACTTCCTCGGCGGACCCGGCTCCGGTTGCCGCTTCCACCCCACTTGCTCCGAATACTTCCTGCAAGCCGTCGAACGCCACGGCTTCCTGCGCGGCTCCTGGCTCGGCCTTCGCCGCATCGCTCGCTGCCACCCCTGGGGCGGCCAAGGTGACGACCCCGTCCCTCCCTCCCAGCACCCTCATAGCCACTCTTGATTTTTTCCCCTCAGCTACCAGACTCCTCCCCCTTCTTTAATACTCATGGATCGTAAAGCCTGGATCGTCATCGTCATCTGTGCCATCGGCATGGCCGTAAACTGGCACTTCAGCCAGCTCAATCTGCAGGCCCAGGCCGAGATTGCCAAACAAGCCGCCGCCGCCAAAGCCGCCGCCCAACCTGAAACACCCGCCACCGCTCCAACGGATCCCGCCAGCATCACCGCCACCCCTCCAGGCACCACCCCGCCCGCCGCCACCGCTTCCCAGCCCGAACAAACCCATCGCCTCACCATCGGCAGCGTCACCTACGAATTCAGCACGCTTGGCGGCGGCATCAAAACCGCCACCCTCGCCGACCACGAAGGCGTCATCCTCAATCAATATTCCAAGAGCCTCACCCGCCACGAACCCGTCGGCGCCCTCCGTCGCGAAGCCACCGCCCTCGACTCCGCCACCTATCAAATCACCGTCAAAGACGACACCAGCGTCACCCTCGAAGGCACCACCACCGACGGACTCAAAATCAAAAAAGTCTTCTCCGCCTCCACTGGTGAAACCTCCGACCCCCACCTCCTCAACCTCGAAATCACCCTCTCCAACAGCGGCACCAACCCCTTCCAAAGCAGCGAACTCTACCTCTACACCGGCACCGCCGCCTCCCTCAGCCCCGACGAACTCCTCAAACCCGGCTTCTTCTGGAACAATGCTGGCGATGCCGACACCAAAGATTCCAACGCCTTCGCCGGCGGCTGGTTCAGCGAAGAAAAGACCGAGTTCCGTGAAAGCTACACCCGCCTCCGTTTCGGCGGCGTCATGAGCCGATTCTTCGCCACCATCGTCTCCCACACCGCCACCCAGGACGAACCCGGCAAACTCTGGGCCTCACGCTTCCTCATCGACCACAGCAAGGACAAATTCTCCACCCTCAAAGCCTCCGCCTCCGACTTCGCCGTCGAAGCCGCCATCTCTCTCCCACCCATCGACCTCGCCCCCGGCGCCAACGTCACCAAGAAATACGAAATCTTCCTCGGCCCCAAGGAATACCAGCGCCTCAAAGCCATCGAAGGCCAGCGCTCCTTCGTCATGTTCTACGGCTGGTTCACCCCCATCAGCAAGCTCCTGACCAACATCATGAATTGGTTCCACGGGCTCTCCGGGAACTGGGGCATCGCCATCATCCTCATGACCCTGCTCATCCGCATCGTCATCTGGCCTCTCCAAGCCAAGTCACAATACGCCATGAAGCGCATGGGCCTCGTCGCCCCGCTCATGAAAGAGCTTCAGGAAAAATACAAGGACGATCCTGCCAAACAACAGCAGGAAATGATGAAGCTCTATCGTGACTACGGCGTCAACCCTCTCGGCGGTTGCCTCCCCATGTTCCTGCAAATCCCCATCTTCTTCGGTTTCTTCCGTGTCCTCCAAAACGCCGCCGAACTCCGCGGCCAGGACTTCCTCTGGGTCACCGACCTCTCCATGCCCGATACCGTCACCCAATGGGCCGGCTTCGACGTCAACCCCCTCCCCATCATCATGGGCATCACCATGTTCCTTCAAATGAAGGTCACCCCCCAGCCCGCAACGGCCGACAAAATGCAGCAGCGCATCTTCATGTTGATGCCCTTCATGTTCCTCTTCTTCTGCTACAGCTTCGCCTCCGCCCTCGCCCTCTACTGGACCACCCAAAACATCTTCTCCATCTTCCAGACCTACATCATGAAGCTCTACATGCCAGAGCCCAAACTCCAAAAGGTCGAACGCAAACCCAAAGCCGGCCCCCCACCCAAGAATCCCTTCTTCAACCCCATGGGCAACAAAAGCGACGAAGCCCCCAAAGACAAAAAGAACAAACCCCCACGCCTCGGAGGTTAGTCCCCCCTAAACGCGCAGTGGCCCCCAAGGTGGAGCAAGCATCTTGCTTGCCCGCATCAGCTAAACAGTTCTCGAAAGAGTGTCACTTTGATCCGGCAAGCAGAGCCGCTTTGATAAATCTGTGGTCGTTAGGATCCGCCATCAGATCGATGACGCGTAAACGCCTGAAGTTGCCAATAAGCCCACTCTGCGAGCGCGCAAGGCCATCAGCATCTCGAGAATCGGGCCAATTCAAGCCCCCTCTAAATACTGCGTCTGCCCCCGCAATGGCTTCGGCTCCGGCACCTTCTTCGAATTCTTCTTCAAGGCCTTCGAAGTCTTCCTCTCTTCTTTGGTCACCGTCGTCGCAGGCTTCACCTCCGCAATCACCTTGTCCTCCGTCACCACCTCGCCAATCGCAATTGGCCGCTCCGCCGTCGCATTCGAAGCACTGCCCGTGATCTGCACCGGAGTCCCCGTTGGCGTCGCCCCATAAAAAATCGCCGCCATCTGCGTTGGCAGCCGGATGCACCCGTGCGATGCCGGAAACCCCGGCAAATACCCTTCATGCATCCCAACCCCGCCCTTGACCCTCATGAAATAGCGCATGCTCGCCCCCACATAATGACAGCCCGGCGGCTTCTTATCCACCCGGCAGTCCACATCCCCATTCACCACATTCCCGTTCCCGTCCACATACTCCCCGTAACACGAGGACCGGTGCGCAATGTCCTTCTCCGTGATGCGGAACGATCCCGTCGGCGTCGGATGACTCGGCGTCCCGGATGAAATCGGCGACAATCCCACCAAATCACCCCCTTTGTAGTATCTCAACCGCTGCTCGCTCAAATCGATCACGATCTTCGCCGGCCCGGAAACCCCATCCCCATTCCAAAACGCCCGCGCCGGAACCGCCGTCTGAATCACTTCCGTCTTCGTCGCTTTGCCCGTGCTGCAACTGCTCATCAGCCCGCCTGAAATGACCATTCCAATCATCGGAACAATCCGAAGAAGATCTCCCCTAAGTGCGCGCTGAACAAGACTCGTCATAGCGGCGAACCATGACCAAAATATCCGCCCACGCCAGCACAGGATTCACTTTTTGTTCAACCCAGATACCGCGTCCCCTCAGTCCAAACTCCACTCCACATCCACCTTCTGCTCCCGCCCGTTCCGATCGTGATACTTCACAAACCCATGCTTCGCGCCATACTCGTGAACCTCACGGGTCACCTTCACATCATAACAACAATACTCCGCAATCTCGGCAATCATCCCCTTCTGCCACCATCGGATCGCCTGCAAACCATCCGCACTCTTCCCCGTCCCCAATGACGCCGCCGCCACCGCCTCCAGTTTCAGCCGGTGCCCCAACTTCTTTTCCAAATCTATCAGCAGGTCCAGGCTGTTGAGCTGGTCCCGGAAATCAAACACCGTGTGCCCGAGCATCACCTCATAGTCGAATCCCACATGGTTGTATCCCACCACCAAATCCGCCCTCACCAACTGCTTGATCAGATCTCCCGTTTCTTCCTCGGTGTAAATACAGTAATCCTGCGCCCGGCTGCTGAACGTCACCGCCACGGAGATCCCCATCTCATGCTTCTTCCCCCATCCGCCGACATCCGCCGCCGTACGCCGTGTCTCCAGATCAAAATAAACAATGTCGCGCGCCATCCTCGATTTCCCCTCAGTGATTCAAGTTCTAATCCACAAACTTCTTAACCAAAAGCGCCGCGTTGTGCCCGCCAAACCCAAAGGAATTGCTCAGCGCCGCATCAATCTTCGCCGGACGCGCCTCGTTCGCGCAGATATCCACATCCACTTCCGGATCGAGATTCTCCACGTTGATGGTCGGAGGCACCACCCCCTCCCGCATCGCGTAAATCGAAGCGATCAACTCCACCCCGCCAGCCGCACCCAGCAAGTGACCGGTCATCGATTTCGTTCCTGACACCAGCAACCCGTTGGTCGCATAGTCTCCGAACGTCCGCTTGATCGCCCGCAACTCACAGAGGTCGCCCACCGGTGTCGATGTCGCATGCGCATTCACATAAGCCACATCCGTCGGATTCATCTTAGCATGCCGCAGCGCCATCTCCATGCACTTCATCGCCCCAAGCCCTTCTGGATGCGGTGAGGTCAAATGATACGCATCCGCCGTCGCTCCATAACCCGCCAGTTCACAATAAATCGTCGCCCCACGCCGCTTCGCATGCTCAAGCTCCTCAATCACCACCACCCCGGCGCCTTCTCCCATCACAAACCCATCGCGATCCTTGTCAAATGGCCTCGACGCACGCTCCGGTTCGTCATTCCGCAAACTCAAGGCTCGCATGTTCCCAAATCCCGCCAATCCGCATGGCCGGATCGATGCCTCCGCCCCACCACAGATGATGCAATCCGCGTCTCCAAATTTAATGATCCGCCAGGCCTCGCCAATGTTGTTGTTCGATGTCGCACACGCGGTCACGATCACCATGTTCGGCCCCATGAATCCAAACTCAGCGGAAATCATCCCACTCGCGATGTTCGTGATCATCATCGGAATCAGAAACGGCGATACCCGGCTCGGACTCTTCTCCAAAAGAATCTGATACTGCGTCTCCAGCGTGCCCAATCCACCAATCCCGCTGCCCACCATCACCCCCACCCGATGCGGATCCACCGCATCTGGATTCAAGCCGCTGTCCTTCACCGCCATCTTCGCCGCCGCCATCGCAAACTGGAAGAACCGGTCCGCCCTCCGCGCTTCCTTGTGATTGTTAAAAAACGGTGTCGGATCAAAGTCCACCACCTCACCCCCGATTTTGCAGTCGTAATTCGTCGTATCCATCGATTGGATCGTGCGAATGCCGCTCTTTCCAGACACCAGATTGTTCCAAAAAGTTTCCTTGCTGTTTCCAAGCGGAGAGACAACTCCAAGGCCGGAAATGACTACGCGACGATCGTTCATGTTTGGGGTCGGTTGGGTAAATGAGTGAGATTGAGAGAACACCGATTCAGGACAGGGGCAAGGTGTTTTTACCCCCCTCCATCGGCATAAAAAATCCGTCCTCATCCAGCACGAGTCCGGGCAACGAGATTTCTCGCGTATCTCCCGGGTGCCATCCCGACACAATCGCCCCCGCTTCTCCCATCACACAAGCCCAACCAGGCAAAAGACGCCCGGCACTGCCCTCCCTCTGCCCCTGCTGCTCGCTCTCATGCCCCACCTCCATCGCCGGATTCGGAACGCACAAGGCCACCCAAGCTCCCGTCCCCTCTTCCAGCCAAGCTCCATACACCGGCACACCCAATTCACCCGCCACTTCAGTCGACCGCTCGGAAACACAGACCGCCCGCACCACCATCCTCCCACCCCAGTCACCCGTCCCTCGCGCCAACCGCAACGCTTCCATCGTCCCCACCGCCACCACCTTCTCCCCACTGACCGCCTCATTCCCAATCCTCACCTGCGCAGGCTCCCGCAACCTCTCGTAAGCCCGCACCGAACCCACCAGCACCGCATCGGCCGCATCACACACCCACGGCACCTCATCAATCAAATGCCACTCCACCGCATCCAGCCGCATCCCATTCGCTAACAGCGGCCACGCCTCCTTTCCCACACGACCAAAATTCTTTCGCTCCAAAAACGCCGCGCCACCCAACCGCAACAACTCCGTCCGCAGCCAGTCCGCGGTCGCCTCTCTCGGCGACTTCAACTCCCCCACCCACACACTCACAGAGCGCCGAATCCGCCTCGGCAGCTTCTTGAAACAGCCGCCATCCTCAAACGAGTAAACCGAACCCCACATGCCATCCTCATGCACCGGCAGCACCGGCACCCCAGCCTTTCTCGCCATCAACTCAAATCCCCGCTGCATCTCATTCAGCATCCCATGCCGCGTCAACTGACCCTCGGGAAACATGCACACCAACTCTCCAGCCTTCAAGGCCTCCACCACACTCCTGACGGCGTCCTTCGCCCGCTCCGGAGAAATCGGCACCGTCCCAAACAACTTCAACAACCAGGTCACCTGCTTGATCCGATACAGCGGTTCCCAAATCACAAACCTCACCGGACGCCGAAACGCCGTCGAAAGGATCAACGCATCCATGTAGCTGATGTGATTCGGCAGCATCAACACCCCGCCCGTCTCTGGCACCCGCTCTTCTCCAATAGTTCGCAGCCGATAAAAGAACCGGATCAAAACCCGCCCCACAAACCGAATCAAATGCCTCGGCAGCATCTTCCCGCTGATCACCGCCACCGCCAGCATCAACAGCGCCAACAACCAAAACTGCCACCTCAAACTCAACCCCAATCCACTCTTCAACCCAAACAATACCAGCACCCCAACAATGCCCGCCACACTATCCAAAAGATTCATCGACGACAGCACTCGCCCCCGCTTCGACGACTCAGCCTGATCCTGAATCGATGCCTGCACCGGCACCATGTAAACCGCACTGCACAATCCCAGCGCCAGCAAACTCGCGTGATAGATCCACGTCGCCGGCGACCACAGGCCCGCTCCGATCAAAGCGATCGCCATCCCCAGAGCCCCCAACGGCACCACACCCAACTGCACCTTCCGTCGACACACCGCCGCCACCACCAAACTCCCCACCGCTGTCCCCAACCCAATCATCAAGGTCATGAACGACGCCGACGTCGCCGCCCCCGGATCATCGCGACTCGGATACAATTGCATCCCCGCCTCCACAAACATCGCCGCCGCCACGCTCCCGACAAACCAATACATCGCCACCCCCAGCAACGCATTTCCCATCCCCTTCTGTCCCATCGTCTCCCGCAAATTGCCGAAATGCTCCCACAAGACCCCCACCCGGAATGGCGAATCCGATTGCGACTTCGTCGGCTGCATCACAAACCCAAGCACCAAGGCCACCAGCGAACTGCCAAACAAAATCCATACCGGCCACGCCGCCGCCTCCCACGCCGACATCCCGCTTCCAAACAACCAGTCAAACCACGGCCCCCCAAGCGAAAGCCCGCCCAGAATGCCCACCATCGTCGCCATCTGCAACCACCCCGACATCATGCCAATCCGCCGCGATCCCCCAAGCTCCTTCAATATCCCCATTTTGGCCGGACTAAAAATCGTCGACTGCAAGGCCAGCAAAAAAAACATTCCCAGAGCCAGCTTCACACTCGTCTCCCCCAACGCCGCCCGAAACGATACCCCGGCCCCCAGCAACACCACCGATTGCATCACCAGCATTCCCAAAATCACCCCCCGCTTCGAAAAGCGATCCGACAAATAGCCCGCTAAAGGTGCAAACAAAATGTAGGGCAGCAAGATAATCGCTCCCAGCCAAAGCCCAATATCCCGTCCCAGTGTGCCCTCAACCACCTTCGGCGCCAAACCAACAAGCAGCATCTTCAGGATGTTGTCATTGAAGGCATTCAAACCCGTCAATCCCAACAACAACATCAACGAGATCCGATTCCGTGTCGGAAGCACTTCCAGTTCGTCCAAATCCGACAATGCCCTGTCAGCCGCACTCATTTCGACCACGCCTCCAAAAGACATTCTGCCAAGGCCAAATCACCCGGAAAGGTAATCTTCGGATTCGCCCACGCATTGTTCACCACTTGCACTCGCACCCCGATCCGCTGCACCGCTGAAACTTCGTCCGTCACCAGCACGCCCCCGTTCATCACTTCTGCATACGCCCGCTCCAGCAACTCACGCTCGAACACCTGCGGCGTCTCCATCACCCACACCCCTTCCCGATCCACCGCTTCCACCACCGCCCCGCTCGAATCCACCCTCTTGATGGTCTCCGACAACGGCCGCGCACACACCGCCGCCCCATGCGCCCTCGCCATGTCCACACAATGCGAGATCTGCTCCACATGAATCAATGGCCGCGCTCCGTCATGCACCGCCACCACCTCACATTCCTCCCCTAACGCCGTCAGACCCGCAGCAACCGAATCATGTCTCTCAGCCCCTCCCGCCACCACCGCTCCCAACTTGCTCAGTCCGCCCTCCACTCGCCATTTCTCAATCACTTCCCCCACCTCCGCGCCCGCGACCACAATTATCCGATCAATGGCAGCACATTTCTCAAACGCCATCAAAGAGCGCCGTAAAACCGGCACCCCAGCCAATGGCTCCAAGAGCTTGTTAAATCCCATCCTTCGACTGCTCCCGGCAGCCACTACAATCACCGTCACTCCCGTCTTCAGCATCATTCAATCTCTATTGGGCTGGTTCAAATCGACTCCACACAAGCCACCGCCATCGCCGCAATCCCTTCTTCCCGACCAACAAATCCCAACCGCTCATTCGTTGTGGCCTTCACCCCCACATCGTCCGCCCCGATACCCAACGCCTTCGCAATGTTGATCTTCATGGCCTCCGCATGCGGCTTCACTTTCGGAGCCTCCGCCACCAATGACGCGTCCACATTCACAATCCGCATCCCCTTCTCCCCACTCAACTCCGCGCACCGCTCCAGGATCTTCAAACTTGAGATCCCTTCAATCGAAGCATCCGAAGGCGGAAAATAATGCCCAATATCCGGTAAACCCAGCGCCCCCAGCACCGCATCCGCAATCGCATGACTCAGAACATCCGCGTCACTATGCCCCTGCAATCCCCTCTCATGCGGAATCTCCACACCACCCAGCACCAAGCGCCGCCCTTCCGCAAACGGATGCACATCATAGCCAATTCCAACTCTTGTCATAGCCTCCTGTAAACCACCAAAATCGCTTTGTCACCCGCATTGAATCAACCTCTGCATCACTTTTTCAAGCCCCCTCCTTCCCTTGTCTTATCTTGCCTCTCACCCCCTCACAACACCCAGCAAACATCTTTCCCATTCAAATTACTTCAACTTGGCACACCCAATGCTTTGTCAGTGAGGCAACTGGTATAAGCCAGCAAGTAACCTCACACCAACGCTCCATAAATCGCCATGCTGATCAAAAAACAAAGTTGGATTGGATGCCTCCTCGCCGCTGTCCTCACAGTCGGTCTCGTCGGCTTCTCAATGGAAACCTCCCTGATGGCACAAGATGCCGCAGCCCCACCAGCCGCTGAAACCCCGGCTGCCCCAGCGGAACCCGCAGCCGCTACAATGGAACAGCGTATTTTCGACTTGGAAAAATACGTAACCAACGGTCAGGCGGGCAAAGATGGTGATGTGACCTGGAAATCCAACATCGCCGGTCCTGGTCCTGGTCACAATGCCTGGCAAATGGTCAGCACCGCCTTGGTGTTGTTCATGACTCTCCCTGGTTTGGCTCTCTTCTACGGTGGCTTGGTCCGCAGCAAAAACGTCCTCTCCGTCTTCGCTCAGTGCTTCGGCATAGCGGGCTTGGTGACCATCCTCTGGTGGGCCTGTGGTTACAGCCTGTCTTTCGGCGCAGGCAATGCCTTCATCGGCGACATGACCTACAAGTTCCTCGACGGCGTTTCCCCCTACGCCTCGGGTGCGGGCTACTGGTGGATCAGCGATGCCATGTGGAGCATGTTCCAACTGACCTTCGCCATCATCACTCCTGCTTTGATCATTGGTGCGATCGCGGAGCGCATGAAGTTCATCGCTGTGATGCTGTTCGTTGCGATCTGGATGTTCGCTGTGTATTTCCCATTTGCTCACATGGTTTGGGCAACGACTGGCTTGATGTGCGGTCCTCTCAATCCTGATGCGGCAATCAAAGCGATCGACTTCGCAGGTGGCACCGTGGTGCACATGACCTCAGGCTGGAGCGCCCTGGTGCTCTGCTTGATCCTTGGGCCTCGCAAAGGTTTCGGCAAAGAGCCAATGGCTCCTCACAGCATGGTGCTCTGCGCCATCGGCACAGGCATGCTCTGGGTCGGCTGGTATGGTTTCAACGCGGGTTCCGCTCTCGGTGCTGACGGCATTGCCGCCAACGCTTTCATGACCACTACGCTGGCAGCTGCCACGGCGGGTTTTGTTTGGGCGCTACTTGAGTGGGTGCTTCGCGGCACGCCTTCGGTCCTTGGTTTCTGCTCCGGTATCGTCGCTGGCCTGGTGGTGATCACTCCTGGCGCAGGTTTCGTGACCGCTTCTTCGGCTGTCATCATCGGGGTGCTCGCTGGAATCATTCCCTTCCTGGCTGTGGCTTACTTGAAGAAGATGCTCGGTTATGATGATGCTCTGGACACCTTTGGTGTGCACGGTGTTGGCGGAACTTTGGGCGCCATCCTGACGGGTGTGTTTGCTGACGAGAAAGCCAACTCGATTGTGGCTGGCCTCAAGGAAGGTCTTTTGATGAACCAACTCAAGGCTGTTGCCTTGACGATCGTCTGGAGCGTGGTCGCCACCGCGGTGATTGCCTTCATCGTCAAAATGGTTGTGGGTCTGAAGGTGTCCGAAGAAGTCGAGCAGACTGGTTTGGACCAACCCGAACACGGCGAGTCTGGCTACGAACTGCACTAATCGCACAGCTCCTTAGCTGATTCGATTCAATCTGGGCCGGGGTGCGCAAGCATCCCGGCCTTTTTGTTTCCCTCTCCTTGCTCCCAACAATAGCTGATTAGGCCACGCCTTTCACACCAACCTCCGCGCATTGCGCAACCCATCTGCCGTCACACTGCTCCGCATCCGGTCCGCCACCATGAAATCCAGGTAATTCTGCCATTGCATCGGCCTTAAGGCCGCCACCCCCGCCGCCCTCATCCGATACCCGCACTCCGCAATCTCCCACCCAAATTCCGAGTTCCGATTCCCCCTGTCCGCCCGGTGGATCCACGCCCCAAACTCGTCCTTCCGCCACACCGCCGGATCATTCCCCGGAATCACCTGCGCATACTGCCACACCCGCTCCACCACCTCCCGGTCGTAGCCCGCCTCCAAATCCTGACTCGCCAAATCACTCATCTTCTTTAACGCACCTCATTCCAGTAACGCATCCACTCCTCCGGTGCCTGCGGCGTCTCCACACCATGCGCAATCCGCCCCTCATTCTCAGGCACAAACGTCGTGCTCGTTCCATACACCATGATCAAATCCTTCGTCCCCACACTCCGAATCGCATGCGCCACCCCCGCCGGAATGATCACCCCCACATTGTTCGGCCCCGGCATGTCGTCCCCGTCAATGATGAACCGCATCCGCCGCCTCGGCATCCCCGCCCGTTCATCCGCCAAAAACATCTCCGCCTGCCCGCTGATGAAAAACATCATGTCCCACTGCTCCTTCTCATAAGGCCGCAGCGAATAATTCCCCGCCTCCGTCACAAACAACCGCTGAAACCAAGCCTCAGCATCCTCCCCCTCCGGAATCGCCGGCGGATGAATGTGAAATCCTTTGCTCGTCCCCGCCTGCATCAGCGCCGTCGCCCATTGCCTCGGCCACATGCCAATCTCCCCCGCCTTGCCTTCCCCTTCCCTCGCAAACTCCGCAAAATAACCCCGATGCCGCTGCTGAAACACCCGGCGGTGAAACACCTCAACTCCCGGTATCCCCAGTTCAACTGGTATCACCCCACTGATCACTTCCCTCGCCTCTGCGCGTCCATCCCTCAACTTTGTCGCTAAATCCCCCGCCGTGTAATCACGCGTCGCCAGGGCATCCCTCGCCGAAGCATTCAGTCCCCGCCATAAATCGAAATTTGTCTCACTCATCGTCGTCCCATGATGCCCAGATTCTCCCCACTTGCAAACACCCAACCTTTCCCTCCTCCTTTGAGGTTGTCAGCATCCTTCCATCCAGTATCATCCCCGCCTGTTTCCGCTTCATCGGTTTCTTCCAGCTCTTCTTCCTCTTTCCATGCTCATCACCACCAAAGCCTACGCTCGCGCCGGTCTCGTCGGCAATCCCTCTGACGGTTACTTTGGTAAAACCATCTCCTTCATCATCCGCGACTACTGGGCCGAAGTCACCCTTTTCGAAAGTCCCGAACTCACCATCCAACCCACCGAACGCGACCACTCCGTCTTCTCTGGCATCGACGCCCTCGCCCGCGATGTCCGCCAGTTCGGCTACTATGGCGGCATCCGTCTTCTGAAAGCCTCCGTCAAACGCTTCCACGACTATTGTATCCGCGAAAAAATTCCCCTCCACGGTCGCAATTTCACTCTCCGTTACGCCAGCAATGTCCCCCCTCAAGTCGGCATGGCCGGCTCCAGCGCCATCATCACCGCCTGCTGGCGCGCCCTCATGCAATTCTATCAGGTCGAAATCCCTGCCTACCTCCTACCCTCCCTCGTCCTCAGCGTCGAAAACGACGAACTCGGCATCCCCGCTGGCCTGCAAGATCGCGTCATCCAGTCCTTCGAAGGCGTCGTCTTCATGGACTTCAACCGCGCCTCCATCGAAAAACGCGGCTACGGCATCTACGAGGAACTCGACCCCGCTTCCCTCCCCAACGTCTACGTCGCCTACACCACCCGCCTCAGCGAAGGCACCGAAGTCTTCCACAATGACATCCGCGGCCGCTGGAAACGCGGTGAGCGCGATGTCGTCTCCGCCATGTACCAGTGGGCCAACCTCGCCCAACGCGTGCGCGATATGCTCGTCGCCGGACAAGGCGAACAAATCGGCCCCCTCCTCAACGAAAACTTCGATCTCCGCCGCCGACTCTACCAAATCAGCCCCGGCAATATCGAAATGGTCGAAGCCGCCCGCGCCTGCGGTGCCAGTGCCAAATTCACCGGCTCCGGCGGCGCCATCGTCGGCACCTACACCGACGACGCCATGTTCAATCAACTCAAGGCCACCATGGAGCCCCTCCAAATGATCGTCCTCAAACCTCAGATCCTCCCGATCGCGAACGCTTCCTGATTCATGAAAAACGTTGTCCGCAAAGCCGTCATCCCCGCCGCAGGCTACGGCACCCGCTTCCTCCCCATCGCCAAATCCGTCCCCAAGGAGATGCTTCCACTGGTCGACCGACCCGTCATCCAGTATGTCGTCGAAGAAGCCGTCGCATCAGGAATCGAAGACATCCTCATCGTCATCAGTCGCTCCAAACGCTCCCTCGAAGAACACTTCCATCCCGCCCCGGAACTCGAAGCCGAACTCGAACTCAAAGGCCGCCTCCAGGAACTCAGCTCCCTCAGATCTCTCAACAATCTCGCCCGCATCCACTACATCTGGCAGGCCAAAATGGGCGGCCTCGGCGATGCCATTCTCCACGCCCGCGACCACGTCGGCAATGAACCCTTCGCCGTCCTCCTCGGCGATACCGTCACCACCACCACCGACTCCTCCCGCCCCCTCACCCGCCAACTCGCCGACCTCGTCGAAACCCACGGCGGCTCCGCCGTCGCCCTCCAGGAAGTCCCCGCAGAAAAAGTCAGCCGCTACGGCATCCTCGGCGGCACTGAAATTGCACCCGGTGTCATCCGCGCCAATCGCTTCGTCGAAAAACCCGCCCCCGAAGCCGCTCCCTCCCGCCTCGCCGTCAGCGCCCGCTACGTCCTCTCTCCCGCCATCTTCGACCACCTCAAAAGAGTCCCCGTCGGCAAAGGCGGCGAACTCCAACTCACCGACGCCATGGCCTCTCTCATGTCCGAGGAACCCCTCCACGGCCTCCGCTTCGATGGCCAGCGCCATGACATCGGCAACAAGCTCGACTTCATCAAGGCCAACATCCACTTCGGCCTCCTCCGCGACGACATCGCCCCCGCCCTCCGCTCCTACCTCCAAAGCCTCGTCGCCGCCGGCTAGATCAACCCCCTCTCCCAGTGAGCAAGTGCCTCCTCCAGACCCTGCTGGGCCTCGTGCTGCTCACCGCTTGTGGTCCTGGAGATCCAGGAGCCCTCGCCCTCAACTCCCTCTCCAGCAAAGGCTACGCCCTCTCTGTTAGCGACTATCATCGCGCCGCCTCGTTGGGGGACATCTCCGCCCTCAATCTCTTTCTCCAATGCGGCACCCTCGTTGACGTCCCCGCTTACGAAGCTGGACAACCCGTCACCGCGCTTCGCATCGCCATTCGCCACGGGCAGGATACCGCCTCCACCTTTCTCTTGTCAAAAGGCGCCGCCATCGAAAAAGCCGACTCCGACCCCGCCGCCCCCCTCCTCGAACTCGCCCTTCGCAGCGGCAAAGAACCCCTCCTCCACTCCCTCCTCGCCCTCCCCTCCCTCCCCTCCACGAAACTCGCCCCTCTCGTACTTCTCGCCGCCCGACAAGGCGAAGTCGGCCTGATCGA
>CANETF010000047.1 GCA_947440575.1 Verrucomicrobiaceae bacterium
ACTGGCCAAAGTGATCGCAACTGAGGGCTTTCATCGCAAATTCGATTCGTTGGTCCATTTTTTGGGTCTCCTTCCATGGCATCGACAAGGTTCGCATTCGCAAACCCCGATGGCCATGATGTCACCCATGTTCTGAACCTGTTTTGTTACCGATGTATTGAACCTGCACCCGCGCTCTTGGCTGTATGCTTTGGATTCGCTGACGAAGGTCTTGAATGCGTTTGTGTGTTCAGTGGTGGTTTGCATCCAAAGATGTTCTTGTGCCTTGGTTCCGCCGATTTTGGCGGTGCGCTCTTGGAAGTTGAGTCTGGTTTGATCAGGGTAGGTGTTGAAGCGCTGCTTCAGAGGGGTCATGTGACGGTTCCCGTTTTTACCAAAGTCTTCGTGTTTGTTTGAGAGCATGGAGACGGGCATGGGTTTCTGGCCCTGTTGTGAGCGTTGGGTTTGGTCCGCGACGATCTGATCGGCGAGGCCGACGTTGTCCATGACCTCGCTGAGTTGGTGTTGTGGAATCAGTTTGGCCACGGGTCCGAGCGTGCCTTTCATTCCCTCTTTGGTTGCCTGCCGGACGGAGCTGAAGGTGGAGATGAGGTGCAGGCCGGCTGAATCCGGGTTCTGTTTGGCGGCGTACATGGCCGGGAAGCCGCCGAGGGAGAAGCCGGAGTAGGCCTGCTGATTTTTGGGCACGCCTTGTTGTTCCAGGTGTGCAATGACGTTGTCGACGTGGGTCTTGATGGTGGCCTCGCTGGCGTCTGCCGGGTAGTCGAACACGGCAAAGCCGAGGCCTTGGTCCCGGCACAGCTCTGCCATTTCTTTGATGGAGGTGGTGTACTTCTCCCGATCAAATTCGCTGCCGCCGAAATACACGATGGTTGGATTGCCGGGTTTGGCCTTCAAGTGCCAGCCATTTTCGGTGCCGACGGAGGAGGGCTGGAGTTGGTTCTCTGGATTGCGGAAGGTGTCGCGATTGTCTTTGTGTTTGCCAAACTCGCCAACGAGGGTGGGAATCGGCAAGTCTGAGGGTTTTTGCTTCATCTCGTAGATTTCGGCGTTGGCTTTGGCGTTGGCTTTGCCGCCGATGAGGTTGCGCAACTGACGAATGCCTGGCAGTTGGCTCAGGTTTTTGGAGATTTTGGATCCGATGCCTGTTTTGGCATCCCGCTTTTCTTGATTGAGAGTGTCAATGGGCATGGTGGGTGGGCGTGGGTGAGGATCGCCTCTGTTTGAATGAATACGGGAAAAGGGTGGGGAGGTTACGAAAGGGGGGAGTTCTTGGTTCTCTGTTTGGGGATTGGGGGAGAACGTTGAACGTTGAACGTAGGCACGCAGAGGCGCGGAGAGGGAGGAGGCGCAGAGAAGGCATTCGGCGGGGCCGCCGGAGAGGGGGGGACGCATTCTGGCGAATGCGCCTACGTGGGTGGGGTTTTTGGAAATGGGGTTGTTTTTGGGGCGTTAAGGGTGTCTGGATTGGCCCGGATTTTGGGTGTTTGCTTTTTTTGACATGTCTCTTCCTCGCTTTGCTTTGCGTCATCCGTGGACCGTTGTGGTGGCGGTGGTGGCGGTTTTGTTGGGGGCGTGGGTGGCGGTGAAGCAGATGGCGCGGGATGTGTTTCCGCCGCTGGGGATTCCGACGATCTATGTGGCGCAGCCGTATGGGGGGATGGATGCGGCGCAGATGGAGGGGTATCTGACCTACTACTACGAGTATCACTTTCTTTACATCGCGGGGATCGAGCATGTGGAGTCGAAGAACATTCAGGGGGCGTCGATCATGAAGCTGCAGTTTCATCCGGGGACGGATATGTCGGCGGCGCTGTCGGAGACGATTGCGTATGTGAATCGGAGCCGGAGTTTCATGCCGCCGGGGACGCCGGGGGCGTTTGTGACGCGGTTTGATGCGGGGAGTGTGCCGGTGGGGAATCTGGTGTTTGCGACGGAGAATCCGGCGCGGACGGTGGGGCAGATGCAGGATGCGGCGCTGAACATGGTGAGGCCGTTGTTTGCGACGCTGCCGGGGGTTTCGGCGCCGCCGCCGTTTGGGGGGAGTGCCCGCACGATTCTGATTAACGTGAAGCCGGATCGGCTGCGGGCTTATGGGCTGTCGCCAGATGATGTGGTGAAGGCGATGACGGAGGCGAATGCGATGAGTCCGAGCGGGAATCTGGCGCTGCCGGGGAAGTATCCGATTGTGCCGACGAATGCGGTAGTGAAAAACATTCAGGATTTGGCGGCGGTGCCGCTGAAGGTGACGGAGAAGGGGGCGGTGTTTGTGCGGGACATTGGGGAGGTGAGCGATGGGAGTGATCTGGTCACGAGCATTGCTCTAGTGAACGGGAAGCGGACGGTGTATATGCCGGTGACGAAGCGGAGTGATGCGTCGACGCTGAGTGTGGTGGAGCTGGTGAAGCAGAATCTGCCGAAGTTTAAGGCGGCGTGTCCGGAGGACATCCAGGTGACGTTTGAGTTTGACCAGAGTCCGTGGATCATTCGGGCGATTGAGGATCTGGTGAAGGAGGGGATGCTGGGGGCGGTGCTGACGGGGCTGATGGTGCTGGTTTTCCTGCGGGACTGGCGGAGCGTGTTCATTGTGGTGCTGAACATTCCGATTGCGATTGCGGCGGCGGTGCTGGGGCTGTGGATGGCGGGGTATACGATCAATCTGATGACGCTGGGGGGTCTGGCGCTGGCGGTGGGGATCCTGGTGGATGAGGCGACGGTGGAGATCGAGAACATTCATCGCCGCCGGAAGGCGGGTGGGGGGCATAGTCTGCGGCGGGTGGTTTTGGATGCGTCGGAGGAGACGATCGGGCCGAGGTCGCTGAGTATGCTGTGCATTTTGGCGGTGTTTGTGCCGAGCTTCTTCATGACGGGGGCGGCGAGGGCGCTGTTTCTGCCGCTGTCTTTGGCGGTGGGGTTTGCGATGGTGGCATCGTATTTGCTGTCGAGCACGCTGGTGCCGATTTTGAGCATTTGGTGGCATCGGGAGGGGGGCAAGCAGGGGGCTGAGGAGGTGAAGGGTGGGTCGGGGCTGCGGTGGGTGTTTTTGCCGAGTGTGACGATGCGGCATGTGCTGGTGCCGGTGTATCTGGGGGGGGTGATTTTTGCGATGGGGGTGGTGCTGCCGTTTTTGGGGACGGAGATTTTTCCGGCGATCGATGCGGGGCAGATTCAGCTGAGGCTGCGGGCGCCGACGGCGACGCGGCTGGAGGCGACGGAGCAGATGGCGCTGCGGGCTTTGGCGATCATCGGGGAGGAGGCGCCGATTGCGACGAGCATGGGGCTGGTGGGGGTGCATGCGCCGAACTATCCGGTGAATTTGATTCACCAGTGGAACAGTGGTCCGGAGGAGGCGACGCTGCAGATTCAGCTGAAGGCGGGGTGGCCGCCGATTGCGGCGCTGCGGGAGACGCTGCGGGCGCGGCTGGCGGCTGAGTTTCCCGGGGTTTTGTTTTCGTTTGAGCCGGCGGACATTGTGAGCCGGGTGATGGCGCTGGGGTCGCCGACGCCGATCGAGGTGGCGGTGAGCGGGAAGGATTTTGCGGCGAGTCGGGCGCATGCGGAGGTGCTGCGGGGCAAGCTGGCGGGTTTGAAGGGTTTGCGGGATGTGCAGTTCAGCCAGACGCTGGACTATCCGAGTGTGGATGTGACGATCGACCGTGAGCGGGCGGGGCTGCTGGGGGTGAAGATGAGTGATGCGACGCGGAGTCTGGTGGCGGCGACGGCGAGCAGTCGGTTCACGGTGCCGAACTACTGGGCCGACCCGAAAAGCGGACAGAGCTACAGTCTGCAGGTGCAGGTGCCGCAGGCGATGATGGGCAGTCTGGAGGATTTGCGGAATTTGCCGGTGAGCGGGGCGGGTGGGGTGGCGGTGCCGCTGCGGAATCTGGCGAAGGTGAGTGAGGGGAGTGTCATGGGGCAGTATGATCGGTATAACATGGCGCGGACGGTCTCGATCCTGGCGAATTTGCATGATCTGCCTTTGGGGGCGGCGGCGAAGGCGGTGGAGAAGGTGATGGCGGAGCATCCGGCACCGGCGGGGGTGAGTGTGGCGCTGAGGGGGCAGGTGCCTCCGATGAAGGAGCTGCAAGGTGGGCTGCAGACGGGGCTGCTCATTGCGATTGTGACGATCTTTTTGCTGCTGGTGGCGAATTTTCAGAGTCTGCGCTTGGCGGTGATCGTGCTGACGACGATCCCTGCGGCGCTGCTGGGGGTGGTGCTGGCTTTGAAGGTGACGGGGACGACGGTGAACCTGCAGAGTTTCATGGGGGCGATCATGGCGGTGGGGGTGGCGGTGGCGAATGCGATTTTGCTGGTGACGTTTGCGCATCGGGCGCAGCTGGGTGGGATGAGCAAGCGTGAGGCGGCGCTGGAGAGTGCGACGACGCGGTTGCGGCCGATTTTGATGACGAGCCTGGCGATGATCGCGGGGATGGTGCCGATGGCGCTGGCGCGGAGTCAGACGTCGCCGCTGGCGATTGCGACGATCGGGGGGCTGGCTTTGGCGACGGTGGCGACGGTGCTGGTGCTGCCGGCGGTGTATGCGCTGCTGGCGAGTTCGACGGCGAAGGAGGCTTCACTTGAACCTGCTGACTGAGCGGAGAGGTGTTTGAATTTTTTTAATCTGTTATGTACATGAATCGCTTTTTGTTGTTTCTCGCTTTGTCTTCGGGTGTGTGGGGGCTGGAGTTGCCGGTGGTGCCACCGAGCACGGGGTTGATTCATCGGTGGGTGTCGTTGCCGGGGACGCTGGCGCCGTGGCAGCGGGCGGTGTTGCATGCGAAGGTGACGGGTTTTGTGGCGTCTGTCACGGTGGATAAGGGGTCGATGGTGAAGAAGGGGCAGGTGCTGGCGACGCTGGAGGTGCCGGAGCTGGTGGCGGATCTGGCGAAGAATGAAGCGGAGGTGGCGGCGGGGGAGATCGAGGTGAAGCGGCTGCATGAGGCGCGTGCGAAGTCGCCAGATCTGGTGCTGCCGCAGTCGGTGGATGATGCGGAGGCGCGGCTGGCGGTGGCGAAGGCGGGGAAGGAGCGGACGGAGACGCTGCTGAAGTTTGCGACGATTCAGGCGCCGTTTGATGGGGTGGTCACGATGCGTGAGGTGGATGTGGGGGCGCTGGTGACGGCGAACACTTCGGCTTTGTTTGAGGTGCAGGATGCGAGCACGATCCGGTTGCAGATCCCGGTGACGGAGATGGAGGCGGGGTTGGTGCTGCCGGGGAAGCTGGTGAAGGCGCAGGTGGATGCGCTGGGGGCGGGGGCGGTGCCGGTGGAGGGGCAGGTGAGTCGGATCGGCTATGCGCTGGATCCGGTGACGCGGACGATGCTGGCTGAGGTGGATCTCAAAAACGCGGATTTGAAGCTGAGGCCGGGGATGTATGCGATGAGCAAGATCGCGGTGGAGTCGCATGAGGGGGCGACGCTGATTCCGGTGGCGGCGCTGGTGATGGAGAAGACGAATGGGTTTGTGTTCAAGCACGTGGGGGGGAAGGCGGTCAAGACGGCGGTGAAGCTGGGGTTCAATGACGGGACGCAGGTGGAGGTGCCGGAGTTGAAGGCTGGGGATGTGCTTTTGGTGCCGGGGACGGTGGTGCTGACGGATGGGCAGGCGGTGGAGGTGCGGAAATAGATGGAGTTTACGATTATGAGAGATGTTGGCGACGATTTATCATTGAGGTTGGAGGGGATGGGACGGGGTGACCTTGGTTCGCACGGAGGACGCGGAGGGCACGGAGGGGGACGGAGGGTGGTTGCGGGGGTTTTGGGTGGGGTGTTGTGGGTGGTTTGTTTGCTGGGTGAGATGCGGGCGGCGGAGGGTTTGGAGTCGCCGTATGTGGATTTGCGGACGGTGATGCGGTTGGCCGGGGCGAACAATGATGAGATCGAGCTGGCGCGGGTGCGGCATGAGCAGACGATTGCGGAGTCGAAGCAGGCGTGGCAGCGGTTTTGGCCGAGCTTGAGTTTGGGGACAGGCTACCGGGGGCATCAGGGGAATGTGCAGGACATTGCGGGGGCGGTCTTTGATGCGCGGAAGCAGCAGTATACGGTGGGGGCGACGGTGATGATTGATTGGTCGCCGGGGGATTTGTATTATCAGGCGCTGGTGGCGAAGCAGCGGGCGGTGGCGGCGGAGCAGATGGTGGAGAAGTCGCGGCAGGACATCTTATTGGAGGCGGTGGAGCGGTATTACGATTTGCTGGCTGCGGAGGCGGATGTGGCGGTGATGGAGGATGATTTGCGGGTGGTGAAGGGGTATGCGGAGCAACTGGAGGGGGCGGTGAAGGCGGGGACGGCGTTCAAGGCGGATTGGTTGCGGGCGCAGACTCAGATCAGTCGGGGGCGGTTGCTGGTGAGGCAGGGTCAGGAGGCGAGGGATGTGGCGGCGGCGAAGCTGGCGGAGACGCTGAGGTTGGCGCCGGAGACGGCGTTGCGGCCTGCGAAGGCGGATTTGGTGCCGGTGGCGCTGATGTTGAATCGCAGTGCCGAGGCGATGGTGGCGCAGGCGGTGACGGAGCGGCCGGAGGTGGCGGCGGTGGCGGCGGCGAGTGCGGCGGCGGCGCTGGAGGATAAGCGGAGCCGGGTGGGGCCGCTGGTGCCGAGTGTGCAGGCGGGGTATGTGGGGGGGGGGCTGGGCGGGGGCTTCGAGGGCGACTGGGGGAACTTCGGGGGGCAGCAGGACTTTTTTGTGGGCCTCGGGTGGAAGATCGGGCCGGGGGGGCTGTTTGACCGGCAACGGAGGAAGATCGCGGAGGCGCAGGTGGCGAGTGCGGCGCTGCAGGGGGAGCAGGTGAAGGCGGCGATCGGGCGGGAAGTGGTGGAGGCGGGGGCGCGGGTGAAGTCGGCGAAGGATCAGATCGATATCAGCGATGAGGCGGTGGCGACTGCGGAGGAGATGGCGGCGCTGGCGAAGGATCGGCAGGCGAGTCAGCTGGGGGTGGTGCTGGAGTATTTGCTGGCGCGGGAGGAGTTGACGCGGGCGAAGCGGGCGCGGGTGGCGGCGGTGGCGGGGTATAACAAGGCGCAGCATGCGCTGGCGCGGGCGGTGGGGGGGATTGAGAAGGCTGGGAAGTGAGGGTGGTGCGGGAGGGCGGGCTTGGGTCAGTTGACGGCAAGCGGGAGGCGTCGACTGCATTCGTTACGTGTGGTTTTGGTCACACGATCGTCTTCGTCAGGGGATGTTCAGTTCGTTGCCCTCTTTCGTTCCAACGATGATTTCCCGGACGCGTTCACGAGGGATTATCTGAGTGTAACTTTTTCTGTTCAGGAGCTTCATCACAACCCAGTTTTTGTGAATTTCAATAAACACGTCCTCTTTGAGGGAGGTTTTTGTGCCAGGACGGCCTTGGTCGAGGCGAGTAGCTCCGGTAACGACATCGTTCGAATCGAGGAAGTAGAAATACTCGACTCGACCTGCAAATATTGGTTTGGCCTCCTCGTGTTTTGAGCAGGCTGTGAACAGAGAGACTGCAGATAGTGTCAGGAGGATGGCTCTCATGATTTGTTCGCTCTTGTGTGGGTAATGGTCTGCATCCGATTTGGGTGCCCTTGGGGTCGTGTTCGGTGCGTTTCATTCAGGGGGCTGAATGTGGAGAGCGAACTACGCGAATTATCGACAAAAGGGTTGGGTTGTCAGTACTTTTATCTTCGAGAGCTTGGTGGCTTTGCGACGGGTTTTTGGATTTGTGAGGTGGGTTTGGGCTGTGCTTTGAAGTGAAAAAAGGGGTGGCTGGGGGTGGGAACGTTCGTATGGTTTTGGGAAGCCCTCTATTGATGCCGACTGAATTTGATATTTCCTATGCGCTGGAGCAGACCCAAGTGATTTATGAGCCTGACCGGAGGATCGATACCTTTGGGACGACGCAGTTTCAGTTTCAGTTGGTTTCCGAACTGATGGATACGGTGGGGGCGGTGCGGGTGCGGGAGGGGGTGATTGAGGCGGACAAGCCGATGATTTTGCGTCCTGAGGGGATGGGGGGATTTGATTTTGAGGGTTTCGGGCCGCAGGCGGAGGTGTTTGGGAACTGGCTGAAGCAGCACATGGATCGGCTGGCGATTTTGCGTTATGGGTTCAGTTTTCGGAAGAATGACGTGAGCGAGCATGAGGTGCACGAGCCGATGGACGAGGTGTGCGGGAAGCTGGTGGAGGAGGCGAAGCGGTCCGGGAATCCGATGCGGGCGGTGATTCGTGGGGTGGACGATGTCTGGGAGGTGTGCCTGCTGAAGTTCACGGTGGAGATGATCGAGAAGTCCCAGGGGATCAATTTGTTTGATTTCAAGCGGCGGGGGTTGCTGTGAGGGGGGAATGGGTGAAGAAATGGGGTTCCAACTTGCCACCGGAGTCGGTGGCGTGACGACGTGAAATGACGAGAGCCCAACTGAAGCTATTGATCTTTCTCATCACTGTGGGGCTTTTGCTCGGCAGTGTGGCGACGGCGTATTGGTTTTACATGCGGGTGATCCGTCCGGAGATGGTGGTGAAGTCGGAGATCGAGAAGATTCAAAAGGCGGATGTGCCGTTGAGGGATCCGGGGGTGAAGCGGTTCGAGGCGGCGGCGGATTTGATTCGGGTGGGGAGGCTGGATGAGGGGAGGGAGGCGATGTACAATCTTTTGAGGCAGTTTCCGGAGTCGCCGACGTGTGAGGAGGCGAAGCGGATCATTGGGGAGATCAATTTGGACCGGCTGTTTTCGCCGACGTATCTGGAGGGGAAGGTGGATTACATCGTGCAACCGGGGGACAGGGGGCTGTTGGCGATCGCGCAGAAGCATAAGACGAGCCTGGATGCGATCGTGAGATTGAACGGGCTGCGGGGGAACACGATTCATCCGGGGGATCATCTGCTCATCATGCCGGTGGATTTTGATTTTGCGGTGAATGTGACGGACAAGAAGGTGGTGGTTTTGAGGCAGGGGCGGTTTTTTGCGGAGTATCCGGCGGTGGATGTGAGGTTGCCGACGGGGTTCCGGGTGCCGGCGGAGGTGAAGCTGGCGACGAAGAGCGCGTCCCTGGACGGCAAGCCGGTGGCGGCGTCGGATGAGGCGTATCTGGATGCGGAGAAGGTCATTCCGGCGGCGAATCGGCCGGGGGTGGTGCTGCGGACGGTGCCGGTGGCGCGGGTGGAGGCGGGTGAGGGGAAGGGGAGTGAGGTGGCGAGTTTGACGCCGCAGTTTGGGATTTTTATGTTGAGGGAAGACCTGGAAGAAGTGTTTGCAATGGCGCGCTCCGGGGCGTCCCTTAAACTCATCAAGTGAACCGTTGAAATTTTTGTGACCATGAAACAAGCCCTGGAGTTTGAGAAGCCTATTTTGAAGTTGCGCGAGGAGATCGAGGAGATGCGCACGAAGCATGCGGCGAAGCCGAATGAGAAGCTGGCGCAGAAGATCGAGGAGATGGAAGGGAAGCTGATCACGCTGCAGCGGGACACGCATGCGAATCTGACGCCGTGGCAGCGGGTGCAGATTTCGCGGCACCTGAACCGGCCCTACATGCTGGATTACGTGAAGCAGGTGTTTGAAGATTTCACGGAGTTGCACGGGGATCGGCACATTGGCGATGACAATGCGATGCCGGCGGGTTTTGCAACGTTGGGCGGGCGGCGGGTGCTGCTGGTGGGGCATCAGAAGGGGCGGGATACGAAGGAGAATCTGTTGCGGAACTTTGGCAGTGCGCATCCTGAGGGGTATCGCAAGGCGCTGCGGTTGATGCGGTTGGCGGAGAAGTTTGGGCTGCCGATTGTGACGTTGATCGACACGCCGGGGGCGTTTCCGGGGATTGGGGCGGAGGAGCGGAACATTGCGGAGGCGATTGCGTTCAATTTGCGGGAGATGATGCTGCTCAAGACGCCGGTGGTGGCGGTGGTGATCGGTGAGGGGGGCTCGGGTGGGGCTCTGGGGATCGGGGTGGCGGATCGGGTGCTGATGATGGAGAACGCGTATTACTCGGTGATCAGTCCGGAGGGATGCGCGGCGATTCTTTGGAAGCATCGGGAGCATGCGCCGGAGGCGGCGCAGGCGTTGAAGCTGAGTGCGCCGGATTTGCTGAAGTTGAAGGTGATTGATGGGGTGATTCCGGAGCCGTTGGGCGGGGCGCACAACGATCATGCGGAGGCGGCGACGGCGTTGAAGCAGGCGGTGCTTGCGGCGATTGACGAGCTTTCGGGGCTGAGTGTGGAGCAGTTGTTGAACGGTCGATACGACAAGTTCCGCAAGCTGGGCGAGGTGACCGGGGGCTGACGCGCGGAGGGGTCTGCTGAAAGTCGTTTGAGACGATGAAGCCGGTCTTTGAGAAGGTGCCGATGGGCATTGGGGAGTCGCTGCACTGCGAGGTGGTGAAGGGGCGTGACTACGGGACGAGGTGGCATTTTCATCCGGAGCATCAGCTGACACTGGCGGTGAGGAGTCAGGGACACCGGCTGGTGGGGGATCATTTGGGGGCGCTGGAAGATGGGGATGTGGTCCTGGTGGGGTCGAATGTGCCGCATGTGTGGCATCAGGCGGTGGATGCGGGATCGGAGGCGGAAGCGGTGATTGTGAGGTTTGATGAGGGCTTTGTGGGAAAGGAGTTCATGGCGAAGGCGGAGATGGAGGGGGTGAGGGCTTTGTTGAGGCGAGCGGCGCGGGGATTGGTGGTGCAGGGTAAGGCGCGGGAGGAGGTGGCGAGGCGGATGCTGGCGCTGCCTGAGGAGGGGAGATTGGAGCGGGTGGTGGGGCTGCTTGCGATTTTGGCGCGATTGGCATCGGCGAAGGCGGGGGAGATGAAGGCGCTAGCGTCGGCGAGCTATGAGCCGATGCTGTTGTCGGAGGATCAGGACCGGATGGAGCGGGTGTGTGCTTACATTCACCAGCACTACACGGAGAGGGTGGAGCGGCGGGAGTTGGCGGCGTTAGCGGCGCTGAGTGAGGGGGCGTTCAGCCGGTTTTTTCACAGTCGCACGGGCCGGACGGTGCCGCAGTATGTGAATGAGTTGAGGGTGGGAAGGGCGTGTCGTTTGCTGTTGGAGTTCCCTGGAAGGACGGTGAGTGATGTGGCGTTGGACTGTGGTTTTGACAACCTGGCGAACTTCAATCGGCGCTTTTTGGCAGCGAGGGGTGTGGCTCCGAGTGTGTTTCGGAAGCAGTCGGTTACTGCCGTTCAAAGGCGCTCGTAGCGCGTTTTGGGATTGAGTCGGTCGCTGGTAGTGGGGTCTGAGTTGCGGGCGCGGATGGTGATGAAGCCGCTGGCGGCGAGGATGGAGACAGCGGCGGTGATGCCGATGGTGGCGAAGGAAACGTGGTCGATGAGGTAGAAGGCGATGAAGGGAGCGATGACGCCACGGAAGCCGGTGAAGAAGGTGTGGACGGACATGTATTCGGCGACGGCATGCTGGGGGGCGAGTTTGGTGACCCAAAGGCTCCAGGTGACATTGCCGCCGGCATTGGCGATGCCGAAGAGGGCCATGCCGATGGTCCAGGCCCAGTAGCCTTGGAAGTAGTAGAAAATGAAGACGGCGGCGGCGAAGAAGAGGTTGAGGCTAGCGCGAATGGCGAAGAAGTGGACGCGGTCGTAGAGCAGGCCCCAGGGGTAAGAGAAGAGGATGCGGAAGATGACGGGGACGACGCCGACGATCCAGGCGATGTCTTTTTCGGGGAGGTTGATGCCGTGGCGGGGGTTGGCGAGGTATTCGACGAAGAGAGCGGCGGCGATGAGATTGCCGATGCCCATCATCATCCATGACATGAGGAGGGTGCGGAAGTCGCGGTCGAGTTTGATCCAGCGGAGGGAGGTCCAGAGGGAGCCGGAGGCGGCGGAAGGGGGTTGCCAGACGGTGGCTGGGAGCCGGTAGGTGAGGAGGCCGGAGGTGATGGCGCTGAGGGCGAAGAGGAGGAGGATCCAGCGGTAGTTTTGGAGGTCACGAGTGAGCAACCAGCCGCCGAAAAGGCCGAAGGCCATGGCGGCGGCGGCGCGGGCGGTGCCGGTGATGGAGAAGAGGCGTCCGCGGGAGTGTTCGGGGTAGTTGGCTCGATAGAGTTGAGTGAGCAGGGGGATTTGCATGGCCATGCAGAAGAGGCCGATGCTGAGGCCTGCGACGAAGAGCCAGCCTGAGGAAGGGAAGGCGGCGGACAGGGCCATGAACGCGCCACCGGCGAGCTGGACTTTGGCTGCGGTGCTGGCGATGGTGCCTTGGGAGCGGAGCAGAAGGGGGACGACAAAGAGGCTCATCATGAGGCCACCGCTGGTGGAAGCGATGAACACGGATTTGGAGAGCGATTCCATGTGGAACACCCGGACGGCGATGAGCATGCCGAAGGTGGTGACCAGGGTGTCGAGGACGCCGACCGGGAGGGAGCGCCACAATTCGTTGCGGAAGGTGCGGCGAGTCGTTTCCTGGTCGGTCATGGAGTGGCAAGTGCCCATGCCACAGGTGGAGCCAAGGAGCAACTGTGGGCGTTGCTCAAGAGGAAGGCGATTCTACTGCCCGAAATTGAGCACCAAGAGGGTCGCTTCCAGTCCGGTGGAGGTTGATGGCGATGTGGACATGCCGAAACCACGAGACGAAAGGGCAGGCATTCCTGATTGGACGCTGAGGATGGTTCCCATTTCGGAGGAAACAGGTTTTGGGGAGGATTCCTGGGTGCTGAAAAGCACGCTGGATGCCGAGGCGAGGAGTGTGGTTTGGGCGGGTGACGACAGCTGCCAGGAATCGGATTCGTTGTAGGCGAGGATGGCTGGGTCGGATTTTGCGCCGAGGGCGTAAAAATGAACGGTCACGACAGCGAGGAGAATTAGGCTGCCAAGAAAGGCGGCGAGGGGGTTGTCGAGCTTCGAGCTGCCTTTCGAAGAGTGGAGAGAGTCGAGGGAGAGGGGAGAGAAGGAAGATTTCATGAGTCTACGGGATTGTGGTCAGAACTCTGAATTACAGTGGTTATCTTGCGCCTTTCTGATGCCAAGGACAATAAAAATATCAGGAGAAGTTAACTTTTCCCTAAAGAATGTTCTTTTGAACAGCTTTTTCGACTAACGGATGCGCCTGAGGGTGGAGGGCGTTATCGAAGACGACTACGATGATGTGGCAGCGGCGAAGACGTCTTCCCGGGAGGTGCCACGGAGGTTGAAGACGCGGTAGATGGTGTCTTCGATGAGGTTGTTGGGGCAGGAGGCACCGGCGGTGATGCCGATGGTGACTTGATCTTTGCTGGCGAGTTTGTCGGTGTAGCTCTGCTTCTCCTTTTTTTGATGGATATCGAAATGGACGATGGTTTCGAGAGCGGTGAGGCAGTCGGAAGTGCGGATGAAGAAAGTGGGGAGTTGTTGTTCGCCGATTTCGACGAGGTGGGTGGTGTTGGAGCTGTTGTAACCGCCGACGACGAGGAGGATGTCGAGGGGTTGCTGGAGGAGTTTGAAGAGGGAGTCCTGGCGCTCCTGGGTGGCGCCGCAGATGGTGTCGAAAACCTGGAAGTTGGAGGGTCCGACGGTGGGGCCGTCGCGATCGAGGATGGCCTGCTGGAGGCGGCGCTGGATTTCCTCGGTTTCGGACTTGAGCATGGTGGTCTGGTTGGCGACGCCGATGCGACCGAGATGGAGGTCCGGGTCAAAGCCCTCAGAGAAGCCGCCAGCGAAGCGGGTCAGGAAGGCGGCGCGGTCACCGCCGTGGCGGATGTAGTCGCAGACGGCTTCGACATCGGAGAGGGTGAGGATGACGAGGTAGTGGCCGTTTTCCTGGTCGCCAAGGGCGCGGGAGGAGGTGGCGCGGGTTTCCTCGTGGGAGGCTTTGCCGTGGATGATGGAGGTGAAACCGTCGCGGGCATAGGAGCGAACGCGTTTCCAGACGCTCATGACGTCGCCGCAAGTGGTGTCGACCACGGAGCAGCCGCGCTGCTGGATGAGTTTCATGAGGCCAGTTTCGGCTCCGAAGGCGGGGACGATGACGACGTCTTCAGGGGTCAGCGTGGCGACTTGGGTGAGGTGCTGTTCGATGGGAATGCGGATGATGCCTTTTTCATCGAGTTGGCGATTGACCTCGGGGTTGTGGATAATTTCGCCGAGCAGGAAGATGCGATTGTCGGCGAAGACGCGGCGGGCGGCGTAGGCGAGGTCGATGGCGCGTTCGACGCCGTAGCAGAAGCCGAAGTCACGGGCGAGGCGAACGACGGTTTGGCCGACCTGGATGACGCCGCCTTTGGTGCGAATGGCGTCGACGAGAGGGCTGCGGTAGTGGGTGTTGACCTCGGCCTGGACGCGTTCCATCACCTCCGGGGTGCGGACATTGACGCGGCGTTTGACGGGCGAAGAGGGAGGAGGCGTGGAACTCATCAGCAGGGCCAATCAATACGTGTAGAAGCGGCCTTGGGCGGCATCGGTAAAGACTTGAGGGCTGAGCATGTAGGACATGGGGGGATCAGGAAGGGTGGTGTCGTCGAGGACGGGGAGGGTCTTGCCGACGGTGGCATCTTCGGGATGGCTGGCGGCGACGTGGACGGGGGTGCCGACGGAGACCATGTCGAAGATTTTTTTGGCGGACTTGATGGGGAGGCGGACGCAGCCGTGGGTGCAGGGGTAAGGTTTGACGAAGCCCCAGTGCATGCCGTAGGCGGGGGAGTAGAAGGACATCCAGTAGGTCATGGGGTAGCCGGCACCGGGCTGGCTTTGGCGGCGGCGGTTGGCCAGCTTGCTTTGGATGCGGTGCATGCCGGCGGGGGTGGCGTCACCGGGTTTGCCGACTGAGCAGGGGGTGGCGAGCAAGACGCGGTTGCCTTCCGTGACGTAGAGGCGCTGGGCGACGGTACTGATTTTGACTTTGACGGCGGAAGGGTTCGAGGGCTGCTGAGCGGGAGGGTCGAATTGGGTGGAGTAGTTGCCGCGCGCGGGTTTGGTGGTGGTGCAGCTTGCAAGGCCGACAACGGCAGTGAGAAGAGCGAAACGAGTGAGAGAGCGGGCGATGATTTTTTTCATAGGCGGAAGTGACCTTGGTGGGGAGATGTAACACAGGATGCGCGGGCTGCCAGAGGTTTTCAGGGGGTGGACTTTGGGGGGGCAAGTTGAGGTTCGGAGAGGGGGAGGTCGACGACGATGGGGAGGTGATCGGAGAGCGGTGTGGTCAGGCCTTTGTCGAGCATCTCGAGGGTTTCGCCGAAGTGGGGAGCGAAGCGGTAGGAGTTTTGCCATTCGGAGGGCTGTTTGACGAAGATCCAGTCCAGGCGGGTTCTGCCGAAGGGGCCGATGGGGCGGGGGACGCGGAAGGTGGGGGCGAGGCCTTTCCAGTAGCGCTGGTTGGAGTTGGCGAAGTGGGAGGATTTGCCGTTGATCGAGCGGGTGCGGTCGCCGCGGGTATCGAAGTGACCGCCGTCGTCGAAGCGAAAGTCTTCGATGGTTTTGAAGAGGCGGCGGGTTTGATTGGGGAAGATGAGAGGGATGTGAGCGGCCAGGGGGTTGTGGAGGTTTTTGACGTTGTTTAGGATGGATCTGCCGAGGGAGATGCCGTCGGGGACGACTGACCAGACGTTGGCGGCGGCGTCGATCCAGGTTTGGGGGTCGGTGCTGGCGCGGCGGACGACGCGAGAGAGGCTTGTGGCGCTGACATCCGTATGGGCTGAATTGTGGTCGCCGGCCATGATGACGGCGTGGGGGATGGGGCGGATGTAGTTGAGGATTTCTTTGAGTTGAGCTTCGCGGCCCAGGGTGGTGGTTTTGATTTCGAGGTGGTTGTGGATGATGGAGAGTCGGGAGGCGGGGAGACCCGGCATGAAGAGGTCGACGCGGAAGAAGATGCGGCCGCCGTATTTGAGTTCGCGTTGGAACTGGCTATGGACGAGGACGTGAGCGGCGAAGCGGCGGACTTTTTCGATGGAGGTGATGGGTTTCAGTTCGTCCTGATACCAGTCGTAGGGTTGGGTTTGGAGGGGGAAGGCGGTGGCACTGAGGATGGGTTGACGCGAGAGCACGGCGATGCCGAAGAGGCCCTGGTAGCGTTTTGGGTCGGGAGGCGTGCCGCCTTCGAGGCCGAGGTAAGCGGGATCGATCTCGAGTTGCTGGGGGGCGAAGGAATAGTTCATGTCCAGGGCTTTGGCGATTTCCCTGGTGGCATGGAGGTAGTTGGAGCGGGGGTGACCGATGTCCATTTCCTGGAGGAGGAGGACATCTGAGGAGATGAGGCGCTGGCGTTGGCGAAGGGCTTCCTGGAGAGCGGCGGGATTGGAGAGGATTTCGGGTTTGAGTTGCTGTTTGAAGGCCTCCTCTGATTTCAGGATGGCGACGAGTTGGGGGATGCGGAGGGATTTTTCGATGTTCCAGGAGGCGACGCGAAGAAACTGGCCGAGGTGGGGGTTTTGGCTGAGAGAAGATTGGGGGTGGTTTTTGGATGCGATGTTGGCGATGAGGGGGGAAGTTAGGAGGCGGTTCAATTGGGGGGCCAATTGAGCGCTGGGAACGGGGTCAATTGAGAGAGCTTTGAGTTGGGAGAAGGAAGGAGAAGGAGGGAGTGGGCGCTGAGGGATGCTGGCTGGAGACGAAGTGATGGTGATGCGTTCGGTGTCGAGGGTCAGAGGAGCGTTCTTTTTTGAAGCGCTGTTGCAGCCGAATAGCCATCCTGTGGCGAGAACGCAGAGTAGTCGGTTCAGCCCGACTGGCCGGGTGAATATGTGATTTGCAGACACGGCAGAGCCTTTTTGGTAGCATGTCGGGAGGGGATCTCAACTGGAGAATGGAGAGGGTGGGCATCGAGATTGGATGGGAACGTTTGGTCCGGGAATGCCCTAATTGGAGAGTGGAGAGGGGGAATGAGACACCAGAGCGAAGTCGCCGTTGGTGGTGATGATCTCCCAATGATCGGGTGCGAAATAGCGATCGAAGGTATCGCGGCGCATGATGCCGTAGGCATTCACACTGGCGAAGTGGGAGAGGCAGTCCTTGGCGTTCTTGTAGACCCGGAGATTGTCCGGAGAGGAGAGAGGGAGGACGATATCGCCCTCAGGACGGGTGGTGCTGACGAGTTGCTGGAGGTAGAATTCGAGGCCGTGGGCGCGGGTGCCGCAGACGAAGACTTCGGCAGGTTTTTCGTGGAGGAGGGCGGAGAGGGTGGCGGAGAGATTCCGCAAGGAGGCCTGGCGACCGAGGGAGTCATTGCCGGGGCCACTGAGGGCGATGATTGCGATCCAAGTGGCGATGGCTGGCATGGCGAACGTGAGTGTGCGGCGTGGATTTGTCCAGAATGCACTGAGGCCAATGGCAAGGCCGGGCAAGAGCGGGAGGATGTAGGTGGGAAGTTTTGAGCCGGCGAGTGAAAGGATAACGAGAGGGATGAGAACCCAACCCACGAGGAGGCCTTGACGAGGGGAAAGGTTGCGGGATTTGAGTTGGAGCCAGGTTTTTTTGATGAGCTTGGGGAGGCTGATGGTCCAAGGGAGAAGTGCGACTAGAAGAACCGGGAGGAAAAACCACCAGGGGCGGCTGCGGCCGTGAGAGGTGGAGGCAAAACGCTCGACGAGTTCATAGCGAAGGAAGTAGTCGAACAATTCAGGTTTTTGGGCTGCCATGATCAGGAACCAAGACAGGCTAATCAGGAGAGTGACGAGTAGACCTGTGACCCAAGGCCAGTTTTTGCGGCGGGCGCCGGAAAGTGACCGTCCAACGGCTGCGGCGAGGGGAACGACAATGGCCATGGGGCCTTTGGTGAGGAAGCCGAGACCCATGCAAACGAAGAACCAACCTCGGCGTTCGAAAGAGAGGGCGGTGATGGAGGCGATGATCCAGAATGCCATCGTCGTGTCTGGAATGAGCAACCGAGCGCTAATGAAGAGCCCCAACATGGAAATGAGCATGGTGCAGGCAACATGAGCTCTTGTGGCGTCCCATTTTCGGCGAGTCAGGAAAAAGGTGAGGATCACGGTTCCCCAGGCAGCCAGGGCGGACGGCAAGCGCGCGGCCCATTCAGTGAAGCCAAAGAGTTTGAATGACAGGGCGGTTGCCCAGTAGATGAGAGGAGGCTTTTGGAAGTGTTCGAAGCCGTTGAGGTGGGGGACGAGCCAGTCGCCTGAGACAGCCATTTCGCGGGCGATTTCGGCGTAGCGACCTTCGTCGGGTTCGTTGAGACCACGGTGCCCGAGCAGGAAGAAGATCATGATAGGAAGAATCCAGAACCAGGGTTGGCTCGAGATGCTTTCATTTGAAGCGGTGGCTTGGGGCCGACCGAGAGTGCGGAAGCGACGCTGGCCGAACCACCAGATTCCGAGCATGTCGACAGCGGGCCGCCAGAGCATGGCGATCAAGCCGTAACTGGAAGTGCCAGCGGTGCGGGGACGATGGACGACTGGGACTTCGACGACGGAGAATCCGGCACTGACGGCCAGAGCGGGCATGAATGAGTAGAGGGTGCGGAGTGGCAGAAAAGCGCTGATGACTTCACGGCGCATGACTTTCAGAGCACAGCCTGAGTCGCTGACGCCGTCTTTGAGGAAGAACTGTCGCACATTGTTCGCGACTCGAGACATGCGCTTTCGGAGCCAGCTATCCTGTCGTTTTGCGCGGACTCCAGTGACCATGTCGGTACCCGTTTTTTCGAGGTGATCGATCATGGCGGGAAGGGCGGAGGGATCATTTTGGCCATCGCCATCTAAGACGGCGACGAGAGGGGAGGTGCAGGCTTGGAAGCCGGCCCAAATTGCGGCGGCTTGACCTTGATTGGTTGGGAGATGGATGGGCTGAAGTTCCGGCCAAGAGGGTATCAAATCGTTTAACAGAGAAGTCGTTGAGTCTTTGCTGCCATCGTTGATTGCCAGGACTTCATAGGTAGATCCCAAGTGATCGAGAAGGGTGCGAAGTTCAGCGAGGACGGAGATTAGATTCGCCTCCTCGTTGTAGAAGGGGATGACGACTGATAGTCCGGGGACTGATGAAGGTGAAGGTGAAGGCATGAGAAATTTACCCTTGGATTGGTGTGGCTTGCCAATGATTCAGCCTGCATTCGGCAGAGTGCTGAATGCAGGCTGGGCAATCTTGGGAGAGTGGTGGTTTCCCAAGTTAGGAATGGCAGTATTCAGCTGAACGAGTCGGCGAAGATGTTGTCGGCCCAGTGGAACATTTGCTCCATGCCGTCTGAGGTCGGTCTGGGTGCCTCGGCGAAGGAAGGTTCGACGCGTTTCATTGCCTTCGTGACAGGGTCATACTGGAAAGAGGCGGTGAGCCAGGATGCTGTTTTGGAGGTGATGGGGCTGAAGCAAGCGGAGCTTGTAACGGGAGACGGGTCGGGAGCCTCGCCGCTAAATCCACGGATGATGGCATCGGCACAGACCTTGGCTTGGGAGTTGGCCATGTGTCCGGATTTGGGTTGGCCAGTGCCTTGGGAGTCGCCGAGGATGTGGATGTCGGGGTACAAAGTTGACGCATAGTTCAGAGGATTGACCAGCGCCCATTTGCCGGTTGGATCGTTGACCAGACCGGCATTGGCGACAATCTGGCCGGCGCGTTGATTGGGGATGACATTGAGCACGGCCCCTTTGAACGTGCCTTGGGAGGTGACGATGGTTTTGGTGGAGGAATCGACTTCGGAGACTGCAGCGTTGGGGATGTAGGTGAGGACATCCTTGTAGGTTTTGGTGAAAGCGTTGCCGAAGTTGATGGGCTCGGCCTGGATAGAAGCATTGGCATCGAGCACGATGATTTTAGCGCCGCTCTTTTTGCGTTTCAGGTAATCGGCCACGGAGCAGGCGCGCTCATAGGGGCCGGGAGGGCAGCGATAGGGAGACTTCGGGATGGTCATCACGAAAGTCTGCTTTTTGGCCATGGCAGCGAGCTGGTTTTTCAAGAGGAGTGTTTGTGGACCCGCCTTCCAAGCGTGAGGGGTGAGATCACTGTTGTAGTTGCCTGCCGGATTGATGAAGTCGATGCCGGGTGACAATACCAGCTTATCGAAAGCATAGGCGAAGAAATCGTTGCCTATTTTGACAGTGACCTCTTTGGAAGCAGGATCAACGGAGAGGGCTTCACCCTGAACGATGTTGACGCCACGTTTGGTCTTGAGGTTGCCGTAGCCCAATTGGATGCGGCTGATTGGGATGGCGCCCGTGACGACGAGATTGGACAAGATGCAGGCGTAGTGACTGGCGTCGCGGTCAATCAGGGTGACATCGATATTGCCGCCCCAAAGTTTGAGGTATTTGGCGACGGTGGCACCGCCGAAGCCGCCGCCGATGACAAGCACATGAGGTGGGGTGGTGTTTGCACGGAGGGAACGGGGCAGTGCGAGTGAGAGGGAGGTGAGTCCCGTCAGGGTGAGGAAGTCTCTGCGATTGGTATTCATAAGGTTAGGGCAAGGTTTGAGATTTGGAGGAAGGGGATGGACGATTAGTCATCGTTTGTTTCGCCGGTCTTAGGCAGGGTGGAGAGGTAGTTTGCGATCAGCCGGAGCTGGGCTGGAGTGTAGGCACGGATCTGCAGGTCCATGATGCCCTCCGGCTTGCGGAGGCTCATTTCGAGAAGCTCTTTGTGCATCTCGTTCGCGTTCTCGCCCCCGATGCCTTCGAATCCTGAGACGGGCTGGCCGTTAGTGCCGTGGCATTGGAAGCACTGGGAGGAGAGGAGTTGACCAGGAGGAGGCGCAGCTGGCAAAGTGTGGTAAGCGCAGGCGGCACTGAGGGCGAGGAGGGTGCGGGGGTTGGCGGCTCGGAGGAGAGTCGTAGGGTGGGATGGTGGGCTTGAAGTTTGCATGATGTTTTTGGTTTGGATGGTTAGCTTGGTTTGTTTGGCACTGTCGTGGGGGCGGGGATTTGATGGGTTAGGGTTTGGTGTAGATCGCGTTGAGGGTGAGGCTCGACTGGTCGCCAAAGCGTGGAAGGATGCAGAACGCTTGGCCGGTGCTCTGCCAGACGACGCCGGTGAAGGCTCGGGTGACGGTGCCGTCATTGAGCTTTCCGCTGACAACGCCGTTGCTGGGAGAGATGCGGAGGGAGATGGGTCCAGGACCGACGTGGAGGTCTGATGCGATATTGGAAATGCCCAGCTTCATTTGCCACGTATTGAGCAAGCCGCCGATGGCATCGAACTGGGTGATGTCGAGATTTGGAACCCCCAGGTCGACCTGAATCGCCGTGTGGTTGCGACTGGGGGGCGTGTATGCATCCACGTAGAAAGTGAGGCTTTTAGATGCCTCGGGTGTGGCTGGCTGCCATAGGACGGGAGATGGGGCGGCTGTGGAGTCGAGAGGCAAGTTGGCGACCACAAAGCCGGTGAATCCGGTGAGCTTGGTGGGAGAATAGAGAGGGAAGGTGCCCACCTCGGTGAGGTTTGTCGAAGAGGTGTAGCTGGTGCCATCGCTTAGTTTTCCGGCAACAGTGACTGTGCCGGTGGAGGAGATTTTATGGGTGCCGGTGCCAAACGGAAGGGGAGGGCGCAAACGGCGAGGAAGTCCGATGAGGTGAGTGTAGGCACCGACACCGGTGAGGAGAGGCTGGGTTTTGGAATAGGGGCAACGTTGGGCGGTGATTGAGGCGGTTGTTGCGCCATCATTCAGGGTGCCGGTGATGCCAATGAAGGCATCGTATTGCAGTCTGAGAATGATAGGGGATTTGCCTCGGCGATTGATCGAAAGCAGGGCTTGGCCCATGCTGTTGAACTGACCTTTGAGTGTGTAGGATGTTGAGGCGAGTTTGAGGGTGCCTGTGAAGACACCGTTTTTGGAGACCGTCGCTGACATGATGCCGGTGCTGTCGGAGGACGGGACTTGCTGATTGAGCACAACGCCTTTGAACAAAGCCTGCGGGACGATGACTGGGGTGGGTTGGAAACGGGCGACGAGGGCTCGTGATTGAGTGGCTGTCGAGGTATAGGTGGGGGTCGAAGCGACGACGATGCCTGCTTCTGTCCAGTTGAGGAACATCAAGCCGGGATTAGCGGTGGCTGTGAGGGTGAAGGTGCTGTCGCGGACAGTTAGACCGGTGCCTTCAACGACTCCGGCGTTTGAGGGGATTGCGGTGGCGGTGATGTCGAAGACTTGGGCAAACTGGGCAACGAGGCTGCGATTTGAAGTGGCGGGAAAGGTGTAACTGGAATCGGTGCTAACGATGGTGGAACCTTCGGTCCAACTGACAAAAGAGTAGCCCGTATTGGCGACCGCAGAAACTGTGGCATTGCTGCCGTCATTGACCACGAGGGTGCCGTTGGTGGTGCCACCGATGGAGGGCGAGGCGGTGGTGGTGATGTCGAAGGTGGCGACGAACTGAGCCACCAAGGTCCGATCCGCGGTGGCAGAGAAGGTGTAGGTGGGGTTTGTGCTGACCTCGATGTTTTGTTCGGTCCAAGACAGGAAGGCAGCGCCCGCATTGGGGATGGCGGTGATGCTGACCATGGTGTCTTTGGCGAAGGAACCGGCGCCTGTGACCGTGCCGAGAGTTGGCGCTGAGGCGGATAGAGTGACGGCGAAGTTTTGTGTGGTGGGGACAAAGTTGGCCGTCAGTGAGCGATTCACATTGGTGGTGAAGGTGTAGCTTGCGGTGGTGCTGACGACCGCGCCGTTGTCGGTCCAGTTGAGAAAAGAGAAGCCAGCGTTTGGCGTGGCGGTGACGGTGATGTCCGTGCTGTTTTCATAGGCGCCGTTGCCGGTGAGGGTGCCGGCATCTAGAGGGAGTGAGCTGGTATCAATGACGCTTTGTGGAGGAGGGGCAGCCCCGGCTTCTGCGACGATGAAGCTGTAGGTTTTGGTTTTGACAGGAAGCGTGCCTTCCTGGGCGGTCACGTCGATCGAAAAGGTGCCGGAGGCAGTGGGCGTTCCGGCGAGAATGCCGGTGGTGGTGTCGAAGGTCATCCCCTGAGGAAGTTGGCCTTGGGATGTGGCGGTGAAGGGAACTGCTCCTGGGATGATGACCCGGCGTGCTGGATATTCGGCATTGAGTTCGGCGTCTGGGATTTGGTCGATGAGACCCACTTCCGAAGCGGGATCGAAGGCTGCCATTTGGGCACCGATGTAGTCTCCAACGACGGTGGTGGTGGAAAGGTCCACTTCGACTCCGTTGATGGTCTTGAGGCCGCGGCCATGGAGGTCGTCGGCCGCTACTTTTTCCGCGAGAGCTTCGCCCGATTCATCGTCGATGGGACCGGTGTATTTGAAGAACTCATAGCGGCGGGTGACAACTTCGTCGCCATCCTTTAGCGCTTCGGGTGCTGCGGCGAGTTCGCCATTGGCACCGCCATCGGCTTTATTGTGGTCGGTTTGAAGGAGTTGCCATTCGACTTCGACTTCATCGGGCTCGCCATTTCTCCAGTTTTTGTCGTTGGGTTTGTCTGGATCATCCGACACGAGGTCGCGGAGTTTGACCTCGTTGTTATTGTGCGTGGTGGTGCGGATCTCCTTGACCCAAACGGGATCGCCGAACTCTTTGGGTTCGGGGAGCGCGGGCACGATGGGGACAATGACGGCCTGCACCTGTGCCACGACGCCGACAGCGGCAGGCGCGTAGTTGAACACGGGTGTGGAGACTTGGACTTCAGGGCCTCGCTTGAGGTTTCCAGCGCCATCATCCAGAAGCCAGAAGTAGCGGACAGCGGTGGGGTTTTTGGTGTAACCGACACCGAAGTGCTCGCCCCCGAAATTGACATTGGGATCGGTGAACTGATGACCGTCGGTTGGTTGGATTGGACCGGCGGGGATGGCCGTAAAGGCTGCCCAGGAGCCGTCGGCATTCTTTGCGCTTTCCCAACGGACGCAGGTGGCTGGGCGACCCGATGCCGTGGTGCTGGGAATGAACTTGGATTTGCCGTAGTGATTCCAGTCGTAGGTATAGGTGATTTCGGTTGAAGCGACATCCTCGAGTTCGATTTCGAAACCGTGACAAGGGGAACCGGTGTCATTGACGACGTCGAAGTTATTGATCGAACCGTAGGCGATGCTGGCGTGTGCTGAAGGGGTGCTGAATGCGAGTCCAGCGAACGTTGCGACGACAGTTAGGAGGGCGGCGATGCCGCGCTGGGGGATGGGGGAATGGAGTCCCGAATGGATTTTGATTGAGAAGCGGTTCATAAAAGGTTGGTGGTGGAGGGGCGTGAGGGGTGGAGACGGTGCCTGAAATCGGCAGAGGCAAGGACCAGGGGCAGGCGGATCGGG